>JANXZZ010000085.1 GCA_025355245.1 Pseudomonadota bacterium | reverse complement strand
GGACCGGCTGGGCCAGTTCGTCCAGCAGCGCCAGGTGCACGACTACATCGAGTCGCTGCGCAAGGCCTCGAAGGTCGAGGAGACGAAGGTTGTGGAGGCGCCTGCTGCCAAGGCTGACGACAAGGCTCCTGCCCCGGCTGCTGCCCCGGCTGCTGCCACCGCGGCGCCGGCGGCCACGCCTGCTGAGGCGAAGAAGCCCTGACCTGCCACGCGCTTCATCGCGCGTACCAAGAGGGCCGGCGTCGCGAGACACCGGCCCTTTTTCGTCGGCTCGGGTCTGGCCTCGCAGAAATACGTCGGACGAGTGCCTTCTCAGAGGTCGGACGACCGTCCGTGACCAATGAAACGTCGTGCAGCTACACGCTGCGACGGAGGGCAGAAACAATATCGCTGTTGGCGCGCCAATGACCGGCGTCACGGCGCCCTTGAACTGCCGCGCGCAGAACTCGGTTCCGCGGCAGCTTGCTTTGAAAGCGACCTAACGCGTGCGGCAACCCGCCGCCAGGACGTAGGAACGCACCGCTGCCGAAAGTCGGACAGTGCTATCCGTTCCGGCATCCTCACGGCACGACACGCGTACGACCGAAACTCGCACGATCCGCGATGAGTCGCGGGATCGCCGCGGAGGCGACCAGAGACTGGGCGAGTTCCCGGCCGCAGTCTCTGGGCCAGCTACCTCAGCCGCCGCCAATCACGCTGGAGGTCTTGCCGGCACCAATGACGCTCGACGTACCGACGCCGCCGCCGATAACGCTGGACGCCGTTCCGCCACCGATGATGCTCGACGTACCGATGCCGCCACCGATAACGCTGGACGTCCGACCGCCACCAATGACGCTAGCGGCGCCGAGGTGAGACGACGACTTGACCGCCGGCGGACGCGCGTTTGATGCGGCCGGCATCAGCAGCGTCGCAGCGAACGCAACTGCCAAAGTTGCGGGCACGCGACGCATTGCCACTCTTCTCGTGTTGTTCGTCATGGACCAGATCCCCTAGCGATGTTTGCAGTTCAAGAAACCAAAATATTCGTCGACGATAAAAAACCGATAAGTCATGCCTCGGCGTGCATCTGTGGCTGTGTTTCAGATTCGACCAAAGACACTGCTTGAGAAGACGGAATGAATGGCTCGTCCTCAAATACGAAGACGCCGATTCCGTACCGACGGCCTGGTTGTCCAACTGCGGGCGGCAATGCAGCGATGAACTGGTCCGCCTGTGACAGCGACGGACCAAAATTCACTTCGGCATAATCGAAGAGCGCCTTCGCCTCTGCGATGGCCAACGGGTGATCAGCGACCACAGCACGCTGAAACAGGCGCGTCGATCGATCACTCGCAGTCGCATTCCAAGCTGTCGTACGCGCAGCACCCGCAAGCATTCGCATGACCTGCTGGAACTGCTGATCGGCCGCGCTTTCCCCGCCCGGGATGTACGTCACTTTCTCGAAGCGGATGACTTTGCGGTCAGTGTCTAACCACGAAGCACAACCGGCTTGCACCAGCATTTCAGCTGCCTCAGCCGGGTCGATTCGCGGGTCGACGCTGCTCGTCAGGTCGCTGAACGAACTTTCGCTTTCGTGACCCGCAGTCTCGCCGCCAACGAACAAGTGCCGCACAGCACCGTAAGGGCCGGAGAACTTGGAATCGTTCGTCCAGACTGAGAGCAACTCGGGAATGCGTGCACGGAGGCGCGCACCTGATGTGCGTGTTGAGTCCGCCGGCCCAAGATTCGACAGCGTGGCCCAAACCTCGGTGCGGTTTGCACCGGACGTGACGGCAACGCGCGCGGCCGACACCGGCTCGTGCCGGTGGCGAAGCCATTCGGCGGCGCGGCGCACAAAAAGCTGACGCAGCACCTTCTGGACGTCGTTGACCGAGATCCCTTGCGAGAGCGCGATGTCGACAAGAGGCGCCAAGGCCGCCTCGAAACGATCCAGCTTTTGCGTGAGCTCGGTCACATTTCCCGCCGATTATTCCTTTGAACTTAATCATCGGATACGACCGCGCTTATGTCAAAGATTTCAAAGACATTACGCTCACGCCGGCGCGCTGCAGGTTCGTCGGCGCACGCGGTCGCGTTCACTCTTTCAGCGGACATGTGGGATATTTATGTCATGAGCGCGTACTTTTTTTATATTTGTGGGTTTCGATAATATATTTGTGTGTATTATTTGAATGAATGTGGATTTTATGTAAGTGGATTCGGACTGGCGGTCCCTCTAGCGGACCCTAAGGATCGGCCGGCGTCCGATAGGCGGGACCGGCGGAGCGCCGCTCCAGTTCGCGGGATTGCCGCACTGCACGGCCCGTTTTCGCGCCACCCGCTTTGGGCTACAGCCTAAGGCGACAACCTAGGGTCGATACCAGACGGTTCGGTGGACACTTACGTTTTAGCCATCGTGCTGGCCGCGGAGCAGGCGCCAGCGAGCGACCGCTCGGAAGCCACCGCTCAGTGGAACTCCCGAACCCAGGTGGCCGACAAGCGGTATCGATCGGTGCGTTGCGGTATCGCGCAATGCATTGGATGATTTGAAAAAACACGACTGCGGCATGGGTGCGATTGCGCTGCAGATAGATACTAAGAGTCGCAAGAGCGGGGCTTCGATGCCGATACACGTATGCCGCGACTAGAAAAGTCATGCTGAGGATTGGAGCGATGCTCCGTCGACTCGCCGCCGTGTCGATCGCCACTATGGCGATGGGATTGACTGTGCTTGGTTGCAGTCGTCATCAACCGGGACAGCCAGAAACGGTTCTTCGACGCGCCCTGGGTGGAGACATCTCCAGCCTGGATCCACAGCGGGCGGCAGACGATTTTTCAGAGGAAGTTCTACGCGATCTGTTCGAGGGCCTGACCTCGGAGTCTCCGGATGGAGAAGCAGTTCCCGCGCTCGCGGAGTCGTGGTCGGTCGCCGACGATGGGCGCACATATACATTCGCATTGCGTCGTACGGCGCGCTGGTCGAACGGCGATCCGGTGACGGCTTACGAGGTCGTCCTCGGCATGCGCCGCGGCGTCGACCCCGCAGTCGCGTCGCCGGCCGCATCTCTCTTGCGGCCAATCGAGCATGCAACTGAAATCATCGCTGGGGCTTTGCAACCCGACACGCTCGGCGTGTCCGCGGACGGACCGCACGCAGTCGTGATTCGACTATCGCACGCAACGCCTTATCTGCCGATGCTTCTCGCACGGTGCGTCGCGTTTCCGGTGCATGGGCCCTCGGTCAGGAAGTTCGGAGCCCTATTCGCGGCGCAGGCCAATTTGGTTTCGAATGGCCCTTACAGCCTGAAAGCGATCGCTGCGACCACAAAGATCTCGCTGATCCGCAACCCGTACTACTGGGATTCGGCTCGGACGCCGATTGACCGTGTGGATCACTATCCTGTCGCGGACGCGGGATCTCAGCTGCTGCGCTTCAGGTCCGGCGAGCTCGACGTGACAAGCACGCTCCCGGCGGCACGGTTTAATTGGGCGCGCCAGCAGATGGCGGCGGAACTTCAAGTGCGGCCCCGGCTTGCAGTCGTCTATCTGGCGTTCAATCTGCAGAACGGCCCGCTGAAGAATGCTGCCAAGCTTCGCGAGGCGCTGTCGCTCGCGATTGACCGGAACGCCCTGACCGGCCAAGTTCTTCGTGCGGGTGAGGTGGCGGCGTATGCCTTTTTGCCGCCGGGAATTCCGGGCTATGTTCCCGCGACTGTTTCGTGGAGCACGGAGACCACGGAAGGCCGTCTCGCGCGGTCTCGTAGTTTGTACCGCGAGAGCGGGTTTTCCGGCTCGCATCCGCTCTCAATTCGACTCCTGCACAGTGAGGACGAAGCGTTCCGGAACGTAGCACTAGCAGTAGCGGCCATGTGGAAGGACGTCCTGGGCGTCGAGACTGAACTTCAGCAGCGAGAATTCAAGACGTTTTTGGTGGAGCGCCGTGAGCGATGGAAATGGGACGTTCTCGTATCGGGCTGGGGCGCAGACTTCCAGGACCCGATCAACTTTCTCGAGGTATTCCGCGCCAATTCAGCCGCCAACGAGCCTGGGTTCGCGAACGCGGACTACGATGACATTTTGGATCATGCCGAGTCAGAGGCGCATGCCGACGTCCGGCTCGCACTCCTCGCCGCCGCCGAGAGGCGACTCACGGACGCTTACGCTGTGGCACCCATCTACTACCCCGTGCTGCGCCGCCTGATAAAGCCATCTGTCGAGGGCGCGCAGCTAAACCCGATGGGGCATAACTATTCGAGGTCGATGACGTTTTCAGCCGCTGGCCGCTCAGTAAAATAGCGGTCGTCTCCCATACAAGCGCCTCTCGGGCACCCGACCGTTCGGTCGTCGACGGCACGCGTCACTCGCGTCGTCAATATCTCCACATTCGCGACAGAAACTCGACTTCCTAATCAATCGTCGGCCGATACAAAGTGCGCCTCGACGGCCGAGAACCGCGCGCACCAGGTCAGTCGCCGACGACTGGACGCAGACGCCGCTCTCCGGAACGAGGTGGCGGGGCTGTGCGGAACACCGTCGAATCGGACGCGACTGCGGATTCGCCGCCTCCGCGTCCGTCGAGGAATTGTTCACATCACCGCAGGCTCTGACCGCAACCCACATTGGAGGAATCGACATGGTTAGGCACGTTGTCTCACTTCAAGCACGAATCAGGATGGTCGCTGCGATTGCAGTCCCTTCATTGACGTTGGCCAATTTCGCGCTGGCAGCGCCACCCCCAGGCGCAATTCATCCTACGCGTACGGCGAGCGCAAGCTCCGCCGCATCTGTCGCAGCTGCGATTCGCACACTTCACGGCGTGAAAGCAGTAGCCGTGTTCAGACCCGCGACCGCTTCGAGAAGCGCGGGTCAGACCGGAGTCGCGGGATCTCTGGGAACTGGAGCTGCGACTTCGCCGTCAGGCTCGTTGGGTACGGGAGCCCCTACAAATACGTCGGGGTCGCTGGGCACTGGGGCCCCAGCTACTGCGTCAGGCTCGTTGGGCACGGGAGCCCCTACAAGCACGTCGGGGTCGCTGGGCACTGGGGCCCCGGCTACTGCGTCGGGCTCGTTGGGCACGGGAGCCCCCAGCAATACATCGGGGTCTCTGGGCACTGGAGCGCCGGCGACGGCGTCCGGCTCGTTGGGCACCGGTGCCCCGGCTAAGGCGTCGGGCTCACTCGGAACCGGCGCCGCAACTAGCAAATAGCAGCCGATCGGAACCGCGATTGTGCAGCCGTACCGGTGCGGCTGCACAATCGCCGAAAGGACGTCCCGTCGAGAGAGAACGGCTATTCGGCCGGAAGTCCGAAGGCGACATCTTCCTGTTCAAAATTGGCGCGGATCGAGCAAAATCCGAAGGCAAACCTCTAAAGCTGCAGGGAGCTAGACGTCTTTGGCGATCGAACGAACCGAGCGGACGGCACTTCAGGCAAACGTAGTTGGCGCCGCGCTAGCGGCACTTCAGCCCGTCATCGCGCTTTTCCTTGACGCCGGAATTAGTACTCACGAGGTTACGCGCCTTATCCGTTGGGCATCTGTCGATGAAGCAGCGTCTCGCCAACGTCGATTGGGCAAGAAGCCATCAATATCGCGAATTGCAGCGGCCACCGGGCTAACGCGAGCAGAAGTGAGCCAGCTGCTGGCAAGCCCGCCACCGACGACCGGCAACCTAAAATTGGCTCCGCGAGCGTCGGACAAGGTCATCGCAGCATGGCTAAGCGACCCCGACTTTCTCGAGCCGACGGGGAAGCCCAGACCCCTTACATACTCCGAGGGCACGATAAACTTTTCGGAGCTCGTCCGCCGGAGTGGTTCCGACATACCGCCTCGTGCGCTGCTAAACGAATTGCTCGCATCGAAGCTGGTCACCGAATTGCTCGGCGGAACTCATCTTCCAGCGCCATCGGATTCTCACGCATCACTGCCAGAAATGGACGCGATCGCCGAGTTCGGCTCCAAGATGAATGCGCTCGGATCGACTCTAATCCGCAATCTTGAGAATGCGGAGCCTGTACGGCTATTCGAAGCCCTCGTACACGTTGCGGATGTGAGCGACGTGCAATTCCCTAAGGTCGCACGAGAACTCGCGAGGCGATGCAATACGTTTTCGCAGGCGGCCGAACGGTACCTTCTCGACCATACCGATGGCGCTTCATCGCCGGACTCTGAACGTGGCGCACGCGGTCTCGGTGTAATCGTTGCGGTGATCGAACGGCACACGCGAGATTTAGAGCCACGCCGTTCTTGAGGAAATCTCAATTGAGCACTCACGCCAGCACGTCAGCTTCGCCACTCGGCCCGCCGAGCGCAGCGGTCCAATCATTGCTCGAACGAGTCGGAACGCTGTGCGTTCTGGGGCACGTCTCAGAGGAATCCGCGGTTCAAATGTTTCGAGAAGCATTCACCAAGGCGCGAGCAACATTTGATCCAGATGCGCCTGACGATCCCGGTGGCGGAATCGATGCATTTACTGCTGGGCAAGTCCTGAGCGAATGGCACCAAAACAGCGCGTTTCTCGACGCAACTGGCAATCCCGAGTCGCTGTCTGTGACCGCGGGGGATTTTGACAAGCTATGTGAAATAGCGTCCGTTCGATCAAGCCCCAGCCAGGTCCTGGATCTCTTGGTTCACGCTGGCGCGGTAGCCTTACACGGCGACCGCTTAGTAGCCACCCGTCGTGAATTCATCATGGACTATGCGCACCCCGCCGCAGTTACACGAGCGATCCGACTGTCAGCGGAGTTTACAGGGACGCTCCGCCACAACCTTTCAAGAAGTGTCCGCGAACCTGGGTTGTTTGAACGCACGGTTGTGAGTACCAAACTCACGCGACGTCAGGTCCCCGCTTTGCTCGGCTACTTAAGCGTGCACGGGGAATCGTTCCTCGAGGACCTCGACGCTTGGATGTCGGCGCGCGAAACGGCCAGCAGTGAACCGACAATAGGCGTCGGTGTATATCTGTTCGTCGCGGAGAGCTGAGTCGAGCTCCGACGTCAAGATGCCGCACCTAGTCGACCAAACGCGCAAAAGCAGCTTCATCGATTACCGAAACGCCTAGCGTTCGAGCCTTTTCGATCTTGGATCCTGGATTTTCGCCAGCAAGCACGTAGTCCGTCTTCTTCGTCACGGAGCCGGTTACCTTACCGCCGCCCTTCCGAATCATGTCTTCGGCATCAGCACGACTGAGTGTCGGTAGCGTTCCCGTCAGCACGAAAGTCTTGCCCGCGAGTGGCTGGTGCTCCGACCGTCCGGTTGCGACGGCAGGCCAACGCACCGCGTGGCCGATGAGCTTGTCGACGACCTCGCGGTTGCGGCCCTCGTCAAAGAACTCGCGCACCCCCGCAGCGACGATCGGCCCGACATCCGGGACCTCCATGATCTGCTCGAGCGTCGCCGCCTGAAGCGCGGCGAGCTCGCCGAAGTGCTCGGCCAACGCGAGCGCCGTCGCCTCGCCGACGTTGGGGATGCCGAGCGCGAACAGGAACCGCGGCAGGGTCGTGTCGCGGCTCTTGGCGATCGAGGCGACGAGCTTGGCCGCACTCTTCTCCCCCATCCGCTCGAGCTCCGCGAGCCGTTCCGCCGTCAGCCCATAGAGGTCGGACGCATCGTGGACGAGCCCGGCGTCCACCAGCTGGTCGACGACCTTGTCGCCGAGGCCCTCGACGTCCATCGCGCGTCGGCTCGCGAAGTGCTTCAGCGACTCCTTGCGCTGCGCCGGGCAGACGAGACCACCTGTACAGCGCGCCACCGACTCGCCCTCGACGCGACGCACGTCGGATCCGCACACCGGGCAGTGGCTCGGCAGCGTCGGCGCGATCGTGTTCGGCGGCCGGCGCTCCTCGATCACCCGCACCACCTCGGGAATCACGTCCCCGGCGCGGCGGATGATGACCGTGTCGCCGACCCGGACATCCTTGCGATGCAACTCGTCGACGTTGTGCAGGGTCGCGTTGCTGACCGTGACGCCGCCGACGAACACCGGCTCCAGCCGCGCGACCGGGGTCAACGCGCCGGTGCGTCCCACCTGCCACTCGATGTCGCGGACGGTCGTCAGTTCCTCCTCGGCGGGGAACTTGTGGGCGATCGCCCAGCGCGGCGCGCGCGCCACGAAGCCGAGGTCGCGCTGCTGGGCCAGCGAGTCGACCTTATAGACGACGCCGTCGATCTGGTACGGCAGCGACGCCCGGCGCGCGCCAATCTGCCGGTAGTAGCCGAGCAGTCCCACGACGCCCTCCTGCAGCTCGATCTCGGGGCAGGTCCGCAGGCCCCAGCCGCGCAGTGCCGCGAGCAGCTCGCTGTGCCGGCCGGGCAATGTGCCGCCGTCCACCGCGCCGATGCCGTAGAAGAAGATCTCGAGCGGGCGCGTGGCGGTGATGCGCGGGTCCAACTGGCGCAGCGCGCCGGCCGCCGCGTTGCGCGGGTTGACGAAGGTCTTCTCGCCGCGCGCCTCAAGCTCGGCGTTCATGCGCTCGAAGCCGCGCACCGCCATGAACACCTCGCCGCGCGCCTCGAGGACGCGCGGATAGCCACGGCCGCGCAGCTTGAGCGGCACGCTCTTGATCGTGCGCAGGTTGACCGTGACGTCCTCACCCTTGAGGCCATCACCGCGCGTCGCGCCGACCCGCAGCTCGCCGTCCTCGTAGCGCAGCGCGACCGCGAGCCCGTCGAGCTTCGGCTCGCAGTTGTAGGCCACGCTGCCCTCGATCTCGAGGCGCTCGCGGACGCGGCGGTCGAAGTTGACGATGTCCTCGTCGGCGAAGGCGTTGTCGAGCGACAGCATCGGCACACGGTGCTCGACGCTGCCGAACTCGCGCGCCGGCGCGCCGCTGACGCGCTGCGTCGGCGAGTCGGAGCTGACCAGCTCAGGGTGCGCAGCCTCGAGCGCCTTCAGCTCCTGGACCAGCCGGTCGTACTCGGCGTCCGGCACTTCCGGATCGTCCTGCACGTAGTAGCGAAAGTCGTGCCGCGCGATCTCCTCGCGCAGCACCTTCACCCGCTCGCGGGCCCCGGCCATCGCCCGCTCAGACGCCGGAGCGCGGACGGCTCAGCACCACGAGGTGCTCGAAGTGCACGAGCTCCTCGCGGATGCTGAGCACGCGCTGGCCGGTCAGGCTGCTGCCGGTGTCATCCTGCAGCACGCCGCCGAGGCGCTCGGCGAGCCGCCGTGCGGTCGCCAGCATCTCGTCGAAGGCCTGCGGTGCCGGCATCGGCCCTGGATAGACCGCGAACAGCGAGATGCCGGGAACGTGGCCTGAGGCCATGCGTTCCGGGTCGAAGGAGCCAGGCTCCACCAGGCTCGCGACACTGTAGACCGGTCGGGCGCCCTGCATCAGGCGATGGAAGATCGAGTAGCGCCCGAACTCGAGTCCCTCGGCGGCCAGCGACTTCTGCAGCTCCGCGCCGTCGATGCGTCGCTCGCGGTCGCCGATCAGGCGGATCGCGACGATGCGTTGCTGGCGGGCCGGCGCCTCCGGCGGCGGCGGCTCAGGCACTTCCGCTGGGACCTCGATCACCGGGTCCGGCGGCCGCACCGGCGCCGGCGGCGGCGGCGGGTCCGGCCGCGCGCGGCGGCGCTCGAGCACCGGGGTCGGCAGCGGCGCATGGCGCTCCTCCGCCAGCACCGTCGGCGCCAGCACGACGCTGTCGGTGTTCTCGGGCAGGTCGTCGATGGTCACGAGCGGCGGGTCAGCGCGCACCGCCCGCTCCTCGTGGGCGCGGATCGGCAGCTCGAGCGTCGCGGTGCCGGCGCGCTCGCCGGCCGTGGCCGCGACCGCGCCCTCGGCGTCGAGGCGCGGCTCGTAGCGATCGCCGGCGCGCAGCGCCGACTCCTCCGACGGCACGCTCGGGCGCCGCCGCTCCCACCACCAGAGTCCCGCGATCAGTGCGAGCCCGAGGCCGAGCAGGATCCAGCGCAGTTCGCTCGCCATGGCTAGCCTGCCGCGGCCATCCTGAGGGCCTCGTCGACGTCCACCGAGACGAGCCGCGACACGCCCGGCTCGTTCATCGTCACGCCGACCAGCTGGCGGGCGAGCTCCATCGTGTTCTTGTTGTGCGTGATGAACACGAACTGCACCCGCTCGCTCATCTCGCGGACGATGTCGCAGAAGCGCCCGACGTTGTGGTCATCGAGCGGCGCATCGACCTCGTCGAGCAGGCAGAACGGCGCCGGGTTGAGCTCGAAGATCGAGAACACGAGCGCCACCGCCGTCAGCGCCTTCTCGCCGCCGGACAGCTGGCTGATGGTGACGTTGCGCTTGCCGGGCGGGCGCGCCATGACCGCGACGCCGGCGGCGAGCACGTCCTCGCCGGTCAGCTCGAGGTAGGCGTGGCCGCCGCCAAAGAGGCGCGGGAACTTGTCCTTGAGGCCGGTGTTGACGCGATCGAAGGTCTCCTGGAAGCGCTGGCGGGTCTCGCGGTCGATCTTGCGGATCGCCTGCTCGAGCGTGTTGAGCGCCTCGTTCAGGTCGTTGAACTGCCGGTCGAGGTATTCCTTGCGCTCCGACTGTTCCTTGAACTCGTCGATCGCCGCGAGGTTCACCTGGCCGAGGCGCTCGATCTTGGCCTCCACCTCGGTGAGGTTCTGCTCCCAGACCTGGGCGCTCGCCTCCGGCACGAGCCCGGCCAGCACCGCATCGAGCTCGAAGCGCATCGCCGCGAACTGCTCGGCCACCGACTCGCGGCGCACGCGCGTCTCCTGCGCGGCGAGCGTGGCGGCGTTTGCGGCCTGGCGCGCGGCCTCGACGCCGGCCTCGGCGCCGAGGCGCTCGGCATCGAGCGCCTGGAACTGCGCCTCGGCGGCCTCGACCGCGGCCCGCGCCTGCGCGAGCTCGCGCTCGCCGTCGAGCTTGCGGGTCAGCAGCGTCTCGAGCTCGCGCTGCTGCGCGGCCAGCGGCGCCTCGCCGGCGGCAAGCTCGCGCTCGAGCTCGGCGCGGCGCGCGCCGTACTGCTCGAGCTGGGCGCGGACCCGCTCGAGGCTGGTGTTGAGGGAGCTGAGCGTCGAGCGGCGTGACTCGACCGCGATCGCGGCCGCCTGGGCCGCGGCGCGCTCGCGCTCGGCGTCGGCGCGCGCGCCGCCGAGCGCGCTGCGCAGCCGCTCGCGCTCGGCCTCGAGCTGCGGCCGGCGCTCCTCGCAGGCCTGCATGAGCTCGAGCGCGACCGAGAGCCGCGCGCGCGCGGCGCGCGTCTCGTCCTCGGCCGCGGTGATCTCGGCCGTGAGCTCGCCGGCCTCGGTCGTGAGCCGCGCGAGGCGCTCGCTGGTCTGCGCCGTGCGCGCCTTCATCGACTCGAGCTGGCCGCGCAGGTCGATGTGGCCACGGTGCAGGCGGTTGGCAGCCTCCTGGGCCTCGTCGCGCGCGCCGTCGAGCGCCTTCAGGCGCTCGCGGGCGGCGCCGAGCGCGCTCTCGCGGGAAGCCAGCGCGGCTTCAGCCGCACGCACCTCGTCGCGACGCGCGCGCAGGTCCTGCTCGCGCTCGAGGACGCCGGCACGCGCATCCTGGTCACGGCTGACGCGCAGCCAGTCCCGGCCGATCCAGACGCCGTCGCGGGTGATGATCGATTCGCCGGCCTTGAGCGCCGGCCGCTGGCGGAGCGCCTCGCTCAAGTGTTCAACCGCATAGACGCCGCCGAGCAGCTGCTCAAGCGCCGCCGGTCCCTGCACCTTGCCGAGCAGCCGGTCAGGCGGCGCGGCGGCGCTGCCGGCACGGCCGCCGGCGCCGATGAAGGTCACCTCGCCCGCCTTGAGGTCGCCGACCAGCGCCGCGACCGCGTCGAGGCCGTCGACGCAGACGGCCTCGAGATAGCCGCCGAGCACGGTCTCGACCGCACGTGACCAGCCGGTGGCGACGCTCAATTCCTGCGCGAGGCGCGGGCGATTGCCGAGCGCATGGCCCTGCAGCCAGTCGACCACCTGGCCCTTGACCTGGCCGAGCGCCGCCTGCTGCAGCGCCTCGAGCGACACGACCTGGCCGCGGCTCTGGGTGAGCTCGTTGCGGGCGCGATCGAGCTCGGTCTGCAGCTCGCGCTCGGCATCACGTGCCGCCGAGAACTGCTCGAGCAGCGACTTCAAGTGCGCCTGCGCGGCCTCATCCTCGGCGCGACCCTTCGCCTCGCGCTCGGCGAGCGCGGCGATGCTGACGCCGGAATCGAGCGCGGCGAGCGCGTCACGCTCGACCTCGACCTTCTCCTGCTGCTGCAGCGAACGCCCGAGGCGCGAGTCGAGGTGCTCGATGCGCGCGCGCTCGACCATGGCCTTCTGGCCGGCCTCGCTGCCCTCGCGCGTGAAGGCTTCCCAGCGCTGCTGCCAGGCGCTCATCGCCTGCTCGGCGGCGGCGAGCGCGCCGCCGGCGGTGGCCTCGCGGGCGCGGGCCGCGGCAAGGCCTGGCTCAAGTGCGGCGAGGCTCGCGGTCAGCGACGTGAGCTCATGCTGGTCGCGGGCGAGCAATGCGGCCGCCTCGCCGTGGCTCAGCTCGGCCTGCTCGAGGTCGGCGCGCTGGCGGCCGCGCAACTCGCGGGCGTACTGGATCGCCTGCTCGCAGCGCGCGGCCTCGGCGCCGGCCTGGTAGGTCCGGCCCTGCACGGCGCTGAGCGCCTCGCTCTCGCGCGCATGGTGCACGCGGCCCTTCTCGATCGCCACCTCGGCGAAGCGCAGCGCAGCGACGGTGGCCTCAAGCGCGACGTCACGCTCGCGCGCGGCGCCAGCGCGGGCGAGGGCCTCGGCGTCGAGCTCCTTGAGCTTGAGCGCGAGGAGCTCGGCGCGCAGCTTGCGCTCCTCTTCCTTCAGCCCCTGGTAGCGGCGCGCGGTCACGGCCTGGCGCTGCAGGTGGCGGATCTGCTTGTCGAGCTCGTCGCGCAGGTCGTTCAGGCGATCGAGGTTCTCGCGGGTGTGCGCGATGCGGCTCTCGGTCTCGCGGCGGCGCTCCTTGTACTTGGAGATGCCGGCGGCTTCCTCGAGGAAGGCGCGCATGTCGTCGGGCTTGGCCTCGATGAGGCGCGAGATCATGCCCTGCTCGATGATCGCGTAGGAGCGGCTGCCAAGGCCGGTGCCGAGGAACAGCTGGGTGATGTCCTTGCGCCGGCAGCGTGAGCCGTTGATGAAGTAGGTGGACTGGCCGTCACGGGACACCTGGCGCTTCAGCGACACCTCGGCGTACGCGGCATAGGGTCCCGAGAGCGTGCCGTCGGCGTTGTCGAAGACCAGCTCGACCGAGCAGGTTCCGACCGGCTTTCTGCCTCCGGAGCCGTTAAAGATCACGTCGGTCATGTCGTTGCCGCGCAGGTGCTTGGCGGAAATCTCGCCCATCACCCAGCGCACCGCGTCGATGACGTTCGACTTGCCGCAACCGTTCGGACCGACGACGCCGGTCAGGTTGCTCGGCAGGTGGACCGTGGTCGGATCTACGAACGACTTGAACCCGGCGAGCTTCAGCTTCGATAAACGCATTGGAAAACCTGGAGTTTTTTACGCCGCGCTGCGCTCCTGCGCGAGCCTTGGCGGCGCCCTGGGGCGCATAGTTCCGTACCGCACTCTAGTGTAGAGTACGCCGCCCTCGAAGACGACCCGCTTGACAGGCGAGCGCATGACCGATCGGCATCCCACGCAACCGCAGTCGCACGTCGACAGCTTTCCGAATCCGACGCCGGAGCGCGACTACGCGATCCGGATCCGGATGCCGGAGTTCACGTGCCTGTGCCCGAAGACCGGCCAGCCGGATTTCGCCGAGCTCTTGCTCGAGTACGTGCCGGAAGAACGCTGCATCGAGCTCAAGTCCCTGAAGCTCTACATCTGGTCGTTCCGCGAGCGGGGGACATTTCACGAGGCGGTCACCAACGAGATCCTGTCGACGCTCGTCGAGGTCACCCGGCCGCGCTACATGCGGCTCACCGGTACCTTCCACGTCCGCGGCGGGCTCTATACTTCGGTGGTCGCCGAGCACCGCGCCGCCGGCTGGGCCCCTGCCCCGGCGGTGACGCTCCCTGGGGACACCGGCAGCTGAACGGCGGCCGTCCAAGAGGCTATAATTTCCGGCTTGACCCGCGACTTGGAGTTCGAGATGGCAGCGAAGAAGCCTGTAAAGGCGAAGAAGCCGGCAGCGAAGAAGCCTGAGGCCAAAAAGCCTGCTGCCGCCAAGGCGGCAGCGCCGAAGGCCAAGCATGCCGCGCCGAAGGCAAAGCCTGCCGTGAAGGCCGCCAAGCCCGCGCCGAAGGCCGTGGCCAAGCCGCTGGCCAAGGTAGCGCCGGTCAAGCCGGTGCCGGTCAAGGCGGCAGCTGCCAAGCCTGCCCCGCCGAAGGGCCTCCCGGCGAAGCCGGCCGTGGCCGCGAAGCCCGTTCCGGCGGCGAGGCCGGTGCCGGCCGCAAAGCCTGCAGCGGTCAGGCCCGTCCCGGCACGCCCTGCCCGTCCGGAGCCTGTGCGCCTGACCCCGGCGCGGCCGCTGCCGCGCGTGATCCCGACCGACGGTGAGGATGACTTGCCGGACGGCGGCGCGCTCGCGCTCCTCTCCGGGCCGCGCAACGTCAAACCGTACGTCGCCAAGAAGGGCGAGCAGTACATGAACAAGGAGCAGCTCGAGCACTTTCGCACGATCCTGCTCAGCTGGAAGCGCGACCTCATGGAGGAGGTTGATCGCACCGTCACGCACATGAAGGACGAGGCGGCCAACCCGCCGGATCCCAACGACCGCGCGACGCTCGAGTCCGAGTTCAGCCTCGAGCTTCGCACCCGGGATCGCGAGCGCAAGCTGATCCGCAAGATCGACGAGGCGCTCGGCCGCATCGAGGACGGCAGCTACGGCTACTGCCTCGAGACCGGCGAGGAGATCGGCGTCAAGCGCCTCGAGGCGCGCCCGGTGGCGACCCTCTCGATCGAGGCCCAGGAGCGCCGCGAGAAGCGCGAGAAACAGTACGGCGACCGGGACGATCGCTACCGCTGAGTCCACGGGCCGCGGTCCGCGGCCGCGGGGGCGCTTCGCGCCCTCGCCGACCGGGCCGCTGCACCACGGCTCGCTGCTGGCCGCGGTCGGCAGCTACTTGGACGCCCGCGCCGCAGGCGGTGACTGGCTGGTCCGCATCGAGGACGTCGATCGCGCCCGCGAGGTGCGAGGCGCCGCGGATGACATCCTCCACACCCTCGAGCGCTTCGGCCTTCAATGGGATGGGCCGGTTCTGTACCAAAGCACGCGAAGCGAGGCCTACGCCGAGGCGCTGTCGCGCCTGGCCGCGGCCGGGCTCAGCTACCCCTGCTCCTGCAGCCGGACCGAGCTCGCGGCGGATGGCTCCGAGGGACGCTACCCCGGGACCTGCCGGGACGGACCGAGACGGGAGGACGTGCCGCTCGCGGTGCGCTTTCGGACGGCAGGCTGCGGGCTCGTGACGGTCGCGGATCGGCTGCAGGGCGAGCTCACGCAGGCCGTGGAGGCGGTGGTCGGGGACTTCGTGCTGCGGCGCCGGGACGGCTTCTGGTCCTACCAGCTGGCCGTGGTCGTCGACGATGCCTTCCAGGGGATCACCGACGTGGTCCGCGGCCTCGACCTCCTAGACAACACGCCCCGGCAGCGGCTCCTGCAGGCTGCCCTCGGCGTGCCCTCGCCCCGGACGCTGCACCTGCCGCTCCTCGTCGAGGCGGGCGGCGACAAGCTCTCAAAGTCCCGCCGGGCGCTCCCGGTGGCCCCTGACCTCGCCCCTGCGGCACTCACCGAGGTGCTCGCTTTGCTGCAGCACAAGCCGCCGCCGGGACTGCAGCAAGCGCCGGTCGGCGAGCAGCTGGCGTGGGCCAGCACTGCCTGGAATCCCTCATTGCTTCATGGAGTTAGGGTAATTACCCAGACGGCCTAGGGGATCTTGGCGCCATGTTGCTCCGCAATGCCGCGGGCGTATGATGACCGTCCTGACCGGATACGCGGCGTTGCAGCACCAGAGGCGCACGATGAGCGAACCGAGAATCATTAAGAAGTATCCCAACCGTCGTCTCTACGACACGGTCGAGAGCCGGTACATCACCCTCGCCGACGTCCGACGACTGGTCACCGAGAAAGTCGAGTTCCTCGTCGTCGACAAGACGAGCCAGGAAGACATCACCCGCAGCATTTTGCTGCAGGTGATCGCCGAGCAGGAGCATGAGGGCAATCCGATGATGAGCCAGGACTTCCTGGCGCAGATCATCCGCGCCTACGGCGGCGCGATGCAGAACCTCGCCGGCGACTACCTCGAGCAGAGCCTGAAGCTCTTCACCGCGCAGCAATCGCAGATCCGCGACCGCGTGCGCTCGATGGTCGGCATGGATCCGATGTCCTCGATGACGCACCTCGCGCAGGAGAACTTCCAGCGCTGGCGGCAGATGCAGGATGCATTCTTCAAGTCGATGATGGGCGCGAACAGCCGCCCGCCCGGCGAGGAACACAAGGACTGAGGCCGAAGCGCGGCCGTCCGCTGACGAGCGGACCTCGGCTGCGCACCGCAGCCGTGCATCGTGGTCGTCAGTCGAGCGGCAAGTGCAGCGCCGCGATCTGCCCCACCTGCTGCGCGCGCAGGCCCGCGCGCGCCGCGTAGGACTTCCAGCTTCCAATCGCCTCACGCACGCGCGTGATGACGCCCGGCGCCGTACCGAGCGCAAGGCGCTCGGCCTCGGTGGTGAGGTCCGCCTCGGTGAAGCCCTGGAACTTGCCGTTCACCGCCAGCAGGTGCTCGCGTGTCCACTCGCTCGTCGGGCTGTGCGCGAAGGTCACGTCGTAGGCCGGCGCGAGTTCCCAGCCGTGCTGGCGTCGCAGGCGGAACGAGAAGTTCTTGCTGTGGTCATCGCAGTTGCGGGCCATGACGTTGAAGACCATGCGCCGAAACGCCTCCTCGCGCTCCTCGTAGGGCAGGCCCAGGCGGCGCATGACGTCGAAGAGCTGCGCGTAGGAATTCGCGCCCTTCTTCTTGTAGTCGAGGTGGCCCATCGCGCACAGCGTCTGCACGTGGTGGCGCTCGTCACCCTCGCCGCGGTCGAAGCGTCGCGTCATGAAGTGCGCGCGGCCGTTCTCCTCGAGCAGGCGGCATTCGGCCATGTGGAGGCCCGCGGCCTGCGCCATCAGGTGGTAGGCATACTCGATGCGCCCGTAGTCCTGCGAGGCGCCGAGATCGCGGTCCTGGCCCATGCCGTCGAACTTGAGCAGCCACTGCTCGAAGCCCGGCGGCGCCGCGAACTGGCCGGAGCGGATCTCGCCGCTCGTACGGTTCCAGGCGATCACCGCCTTGGCGCGCGCGCCGCCGGCCGAGGTGCCGACCTCGATGATGCTGCGCAGCGCCGCGCGGGCGTGATCATCCGCGTCGATCGTGCCGGCGAGCGCCTTGCGCGCCTCGCTGACGAGCTCGCCCATCTCGATGACGCTCGCCTGGCGCGTTGCCGGGCCGCGCGCGGGCCGGAACTCGAGCGCACCCATCGCCCGATGGCTCATGTACGCGAGGCGATCCAGCGGCGTCACGTCGGCTGCGCTGATGCCGTGGTCGGCCATCCAGCGGTCGATCAGCGCGTTGCCGAAGTCATCCGGCAGCGCGTCGGCCAGCAGCGCCGGCAGGCGCCGGTAGGTCTCGACCGGGAGATCGGTGAACAGGAACGTCCGGTCGGCGGCGAGCGGCATCTCAAGCGGCGCAGGCTCAACCCCGCCGTGACGGAACTCCTCCGTGTAGCGAAAGGCATAGAAGCCGTAGGCAGGGTCGAGCGCCACCGCGCCGATGCGCTCGCCCCACAGGTACACGTCGACGCGCTCCACGGGCGTGTAGCGTGCAGCCGCTCCCGGGGCGCGACGGGCGGCCATGTTCAGCGCTCTTGCGCCACGCGCCGGCGCGCCCGTTGCCGCGGCGCCGCGCCGCGCGGCAGCGTCAACGGGTTGATGGTCGCCACCGGCGCGATCGTTGCGAGCCAGCTCTCGCGCTCGAGCACGCGCAGCACGGCGACGAGCGTCCTGATAGTGCCGCGGCCGGACTCGAGGTTCTTGACCGCGTTCAGCCCTATGCCGGCGCGCGCGGCGACGGTTCGCTGGTCGATGTTGCGGTCGAGGCGCAGCGCCTTGAGGCTCGCGCCGACGCGGGCCTCCAGCTCGGTGTTGGATATCGTTGAGGGCACATCGGCTCCTGATCTGGTGACTTAAGAACCTTTTAACGGGTCCTAAATCTATCCATTGGCATATTAGATACCTATTTAGGGCTATTATGTTCAGGAAGTCAAATTAATGATCTTCTGTAGTAGCCCATTTATGGACTAATGATATGCAAATTAATCTTTTATGGACCTTTTTAGGTCCATTGAATTCCGTGTTTTATCGATCCTGGAGGTCCCTCGCCTGCCGGTCGGATCGGCGGGCTCCGCCAGGGCGTTTCCTGCTCAGGCTCGTGCCGCGGGGACCGCGCAACGCTTTGCGACCGAGAACAGGCCGCTCAGGACGCGAAGCGCGTTGGCCGTGAGCTCAGGCGGCGGCCTGCGCGAGGCAGGCTGCTATCCTTCCGCCGCGCTCAAGCACAGGAAATTGTCGTGACCCAGGCCCGCTCCCCGATCCTCGTCCACCTCATCGCCGCCGCGCGCCCGAACTTCATGAAGATCGCGCCGCTCTACCACGCGCTCGCGCGCGAGACGTGGTGCGAGGCGAAGATCGTCCACACCGGGCAGCTCTACGACCCGAACATGTCGGACGCGTTCTTTCGCGACCTGAAGCTGCCGACCCCGCATCATCACCTCGAGGTCGG
>JANXZZ010000081.1 GCA_025355245.1 Pseudomonadota bacterium | reverse complement strand
CGCGACGTGGATCGACGACGCCGGCGCGCGCGCGACCGCGGCGGCACTCTCGGCGCGGGACGGCGCCGCGCCCGGCTGGAAATAGAACTCGCCGATCGACTGGTCGTAGAGCGCCGGTACCTGCTCGTGGCTCGCGCTCTTCGCGAGCTGCACGACCTGGTCGCGCACCGACTTCAGCATGCGATCGACCGGCAGGCCCGGGGTCCGCATCTGCTTGATGAGCACACGCGTGAACACGCCGTTGGGATCGGCATCGTTGGGACCGAGGCGATCGAGCGCCGACTGACCGGCGCCCGCGGAGTAGAGCACCATCTGCCCGTTCGCCGCGGTCACGGGCGCGAGTCCACGGCCGCCGATCGCGCGGCCGGAGCCCTTGAACGGGTTGTCGCGGCAGGCATCGACGATCGCGAGCGAGAAGCGTGCCTTCTGGTCGCGAAGATCGTCGAGCACGCGTTGCAGCGGCACCGCATCGTCGGCGACCTGCTGCTCGCTCTCCGGGACGATGTCGATCGGGACCAGGTAGTTCGTGCCTTCGAACTGCACGCCGTGCCCGGAGAAGTAGAACACGACTTCGTCGCCGCCATTGACCCGCGCCTTGAACTCGCGCAGCGCGCCCTTGAGTGCGGTCAGGGTCAGATCCTGCTTCAAGGTCACGTCGAAGCCGACGCTCTTCAGCACGTCGGCCACGGCCTTCGCATCCGAACGTGCGTTGTGCAGCGGCGCCACGCTCTTGTAAGAGTCATTGCCGACCACGAGCGCGAGGCGGCGCGCCTCGGCGGGCGCGGCGAGCAGGAGCAGGGCGGCGAGCGCCGCGGCGCTGGCGACGGTGGCCGTCCGGCGGCACCGGTAACTGGTTGTGGTTGAGCGCATTTCGACCGGTCTCGGAGCCGGCTAGGCAGGTTGTTCCAACAAGATTCCGCCCCGAACGCGGGGAGTGGCGCCGACCCGGAGGCGCCTACGCGCGTTCGACGGAAACTTAGCACGCCGGCGGCGGGCGCGGAAGTTGGGCGGCTCCCCAAGGGCCGCCGGAAAGAGCAGACTTCGGGCTGACAGGGCCGGGATGGCCCGAGGTCTGGGCGAGCGTGACCAGCGGCCACATTGGAATCGTAGCCTGCTCTGCCGAGGGCGCAGCCCTCTGCTACCGGACGATCTGCGCGGAAGGCGCGGCGCTCTGCGGTGCGCACGCGCACCCGGAGCTGTCGCTGCACGCGCACTCGCTGCACCGTTACGTCAAATGCCTCGCCGCCGGCGACTGGGCGGGCGTCGGCGAACTCATGCTCGACTCGGCCAACAGCCTGGCGCGCAGCGGCGCCGATTTCCTGATCTGCCCCGACAACACGATCCACCAGGCACTGCCGCTGATCGAGGCGCGCTCGCCGCTGCCGTGGCTGCACATCGCGGACGTGGTCGCGAGCGAGGCGGCGAAGCGGGGGTTCCGCTCTGCGGGGCTGCTCGGCACGCGCTGGCTGGTCGCGGGCGATGTCTATACCGAGAAACTCAGGCGGCGTGGCGTCGCGTGCGTGCGGCCGGGCGCGGCGGATTGCGACGAGATCCATCGCATCATCATGGATGAACTCGTCGCGGGCATCGTCAAGCCCGAGTCGGTCGCGTTCCACCGGGCGGTGATCGCGCGCCTCAGGGACGCCGGCTGCGATGCGGTCGTGCTCGGCTGTACCGAGATCCCGATCATCATCGACGACTCGAACTCGGTGCTGCCGACTCTCGATTCGACGCGGCTGCTCGCGCGCGCGGCGCTTAGCCGCGCAACACACGGGGCGGCGCCCGGCTGAGCTTCCAGGGCCCCAGGACGACCCCGCCCTGGGGGCTCGATTCAGATAAACTGAACCACTCTTCAGACCTTCGCTCAACGGCGGTGTTCCAGGGAGGCATCCTGTGCTCAACCCCGCTGGGGCCCAAGTCCGGGACAACCCGGCAGGGGCCGGGCGGCTCGATCACCCGGAGCAACTGGAGTCCCGTCATGAAAATCACTGCCCTGCGCCTCGCTGAATTCGCCGCTGCAACCGTCATCTCCTCGGCCGTGCTGCTGGTCTCGATCACGCCCGCCCTGTTCGGCACCCAGGCCGGCCTCGGCGAAGCGCGCGCTGCCTACCCGCCCGTCAGCGTTGCCGCCCTCGTCGGCGCGCCCGAACGCGTCTCCCGCGGCTGAGGCCGCGCCACTGGAAAACGCATGAGCAAGAAAGCACCGCCGGCGACCCCCGAGAAGGCTCCCCCGCGGCGACGGCGCTCGCCCTCGAGCGCGCCGCCGGCCATCCGCAGGCTGCCGCTCGGGAGCCTGCGGGTGTTCGTCGCAGTCGCTGACCAGCTGAGCTTCACGCGCGCGGCCGCTGCGCTCGGCGTCACGACGAGTGCGGCGAGCATGCAGATCCAGTCGCTCGAGGAGTACCTGCGGGTCGCGCTGTTTCGTCGCGGCGGACGCCAGGTGGTGCTGACGACGGAAGGCGCGCAGCTGTTGCCGAAGGTGCGCCAGGGACTCGGCGAGCTCGAGCGCGCGCTCGACGGCGCGCGCGCCGAACGCGGCGCGGGGCCGCTCAGGATCACGACGCTGTCCTCGTTCCTGTCGCAATGGATCATGCCGCGGTTGCCCGAGTTCAGCCGCCTGCATCCGCGCGTTGACCTGCAGATCGATACCTCGCCGGAAGTCATCGACTTCGTGCGCAGCGGTGTCCATGCGGGACTCCGGTTCGGGGAAGGCGGGTGGCCGCAGCTCAGCATCGACAAGCTGTTCGACGAGTGGCTGATTCCCGTGTGCAAGCCCGCGCTCCTCAAGAAGCTCGGTCCGGTCAACGACGCGAAGGACCTCGAGCGCTACCGGCTGATGCACAGCACCTCGGAGCCCTGGAGCGCGTGGTTGTTCGAGAAGGGCGAGACGGCCCGCTGGCCGGCCTGCGGGATTGCTTTCGATGACTCGCTCGCGATCATCCGGGCGACGGAGGCGGGGCAGGGGCTCGCGCTCGCGCGCTGGAGCCTCGTTGCGAGCGAGGTCGAGCGGGGCACGCTTGCGCTCGCGAGCAGCCGCGCGCTCAGGTTCGCGCGCTCCTTCTACTTCGTGACCCCGCCGGCGCTCCTGCGACTCGACAAGGTTGATGCGTTTCGCACGTGGGTGCTCGACGAGGCGCGCAAGTTCGGGCCGCCGAACGTGGCGGGACTGAGAGCCTAGAGCCGCGCTAGCTCTCGAAGAGCGGCTTGGTCCTCGGGTCGCGACCCAGTCCACCGAAGAGATCGAGTCCGCGCTCGAGCCACGCGCGCAACAGCTCGTCATTCTTCGCGAGCAGCGGCAGCGTGCTCATGCTCGCAACCCACTGGAACGCGCCGAGCGCGATGTAGTCGGCGTAGGTCGGCACGTGGCCGCCGAGAAACGGGAATCGCGCGAGCTGCAGGCGCAGCGGCAGGAGTGCCTCGCGGACCGCGGGCAGGCGCGCCTCGCGATCCGCAGTCAGCGCCTCGAGCGTCGTGCCCTTGAAGCGCACCTCGCGGCTCTGCCGGAAATACGCCTGGTCGACCGCGCGGGCGGCGTTGTGGATATCGAGCACGTAGAGCGTGACCATGCGGCGCATGATCTCCGGCTGGAACCACGCATCGAAGAGGCGCAGCGACGCGAACTCGGCCGGCCCCGAGAACAGGCGCGGCGTGTCCGGGAAGGTCCTGTCGAGGTAGTCGACGATGTCCCAGCTCTCGGCGAGCACGTTCGCACCGTGCTCGAGGATCGGCACGGTCTTGAAGCGACCCGCGAGCGTGTTCGGAATGTCGGTGAAGCCGAGCGGCATGGTTTCGGCGCTCAGGCCCTTGTGCGCGAGCGCATAGCGCACCCGCCAGACGTAGGGGCTGGCGGAGCGGCCGTTGGCGAGCGCGAGCTCGTAGAGACGCAGCGGTGCGGAGGGGGAGGGCATGCCGTGGCCTCGGTGCTTGGCGAGCGCGCGGCTCGAGTATAGCCGGGAAAACGCGGCATCCCGTCGCCGGCGCCCCGCGCTGGCCGTCGGGCCGAAACACGCGGATGATAGGTGGCGGGATCGCGCCTTTTGAATAATACCCAGGCGCACGGAGTGGCAGGCGATCGCCGCAGCCGACGGGAAGGGGACCTCACATGGCGCTAAGACGTTCGACACAGCACGAGATCCGGGCGCTCGAGGAGCGGCTCGCCAATCCCGGGCGCGATGCGGATCGCTACGAGCTGTCGACGATTTTTGCACCCGAGTTCCGCGAGTTCGGGAGCGGCGGCCGTGTCTTCGATGCGGCGACCGTGCTCGAGGCCATCGGCCGGGGCGGGGTGGCGGAGCTGCACCTCGAGGGCTTCCGCGTCGAGCGCGTGGCGACCAACGTGATGCTGGCGACCTACATCGCGCGCACCGCGGCGGGTCCGGGATGGCGCCCGCCGTCGCTCAGAAGCTCGCTGTGGTGCCGGCGCGAAAGCCGCTGGCAGATCGTGTTCCACCAGGGGACCCGCCTGCCGGTCGGCGACGAGGCGCACTGAGCCCAAGCGGCTCGCGAGCGCTAGTCGCGTTCCCGGGCGGCGAGGCGCGTGAACTCGCGCTGCATCGAGGCGACCCGCTCGATGTAGCCGCTCGCCAGGTGATCGCCGCAGCGCTGTCCCTCGAGCAGCCTGAAACCGCGGCGCGCGTACTCATCGCCCGCGCCCGCGCCGCACAGATGGATGAGCGCAGCGAGTTTCTGCTTCTGCAGCGGCGTCGCGCCCCCGATGCGGTGGTGCTCGAGGATCGCATTGACGTGCCGGTCGAGGTCGGCAGCGGTGAGCTCGACCGCGTCCGCGGGCAGCACGCGCGCGTACAGGCTCGTGAACCAGCAGCTCTGCCACGCATTCCACGGGCCGTCGGCGACGACGGCGTGGGAATGGATGCAGTAGCGGCGCGCCTCGGCGAAGGTGCCGTCCGTGATCTGGTACATGCCGACGGCGCTCGAGGCCGGGCGGTACGTCTCGAAGGGCGGCGATCCCCACGACCAGCGCCAGTAGGTGCGCACGATCGGGTTGCCCGAGCCCTCGACCTGCGCGATCGCGGCCAGGAACTCAGGGCTAATGGTCGACGTCGAGTACTTGCGGAAGATCGAGGCGTACTGCCGCCACGTCTCGGGAGGTGTCTTGTAGAGGACGCTGCTGACCGGAAAGAAGAGCTCGGACGGCTTGCGTGCCACCTGGTAGATCCAGTTGGCGCCGAGCCAGACGACCGCAACGATCGCGAATCCCCAGACCAGCTTCGCGGCAGGGGGCGCACGCCGGAACGCCCGCCACCAGCGACGACGGCGCGCGGCGTTCGGCCACGGCAACGGCAAGCGCCAGCGGCGGCTGCGGGCTTTCCCGGGTTTTTGCGGTTGCTTGCGGGCGCCGGAGCGACGTGGCATCGGAAGGGACAGCTACAGAGGGGTATCGAGCGACGGGCGGAATTCGTTGCGCAGCCGTCGCGGGCGCCCCGGTCGGGGCCCGGTCACCGGTGGCGGGTCCCCGCGCTCATTGTCTGTCGGCGGACCGCGCGCGGGCAATGCCCGCGGTCTTGCGACGCGGTAGGATCGGCCGCCAGCGCGGCCCGTCGATTCGCCTCGGGCTAAGCGCTCTCGCCGACCCGGGAGGTCGGCACGTGCTCTCTCGCGCCGGCGCGGAAGTCGTCGCGCCGCAGTTCCGCGGCCTGCAAGCGCAGCCACGCACGACGGATCGAGGTCTCGCACGCACCGGGTGCCTTCATTGCGCGCAGGTAGTCCTCCTGCGCCCGAAGGAACGCGAGCAGCACGACTCGCCATTCGTGCTCATCGGCGGCAGTTGTGGAATCGACCATCAGTGTCTCCGAAACAGACTGAGGTGATCGTCCTTCCGACACGCTCGGACCGCCATCGGTTGCGCGCTGAAGTCCGTGTCAGACGCAGCCGACGACCGCGAGCTCCGCCGCAGGCAACGAGTCCGAGCCTCCGGGACGGGGCGGTCCGGCGGCTTGCCGTCGGCTCTAACCCCTTTTCGGCGCGACGACCGTTTCAACCGGGAGAGATCCTCGCCATTCCGGCGAGCCCGGAGAAAAAACCATGCAAGCGTCCCAGGCAGGCCGCCGGCTCGGGCTGATCGCGGCCCCCGTCGCGCTGTTCTGCTGCACCGCGGGAGCCCTGGCGGCCGATATCCCCGCAAATCTCGGGATCGACCGCGTGACGGTCTATCGGACGGGCGCGGTCGTGACGCGGGCGGGGCAGGTCGAGATACCGGCGGGTACGAACCGGCTGGTCGTCCGTGGCCTCCCGGCGTCCATCGAGGCGAAATCGCTCAGAGTGTCGGTGGCCTCGGCGGCGGTCACCCTGGGCGGCGTCGAGATGGCGCGCATCAACGAGGGCAAGTTCACCTCGGAGGCAGAGCGCGAGCTGCGCCGGCGCATCGAGGAGACGAACGACCAGCGGCAGGTCGTGCAGGACGAGGTCGCCACCGCGCAGATGCAGCTCAAACTCCTTGAGTCCCTCGCCGCCAATCCGGCCGGGAGCCCGACCAAGGCCTCGGTCGATGGCAGCAATCTCGGTGCGGTGCTCACGACCATGTCGGCGAGTGCCGCCACCGCGCGGCGGCGCGTGCGGGAATCGACGCAGCAAATGCGCACCATCGACCGGACGATCGAGAAGCTGAAGGCCGACCTCGCCAACGTCTCGACCGCGAGCCGGCAGAGCACGGAAGTGCGCACTTCGGTCGAGGCGAGTGCGGCGACCCTCGCCATCGTTTCGATCTCGTACCTCGTCGCGGACGCGGGCTGGGAGTGGATCTACGAGGCGCGGCTCGACACCAAGGCCAAGCGCATTACGCTCGAGCGTCAGGGCCAGGTCCTGCAGGGGACGGGCGAAGACTGGAAGGACGTCGAGGTGACGCTGACCACGGCGCAACCCTCGGGCGACGTAGCGACTCCGGAGGTAGGCTCGATCTTTCTCACGCTCGAGGAGCCGCCGTCGCCGCGCGACGCGATCATGGCGAAGTCTTCGCTGGGAATGGCCGCGGCTCGGGCCGCTGCGCCGCAGGTATTGCAGGAAGCCCAGGAAGTGGTGGTGACGGGCGGACGTCGCAACGCGACTGAATCCGCGACCGATTTCCTCGTCGACTACCGGGTCCCGGGGCGAACGACGCTGCTCGCCGACCGGGGGCCGCGCCTGTACCCGATTGCGGAAGATGCATTCGACGTCACGATGCTCGCGCGCATCGTGCCGAGCGCGCGTCACGAGGCGCACCTCGAGGCCGCGTTCAAATACAACCGCGACGTGCCGATCGAGAGCGGCAGCCTGCAGCTCTACCGCGACGGCGCCTTCGTCGGCGAGGCGGCGAACAAGGCGTTCCTGCCGGGTGCCGAGGTGCGCATGCCGTTTGGCGTCGACGAGCGCATCCGCGTCGCGGTGCACGACGAGAAGTCCGAATCCGCGCAGCGCGGCGTGATCAGCCGGCAGACCCTCAGGGAGACCCGGCAGCGCTTCGACATCACGAACTTCCACCCGGCGGCGGTCGTGGTCGAGGTCATCGACCGGGTGCCGGTCAGCAAGCACTCCGACGTGCGCATCGAGATGTTGAAAGGCGCGACGGAACCCACGACGCGCGATTTCGAGGGCAAGGCGGGCGTGCTGTTGTGGAAGTTTAACGCCGAGCCGCAGCAGGCCGTGTCGATCCGCCACTACTTCTCGGTCCAGTACCCTCGCGACCGACAGCTCGAGAGCTCGAACGAGAACGACGACTGAGCGCTCCGTCCGGCGGCACCCGCCGCCGGACGGATGCTAGAGCGCAGGCGATGTTCAATCCGGACGCCGAGATCGCGTTCATCGACTTCGACGAGCGACACGGCTGCTTCGTCATCGACGACGCACTCGTCGATCCGGATGCGCTGGTCGCCCACGCGGCCGCCAGCAGCGGTCCTCGGGCTGTCGCCGGCGGCGGGCGCGACCTCCACACTCTGCACGGCGCTCGGCGAATTCTTCGACCACACCAGCGTCAAGACCCGGCGCTGGATGGGGTTCGTCTTCCAGCAACCGGAGATGCATCGCATCCACCACCAGTTCGAGCGGCACCGCAACAACTACGGCGACCCGACCTGGTGGGACATGCTGTTCGGCACCTACGAGTATCCGAAGGAGTGGTCCGGGCGGTGCGGGTTCGACGATCGCAACGAGCAGAAGCGGGGCGCGATGCTGCTCTACCGGGACGTGCACCGTGATGGATAATGCCTTGCGGTGGCGGAGGGGAGGGCGCCCGGGCGCTTGAGCCCCGCCGCGTCGGGCCGTGCAAGTTCCCAATGAGTATCTCGCATCAATATCCCAGCCGTCCTCGATTCTGGATCAGGGTGATCCTGCTACCGCTCGCGTTCGTCCTCCTCGTGCTCGGCGTGCTGTTCGCCGTGCAGCGCAGCCTCATTTATTTTCCCGAGCGGATGTCGCGCGCCGCGTTCGAGGCCGCGGTCCACGGATCCCTCCAGGCCCGGACGTCCGTGCTCACGCCCTTCGATGCGATCGTGTTCGAACCGCCGCTGGAGAAAGCGGTCGTCGGGACCGCGATCCTGTTCCATGGCAACGCCGGGTCCGCGCTCGATCGCGCGTACCTCGCGCCGACGTTCACTGCGCGGGGGCTGAGGCTCGTGCTGGCGGAGTACCCGGGATACGGCGCGCGCGAGGGGTCGCCGTCCGAGACATCGCTGACGACCGATGCGATCGCGCTCTATACGCAGGTGACTACCGCGCACCCGGGCGAGCCCATTGTCCTGGTCGGGGAATCGCTCGGAACCGGCGTCGCGGTGCAGGTCGCGGCGCGCGCGGCGCTCCACCCTCCGTCCCGCCTCGTCCTGCTGACGCCGTTCCTGAGCCTCGCAGAGACGGCGGCGCGCGCCTACCCGTTCCTGCCGGCGCGCTACCTCGTGATTGATCGATTCGATTCAGCCGCTGCGCTACCCAGGTTCAAGGGCCCCGTCGCCGTGCTGGTTGCGGGTCGGGACGAGGTCGTGGGTGCGGACCAGGGCCGCTCGCTCGCGGAAATCGCCCGCCAACGCGGCGAAACCGTACTGGTGGAATTGCCCGACGCCGGCCACAACAGCTGGAGCGCGCTCATTTCGGATGCCGAGTGGACGCGGTTGCTGGGTCAGCCGTGAATGCTGACCCGAAGACGAGTCACCAGGGCCAGGATCAGGGTAATGTTGCCGGCGAGGCGGCCGGCGGATCGAGAGAAGGTCGGTGACCGGCCGGTCTTGACGCGTTCACGCTGCGACCAGGTGTGAGTCGCGCTAAGGGCATTCACCAGGGAAGGGACACGGTGTCATCGAAGTTGAAGCCCAGCGAGGCGCCATGAAGCAGCGGCGGGTCGCAACCGTGGCTCTGATTGCCGCAATGATCCTGTCGGCCGCGTCGGCAGGACCGCCGGAAGGGTTGCGCCCGCTGGAGCGCGACCAGGTTCACCGCATGCTGCGCGCGATGCGGGAGCAAATCGAGACTTACTACTTCGATCCGGCCTTTGGCGGCGTCGACCTGCAGAAAGGTTACGCGGCGGCCGACGAGCGAATAAACCGGGCGACAAACCTGTCGGATGCGCTCAGCGCGATTGCCCAGTTCGCGATGGAGCTAGAGGACTCGCATACCTATTTCGTACCACCGCGGGAAACGGTCACGGTCGACTACGGTTGGACGATGCAGATGATCGGCGATGTGTGCTACATCGTTGCCGTCAAGCGTGGCAGCGATGCCTCGCGACAGAACGTCGGCGCGGGCGACCGCGTCGTGGCGATTAACGGTTACCGGCCCTCGCGCGCAAATCTGTGGAAACTCAGGTACATGTTCCAGATCCTCCGGCCACAGCCGGGGCTTCACGTCGAGCTGGTGTCGGTACGCGGTGAGGCAAGGGAACTGAACGTCGCGGCCGACGTAAAGCCACGTTCCAGGATTACCGATCTCAACAACGACGCCGGACTGCAGCTCGCGGAAATCGAATTCGAACGGTCCATTCGGAGTCGAAAATCATTTTTCGTGACGAGTGAACCCGACGTGGTCATATGGAGGTTGCCTAGTTTTTCAGTTCCCGAGGCCGACATTGAATACGGCTTGCGAACCGCCCGGCATGCCAAGGGCCTGATCCTGGACCTCCGCGGGAATGGTGGCGGTTCCGAGTACATTCTGCTGAGGCTATTGAGCGGGCTCAATCAAGCTGACGTGACGATCGGCACGTCGCATACCCGCACTGATGACAAGCCGCTGATCGCTCGCGGCGGTGGGACGAGTGCCTACGACGGCCAGCTGGAGGTTCTAGTCGACAGCCAATCGGCATCGGCATCCGAATTGTTGGCACGGACGATTCAGCTCGCGAAGCGCGGCACGGTCTTCGGCGACCACACCGCGGGCTCCGTCATGCAGGGTCGCGCGCAGCAGGAGTTTGCGGCTCAGGGAGAGTACCGCGCGCTGTTCGCGACGTCCGTGTCTTCCGCGGATATTCTGATGAGCGACGGCGGTCGCCTCGAACGGATCGGAGTCATACCCGATATCGAGGCGCTGCCGTCCGCCAGTGACTTGGCGGAGCAACAAGATCCGGTGCTTGCCGAAGCGCTCAAGGCCCTCGGTCATCCGACCGACCCGAAGCGAGCGGGGCAGTTGCTTCGGCCTTTTCACGACGCGCAGCGATGAACCGGCCCGTGGTGCAGGTTGTCGACGCAGGCGGGAACGCGGAAGCGACCTCCTGACCGGCTGAATCCTTGAACGCCCGCCTCAGGGTGACGGCAACGGCGTACCGGTGGGCGGATTGAGAGGGAGCCGCGCGCGAGTCAGCCGATCCGTGGCTACCTGCTGTTCGCTCGTGAGCGTCCCGGTTCCCTCCATGCAGGCGTTCGCCAATTCGTCGTCGGCCGCAGCCCGCGGCGAAAGCTCCGCCCACGCCTTCATCCGGTACTTCTCGGTCCGCTCGATTTTGAGCAGGCGCTCGAGTTCGCCGGGGTCCTCGGCCCAAGCGCGCTTCGCAATCGAGATGCCGATCATTTCGCTGAGGAACGTGTCGCCGTGCATGAGCGCCCGCGCGATGCCACGCCAGGCAGCCAGTTGTCCCGCATCCGCGAGCGCATCGCCTTTGCACGGCTTCGCGAGATATTCGTAGTGCGGAATCGTTTCGGCCGCCAGCCTCCCCATGACGTCAACGACCGCCAGCGATCGAGGCCAACGGTGGGTTCGGTCGATCGCGTGCACCGCGAACCCCAAGGTCGGTACCCAGTAGAAATCCACTCGTTCCGCGCCGGCCAATGCGGCAAACGCCTGAGCCCGCTCTGGGTCATTGCCGCTCGCGGCGGCGCGCTCGACCGCCCCGAGCCATGAAGCACCGTTCGCGGGGTCGATGGCGCGAAGCCGGACCTCGAGCGGGGCGGTATCGCAGTGGCTCCACGGCTGGCAGAGCGCGATGTGCAGCCAGGCGATGTCCGCGCGCCCGGGGGCGAGATCCACCGCGCGGGCCATCAGCTCCTGGCTTCGGTCGACTGACGCCGAGCTCGCAAGGAGAGCGGCGGTGGCGAGCGAGTCCGCATCGCCCTGTGCCTGGAGAGCAGCCGTCACCTCCGTAACGTGGGCTCGATACGAGTCGAGGTTCCGTTCGGATTTCGAAACGCAACCGGCCAGCGCGACTGACAAGGATATCCAAAGCAGGGAGCGAAGCGGATGCACGGGTCGTCCTTGGATCAGAGCAGCGGTCCGGGTAACCGCTGCCGCCCGGCCTGTCTCGCCCGCCTACGCTTCGGGTCGACCCAGAATCCACCCTTCAATACTTCGAACGCGCGCAGTGGCTGGACAGGCTGCGAGCCGTGGGCGTCGCACGACTTGAATCATCACCGAAACCCCGACGAGGGCATCGAATGCGTCTTCACCGGCCTCGCTCTCTCCGAATCCGTCGCGGATCATTGCGGCGACGCGACGACCAAACGTTGCGTTGAGCGCTTTTCCGAGAGTGAAGAACTGCGGCGCCCACGCCTTGCGGTCTGTCTGCGCGCGCTTGCTCCACACACCGCGCGGCATCTCCGGCCAAACCCCTGCGTAGCCGTCGCCGGGGTAGGTCTCGGCGAGGACGAGTTGACGCGAAGCGAGCAGATCGGTGAGGTCGCCGTCGAAGGGCCAGACGGCAACCCGATTGGAGCCGCGGGCGATTGCCGGCGCGACGATCTCGCGCCACCCGGCGATCGCCGCCCGGCCCACCTGCTTGGCGCCGAGCGTCCAGAAGAGCGAATTCGCCCGGGGAGAGCGCGCGACCTCGCATTGACGATAGAGATCGATCGGCTCTGCGAGACCGAGTCCGTGCAGTAGCTGGGTGCGACTCCGTCCGCCGGGCGTGGTCGGGTAGAAAGGACGGTGAATTCCGATCTCATCGGCACTGGAGGCGGTGTCATAGAACTCGAGCCACGGATGAACGTTGCCAAGCGACGGCAGGACGTCGAGAAAGCGCCGGATACCGGCGACGGACGCGTACGCGGCCGGCAGCCCGATCGGAAAGTCGAAACCGCTGAACGTGCCGCGATCGACACCGTCCGATAACAAAGACTCGAGCCATGTTCCGGTCGGCCCCACGGACTTGATCGAAGCGACGTGATACCGGGAACCCTTGCGTTCTGCAGTCGCGACCCAGCGCTTCGCCGGGTGCTTACTCCAGTCGGCGTGCGTGATGAGCGCAGGAATAGTGGTCGACAAGGGCGTATAGTCCAGCTCGAAGGCGAAGAAAAAACTCAATATAATCAATAACTTCTACGCATAATAAATCTTATGTTAAATGATAAGGTATAGGGCCTCTCGCACTACGACCTCTGATCCTTGTATCGCCGGGACCTTGAATGTATACGCGCGGCGCGGAACGGGGTGCCCCGCTTCCGGGCCCTGATGGGCCTCGCCCGCTGTCACGGGGAGACTGCGGCCGAAGTCCGCAGAGCGGCGGCGCCCGGGTTTTGCAGCGTGTCCTGCGCAGGTTCGATCAGCGCCCCGCAATCGACGTTTTTCGCAAGGCCGGGATCAACGAGCGCGATGACCGCGGCCACCGGACCCAGGACCGACGTCAGCGCCGCCACGACCCCGACCTGTGCGCCGGTCTTGGCAATGTCCACGCGCACAACGGGTTTTGCGAGCGTGCCGCGGATCAGCACCGGGGAGCGCACGCGGACCAGACGGACCTTCTTGGGTTGTCCCTTCAGGTCGAGGTTCAGCGCCTCGGATTTGAGCTCAACGTCGCCGCTTCCCGTGATCCGGACGCTGCCCGTATCGACGATAAACGTCCGAGCCGTCATGTCGCCGTGTTCGACGTCGAAACTCGCCACGCCGCAGCGCAGCTCTGACGTCTTCTTGCCGTTGAAGACCAGGAGGCCCAGGCCGCGATCGACGTTGATGCCGGTCAGTTCCGCCAGCGCCTCGCGGATCTCCCCGTGCGGGACGACGAAGGTCATGGTGCCGTGGGCATGCGCGGCCAGCTCGTGGACGGAGCGTCCCGGGCCGCTCAGGTGCGCGCGCGCCTGCAGGCTGCCAGTCAGCACGGGGTCGGAACCGGGCTGGTGGAACTGCTCGAGCTTCACGTCGGAGATCTTGAGATCGAGGGATGTCTGCGGCATGTTGCTGCGACCGTCGATCCGGGCGGTCAGATTGACGGTGCCGTCCGAAAAACTCATTACGACCGGCGCGAGCGAAAGCACCCCTTCGGTGAGCGTGATGTGCGCAGCTACCTTGCTGAGCGAGGTCTTCTCGGTGCGGATCGTTGCCGCGCTGTAGTGAACGTCCGCGTCCATGCCCCTGATTCGGGTGACCTGCAGGGACGCATCCGGCAGCAACAGGGTGTCGGGACTGGCGGGCGCCTCTTTCCCCGGAATCGTCGCGTCCCCCGCCGACAGTCCTTCGCCCGTGTGCTTGCCCGCACCAAGCGGAGCCGCGAGGTCGGCAAGGCGCAGCTCGCGCGACGCCAGCGTTCCACTCAATGCCGGGCGCGCGCCGGCGAGATCGAGCGCCATGGTCCCGGCGACGTCGCTGCGTCCGAGCCGGGCGACGATGTCCCTGAGGTCCACCCGCATGCCGTCGCGCACGATCTGCAGCGACACGTTGTAAGGAGGCGTATCTGGCAACGCGAGGCCGGTCAGATAGTAAAGATCCGCGAGATCGCCACCCGCGAGTGCGAGAGTCGCTGTGACCTGCCCAAAATCGAAGGCCCTGGCGGCCTCGCCCTTCGCATGGGCGTGCAGGTCGCCCGCCTCGACACCGATCTCAAACTCGTAGTGGCTGCCGGGATCAGCAGCAATGAGCGAGTTCCCGTGAAGGTCAAACGAGAACGGCCGTCGGTTCAGCTCGCCCTTGCCGACGACCTGCAGCGAGGTCGCCGGCCCCTCTTGGGCCTTGTCCGACGCCTCGAGCGAGCTCGAGACGTGCACGCCCCGCTCGTCGTCCACGAGCTCGACGTGGCCGTTCTCGATGGCGAGCGACCGGATCGGCGGCATCTTGAACGGGGTCGACGACGCCCGCGGGCCCGGCGTCCCGACGTCCCAGTTGGCTCGCCCGTCTGCCGTGCGGTGCAGCACCAGCTGTGGCCGGATCGCGCGCAGGAAATCGAAATTGAGGTGCCCGACCAGGAGCGGCAACAGCTTGACCTCGAACGCGAGCGTATCCACCGTCAGCATCGGGCCGGGTGCGTCCCTGCCGACCGCGCCGACCGTGAGATCGTGCACCTCTACCCGCGGCGAGAACGAGAAGACATGGACGCTGAGCGCCCCGTTTATCGTAACTGGCCGCTGCAGTGCGTGGCTCGCGTATCTCGCGACCGGGCCTCGCAGCCGGTTCCAGTCGATCAGCGCGAGCGTGGCGACCAGTGCGATCAGCAACGCGCTGACGATGCCGCCGGTCCACAACAATATCCGGCGCCTCCGGGCGGTGAGAAAGGGCGCACGACTCACGCCACGCCTCTCCGGCGGCGCATCCGTGCGCGGCTCGCGGCCGCGCCCGTGCGGCACTGTGCCCGCGTCGTGCCCATGACCGTCTCCCGTCAACGCCAAAGGTGAGGATGTGCACGGGGGTCAAGAGTTGCTGCCATCGCGGAACGCGACCGCGCGTAGGCGGCATCCTATGAAGCGCTCGTCGCCGGCGTCACGGTTATCCCGGGATCGCGGCGGCGGGTCCCTCGGCAGGCGCGGCATTCAGTGGGCGTCTTTCCACTCGCCCAACGGCACCGGATCTTCCATGTGCCCGAAAAGAGCTCCATTCGCTTTGCGCTTGCCGATTGCGCAAGCCCCGACCGGCAAGGGCATCAGGACAATCTCGCAGTTATCGCCGATGCGGAACAGGATTCCACCGGGGATTGCCTCGACGGGACGCGTAGCCGACAGCGACCATCCGAAGGACGGACGCGGCTTCGGGGTTGCTTCAGCCGGCTCCGGCATTCCGAACGACCGGCCGATTGAAGGAGTCTTGGCGGACGCGGCGCCGACGCGTTCAGCCTCCGCGGACCAATCGATTCTCGGCGCGGCGACGGCTTCGGACACCGGACCTTTCGATGCGTCCTCGGGCGCAACCTGGGCCGGCCGGGTGCGGCGGGCACTGAGCGTCGGCGCGGCGGCTCGCTCGCTTGGGCGAGGTACGTCCGGCGTCGACGCCGGGAGGATCAGAACCAGCGACAGCCACGGTGGGCCTTTCACGCCCTCCACGCTGCGCACGCCGGTCGCTACAACCCAGAGCAACCCAAGGTGCCCCGCGAGCACCGTGATCGCAGCGAGCGAGCGCCTCGTGGCCGGAGACGGCATCCCCATTCGCCCGTTTCCGCCGTCGCTACGCGCTTCGCCGACGACGAGTGGAGCGAAACGCGAATAGCATCGGTACCAGCACGAAGGTCGCGGCTGCGAGCGCGTGCAATCCGGCGCCAGCCAGGCTTTCGGGCGATATACCGACGCCCAGCCCAATCTGTCCGGCGGGAGTACCGCCGGTCAGTTCGAATTCGAAGTTGCTGAGGCCCGCCAGCGTGCAAACTACGCCCACGGCCAGCAGCGGCCAACGGAACGGCAGCCGATGCCGGTACGCGATTCGTGCAAAGGCTGCCGAGACGAGGATGGGAAAACACCAGAGCATCAGTACCCGGCCGATCGAGCCGATCTCGCTCGATACTTCCCGCGTGACGCTGAGGCGGCTGAAGTAGCTCGAGAACAGCCCCATGAGCCCTGCGACCGAGAACCCGACTGCCAGTTGCAGAGCGGCGATACTGACTAGCGGCGCGACTCCGAAGAACCAGACGGGAGCCCGGCACGGCCACGCGCGCAGCTCAGGACGCGATGCAAAGCGTGCGATCAGCGCCGCGTCGGTTCCAAGCGTCTCGTGGGCCTCCGCGCGCGCTTGCACTGTGCTCCTGCCGGCCGAAACACCGTCGTCCACTAGCTGCTCGAAATGCGCGGCGAGTTCCGTCACGGCTCTACGAACGTGGCGCGCGGCCACCCCCGAGCGGAGTAGTTCGCCTTGCAGGCGGTCGAAGCGACGCTCAGACATGGCCGCCTCCCCCGAGGACTGAGCCGACGGTCGCGGTGACTCGCTGCCATTGGTCCGTTAGTCGGATAAGCCGGGCTTTCCCACGAGCGGAGATCGAGTAGTAAACCCGGACGCGTCCGTCGACCCGCACGGTCCGCGAGCGCAGGAGCCGGCGTGCCTCGAGGGCATGGAGCGCGGGGTAAAGCACCCCCTCCCCCAGGCTCAACGCGTCTCGGGTCAGGACCCGCACCGAGCGCGCGAGCTCGTAGCCGTACATCTCGCGATCGGCGAGCAGCCTAAGGATCAGTAGTTCTGGAACGCCCGCCAGCAAGGGGATGCTTCGCCGATCCATACGCCTCCATACATCGAGACACGAGGTATAGCTGTCAGAGGCGGGCCAAGCCGGGAAGTTCCACGATGCACGCGCGAATACCGCGAGAGCGCCCACTTCCACCCTCCGGCACCGCAACGAAAGGCGGCCGGCCGATCGACGCATGCCCGGCCCGCTTGACGCGTCCGACACGACGGTGGTCGGCGAGCACTTCGGGACGGTATTGGCATTGTCGTCCGCGCGTGCAATCGTGCCGTCTCAGGAGCCGAGGAGCTTCCTTGCGGCTGCTCAGTGCCGCTCACCAGTTGTCGCGTGACGGACGGCCTGTGTGAAAACGAACGTGAGCTCGCAGCGGGATGGTGTTTCCGAGGGGGGGATTTGCACGCGTTCATTGCACTAGCCGCCGCCTTGCAATTGGCGTCGACGGCAGCGGCAGATCCGGCGTCACCGGCGGGCTCCGGCGCATGCATGGACGCGCTCGAGCCGTACGCCCTCGCCTCCGCGACCGACGTGCCGGTAGTCGGGACGGTACCAAAGGAAATCTCGGTCGACGTACCTGCGCACACCGAGGTGCTAGTGCAGGCAACGAATCGCGGCATCGTCGCGGTACTCGAAGTCCTGGGTAACGGCTCGACCCTCCTCGCGCACTCCGAGAACCCTGTTCGCCGGTACGGCAGCGCCTGGGCGATCGTTTTATCCGGCGATGCCCGCCACGTTGTCGTCCGACTGACGGGCAAAGAGCACGCAGACCTCTCGGGCCGAGTCGTATTGCACGCCTATGCCTTCGCCGAGGCACGGCTGAGTAGTCGGTGCGCGCGGACATTTCGCGCGTTGGCCGCCGCCGACACGGCCTATGCGAAAGGCCAGGATATCGCCCGCCTGGAGGCGCCCGCGGGAGCGGGAAGTGAACGCCATTTCTACCTGACGGCGGTGGAAGAGTATCTCCTCGCCGCTAAGCTGCTTGACGGTCCGCCCGATGCGCCCCTGCGCAGCTTGGTCGAGCTGGCCATTGCTGCCGCGTACTACCAAGACGTTCACAACTGGACCGTGGGTGCGGAATGGGCGACGCGAGCGCAAGCGTCCGCGAACGCGGTGCGCCTCGACTACGCGGCATCACGCGCGGGCGCGCTCCTCGCCAACTGCTGGATCAACTTCGGGCCGGGAAGCACATATCCCGGCGATCCGGCTACACGTGCCGTGCTACCGCGCGTGCGCTTCGAGCGAGCTCGCGAGCTATTGCAGCGCCTCGGACGGTTCCACCGGCGCCGAGGGGAACTGTACGACGCAGCGCTTGCGTTGAGCTACGTTGGGGTCGCTTACACGCGGGAAGGCGACTATAGAGCAGCCGAGGCGGTCTACCGCCGGGCGGGGATCGAGTTCGGCGCGCTGCACGAATGGCCGCAACAGGGCTGGGCCCTCAGCGGCGTCGGTTTTGCTCAGTGGGGCCGGGGCGACCTTCCCGCGGCCGAGATTTCGTATCGCGAGGCGCTCGAGGAATTAAAAACACTGCCGGGTCCAGCCGTCTACCTGAACACCTTGGCAAACAGCGGCCTGATTTCGTTCGCGCTCGGCGACTATGACGAATCGTTGCGCGTGAATGCCGAGGCACTGCGCATTTCACGGGCCGCGCAGTCGAAGATCGCGGAAGCGGCGAGCCTCTATGGGCTCGGTGTTACGTACTACGCGCTCGGCGACCGTGCGATCGCCAAGCAGTATTTGGAGGAGTCGCTGGTCCTCCGCCCCGCAAGTCTGGACACGCGCAGCCGCTTGGCAACGCTTCGCGCCCTCTCGAATGTCTACCGCGACGCCGGCAATATGGATGCGGCTCTCGCCGCGGACGAGGAAGCCCTGTCGCTCGCGACGTCGGCGCCGAGCCGGGAGCGGATGCTGATTCGAGTCGGGGTTGATCAAGGGGCACGCGGCAGATTCGCGGAAGCGCTGCACTCGCTAGCGACCGCGCTGGGCGAGGGCCGTGCCGAGGATCCGGTTCTAACAATTGAGGCCCTGATCGCGCGCGGGCACGTTTTCAGGGTCGGCGGCAAGCCTGAAAGTGCTGCGGACGACTTGCGACGTGCACTTGGCGTCATCTCCCACCATGACGATCCGGACCTCGCCTTCCAGGCGAACGTTGAGCTGGCACAAAGCTGGGCGGCGTTGAATAGGCCGGACGAGGCGCTGTCTGCGATTGATCGTGCACTCGCTCGAGCGGACGAGATTCGCCGGCAAAGCGCAAGCCCCGAGTTCCGCGCGCAACGGCAGGCGCTCCTGCGTCCGGCGTACGACGTGAAGCTGGCGCTGCTGGCGGATCGCTACCGGAAGCTCGAGGCCGCCGGCGACTCGCTTGCCGCCGAACGTATCAGCGTGTTGGCGTTGGGCACGGCTGATCACGAACGGGCCCAGTCCCTGGCCGACGTGTCGTCGCTCACGTATGCACGTGACAGCGCCATTCTTCGCGATCAGCTGGGACGTCGCGAGCACTTGTATCGCGAAATGGCGGCCCAGCGCTATCAACTGGAGTCTCGCGAAGAAAGTGGCGAGGCGGGTGGCGCAGGTGCCGACGCATTGCGGTCGGAAATCTCCTCGATCGGCCGCGAGCTTGACTCGCTCAATATTGCCATCGCGCAGGAGTCGGGCGTCCGCAGCGGGTCCCGAGTGGCCTCACCGGCCGATTGGCGGACCTCCCTGCGAAAGCAGGCATCCGACGCGGTCCTCGTCGAGTACTGGCTAGGCGCGCACGATGCCTATGCGTGGACAATTTCGCAGGATGGGATTCATTGGTCGCTGTTGGGCGAGAGCGCCCCGATCACCGACGCTGCACGAGTGATGCACGAGGCGTTTCGCGGTTATTCGGGTCGCGCGCTGCGCGATCGGCGCGAGGCCGGTACCGTCCTCTACGACCGGATCATCCGTCCACTGGGCGAGGCGGCGAACGGCGGCCGGCCGCTGACGGTCGTTCCGGACGGCGCGCTAAGCTACGTGCCGTTCGCGGCTCTTCGGACAGGGCGCGAGGCCGGCGCGCAGTACCTGATCCAGCAGCACGACATTGCGATGGCGCCGGCAGTGTGGTGGCTTATGGATCGGCGTCCCCGGACTCCGGCTGGACGTCCGTCGCGGATCCTTTTGGTATCGGATCCGATCTACAGCGCTTCGGACGAACGTCTGACGTCGCTCGGCCGGCAGCGGGGGTCGGTATCGGGCAACCAGTCGGTCGCGAGTGACGACGACCGGCACCAGTTCGAAGGCTTGAAGCGGCTACCGTGGACGGCGCGCGAGGCGGAGCTGATCGCGGGGCTGGTGCCAGCCTCCGACCTCGACCAGTTCTCCGGAGCAGGCGCGACCCGGGCCCGCGTACTCGCGGTCGATTGGCCGGCTTACCGGGTCATCCACCTGGCCTCCCACGGCATGGTCGATGCGGGGATGCCCCAGCTCTCGGCGCTGGTCCTTGGCGCGTACGATGACCGGGGTCAACGCGTGGAACAGGCTCTGCGTGCGGCCGATATCGAAACGCTGAGCTTGCGAGCAGACGTGGTCTCGCTGTCGGCCTGCGATACTGCCCTCGGACGGGAGATCGCAGGCGAAGGAGCCGTCGGACTCGCGTACACGACGCTCGCCCGCGGCGCCGGCGCGGTTCTCGGGTCGCTCTGGCAGGCGCCGGATGAGATGTCGGCGCGCCTCATGACAGAGTTCTACCGGGGACTGCTGGACGTTCATCGAAGTCCGTCGAAGGCGCTCGGTGCCGCGATGCGCGCCGTGCTCGAGAAACGGCCTGAAGCCGACCCTGCATTTTGGGCGATGTATCAACTTTCGGTCAGCCACCTCGACGAAAAAACGGTGGGTCAAGCAACGTCAACGTCCGACGCACGGTGAAGGGAGAAAACGTGAAGCGAGCCAAGGCGAAGAAGAAGGCGGGCAAGGCCAAGAAGACCAAGGCCAAGTCCTCGAAACGTAAGGTCACGAAGAAGAAACGGTCGCTGCGAGCAAAGACGGCCGACGACCCGCCCCCGGGGCCGCCGCACTAGCCCGGGAACGGCGTTGCCGGCCGCCGGCTCGAAAAGAGGCGGCCGGCAGTCGCGGAGAACCGTCCGCGGCGCGAACGAACGCAAGGCGGGCTCGCGTCGGAGTCGATGCTCTGCGCAACGAACCCTCCATCCCGTCGACTGCCCGAGCAGCGGCGAGCCTGGCCACGCGGGATCCAGTAGTCCCGTAAGAGAATCGCGTCCGGGCCTTGGACGAGACAGCCTTGCGCCGTTTCGCGACCCTTCTGGTTTTGCTGTCAGCAGGCGCGGCGCCAGCTCTCTGCAACGCGCCACTGCAGAACGAAAACCTTCTGGCGACGCTGCCGGCCGGCTGCGAGGTCGCGACCGACGTCTCAGGCCCTGCCGAGGCGAATACCCCGGTCGGCCAGGTATCGATCGATCGTTGCCGGCATGGCCTGCGGATCGGCGAGCCCGACATAGGTATCGGGTCGGATCAGGTACGCGGCGTCTCGCCGGAAGCCTGCGCGCCCGTACTCCGCTCGCCAGCTGAAGACGTGAAGCGCGACCTCATGGCCCGCGCACCATTCGACGAGCTCGGCGCGGGCGGCGCCGTAGACGTGCACCTGCCAGGCAATCGCGGCGAGCGAGGCGTAGTTGTCGTTGCGGTCGATTGCGACCCACGGCAGGCGATCGCCGCCCTGAACCCGTCCTGCGGTGCCCGAACTCAGCGACAGTCCCCGGTAGTTGATCATGACCTGGGATACCGTCCGGAACAGGAACTCGCGCGGGGCCTTGAATGAGGTGACTGTGGCCAGCACCAGCGGTGCAATTCGCGTGCGTACGAATTCGGCGAAGCGCCCGTCCGCCGTCACGAACATGAACGCGCGATCGGTGGTCGCGACGAGGCGCCGCGCGAAGCCGATCCGCTCCGCCTCGTAAGTGTCGAGCAACCGGTCCGGTGCCCGGCCTGCGATTACCGCCGCGAGTTTCCACGCGAGATTGATCGCATCGCCGATCCCGGTATTCATCCCCTGGCCACCGGCGGGGCTGTGAATGTGCGCCGAATCGCCGATCAGGAGCGCCCTCCCCTTCCTGAAGAAGTTCGCGACCCGGTGGTGGACGTGGTACGTGGAGAACCAGTTCACCTTGGTGACGTGAACCTTGAGACTGGCGAGCGCGCGGTCGCTCACGTCCTCGAAGCGCAGCGTGTCGGCACGGTCCGCGCGCTCATCGCGCACGGTGCCGATCAGCCGCGCGCGGCCCTGTCCCGCAAGCGGAAAGACCGCGAGGAAATCCGCCTCGTCGAGATCCGCGTGAAGTTCGCCATCGACGGCCTGCCCCTCCGCCTCGATGTCCGCGACGTAAAAGAGCTGACGGTAGGTGCCGCCGGGAAAACCCGCGGCGATGGTATCGCGGACGAGCGAGCGCGCACCCTCGCAGCCGGCGATGTAGCGCGCCTCGCAGCTGTCCTCCTGCCCGTCGGGACCGTGCAGGCGCGCGGTGACGCCGTCCGCCGCGTCCACGAAGCCGAGCAGCTCGGTGCGGCGCTCCACCGTCGTTCCGAACGTCGACAACCGCTCGATCAAGAGGCGCTCGTGCTCATCCTGCGGGAAGATCTTGAGGAACGGGAACGGCGTGAGATCCGCTCCCACGGTCTCGAACGGCAGGCGCGCTACGCGCTCGCCTTTCACCCAAAGATTGATGGCGGGCACCTTGTGCCCGCGGTCGAGGATGGCTGCCGTGAGATCGAGCTGTCCGTAGAGCTCGAGTGTGCGTGCCTGCACCGCGAGCGCGCGGGACGTCGTTCCGGGCTCCGCCGTCTTGTCGATGATGCGCACGTCGACGCCTTGCTTGCGGAGCCACAGCGCGAGCACGAGACCCGAAGGCCCGGCCCCGACGATCAGCACATCGCAGCGACGCATCGGAATACCTCCGTCTCCGCGCTATCCCGGCGCGTGCAGCGAGGATTACTTTAGTTCATTCCGATCGGCGACGCGTAGCGGGCGGGCCACGCATCGGATCAACGCAGGGCTCACCGATTGGCCAGCGACGAACACCTGCCGACACCGAAGCACGCGCGCGATCGGTAGCGCGGGCATCGCCCGGCGATTAGTCGATCGGGTCGGGGCGCACGGTCCGTGCGTATCGCGCGCGCAGGCGCGCGAGCCACGATTCCGCGGATTGCGTGATCCAGCGGAAATCACCGGTATCGCCGGTCGCGCAACTACCGATCGAGACGGCCGCCTCGGTCAACGCGGGGAGCGCCGAGAGCGCCTCGCAGACGCACTCCGTCGCGAACCTCGAGGTGCGCGTGGCCTCGACTGCGGCGAATTCCAGCTCCGCGAGCGCGGATGGCCTGCCGGCCCGGTCCATTGTGCACTCCCGCACCCCAGCCCGGACGCGGGGTGCGCTCGGGGCGAGGATGCCGCGCACGGGACGCACGCGCGCCCGGCGGCGGGCTCGAGTCCGTGTGGGAATCGGCGGACACGCGCGCAGGCTGTGCTCGAGCTTGTAAAACAGGCACTTAGGCGTGAGTCGGGCCCATTCGGGCGTCCGGGTCTCGGCGAGTGCGCGAACTTGCCGTTCGCTCCGCGCGCGCGGGGTCTATTTCTGCTTCGCGCGGATTCCTCTTATATAGCGGAGTTCGCCTTTTGCCTTGTCGTCGTGCGGATCACGCGCCAGGCACTTCTGATACATCTCCTCGGCCCGGTCGAGCTTGCCCTCCTCGACGAGGCAATACCCTTGGCCACGCCAGGCTCGGGTCGTGTCCGCCGTCTTCTGCAGCCCGTCCGGTTCGAACTCCGCGTTGGAAGCCGCTTGCTCGTAGCTCGCGATGGACGCGTCGCAATCCTTCAGCACCTGCTGGGTATACGCGAGCTCCGAGAAATATTGCGAGTTCATCGGCGACAGCGCGATCGCGGCACGCAACTCGGTCTGCGCCTCCGGGACGCGCTTGAGTTCGGAGAGCGCGTAGGCCTTCAAGAGGTACGCGGCCGACCAGTCTGAATCGAGCACCACGACCGGCCGCTCGTCCGGGTTCGGCAGCGCCGTGTACATGATGGCCTGCATCTGGTTCTCCGCCGAGTAGACGCGCTGGCCGGAATCCTTATATTCGGCGCTATAGCCCGCAATGACGGGATCGAAATAGTCGCGGATCGCGCGGCTCGAGTCGCCCTGCGACATGACTTCGCGGCCTTTCAGCAGCAGCGCGTGAAGCTTCGGCGCGTCGAGGCGTGGCGGTGCAGGGTGCTTCTTGCCGTCGTCGAAGCGCAGCTCCCCCTTCGTGACCGGCTGGTGCGCGACGAGCGAGGTTTTCGCCCACGCCTCGAATTCGGGGATCCTGAGATCGTCCGGAAGGGTCGCCCACGCCGACTGTCGCAGGTACGTCCAGACGTACTCGCGCACGAACGATGCGCCCTGCACCCGCGCGAGGTCGCTGAAGTAGGGGCTCTCGAGCGTGGCGTCCTTCGCTTTCATCTCGAGATACATTCGCCCGGCCTCGGCGCGCGCCGTCGACTCCTCCTCGAAGCTCGGTGTGATGTGTCCGATCTTGAGTTCGTAGTCGGCGATATGCTCGTTGACGTAGACACTGCGCGCGAGCAGGTATCCGAGCCAGAGCGCGTCTTCGGGGCTCTTCGCGTCGGGGTTCCACACGATCGACACGGCGATCTTCCCGTCGGACTCGCCCGGCGCCGCGGACGACGCGCAGGCGAGACCGAGCGCGAGTGCCGCCCCTGCCAGCGCTCCCGACCAGGGTCGTGCTGCGTATTGCATTTCGTCCTCCCTGGCCGACCGCCCGCAAGCTCGAATCGGTACCCCACGATCAGGCCCGAGGGCGTCGCTGACGAGCCGGGTCTACTTCGCAGCGGGCACAGGGCCCTTCGGCCGCAGCCGCGCGGCGACCCGCACCGTGCACACGTCGACGTGGCCGGCGGGCTGCACGTACCAGCCGAGCGGCGGCGAGCGCCGCGCCTCGACATAGGCAAGAAACGTCGGCGTGTCGGTGCGCAGCACCTCGACTTCCGTCCTCTCGGCGACGGGCACGTCGGCGGCGACCTTCATCGAGCGGATCGGTACGTGCTGTTCGCGCTTTTCGTAGAAGCCGAGCGGCCCGGTGCCGCGCGGCAGCGTCGACAGCAGGTCGATGCCGTGCACGACGCGGCCGATGAGCGTGTCGTTGCGGTCGAGGTTGCGGGTCTGGCCGATGACGACGAACGGCGAGCCGCCGAAGCCGCTGGTCGGGTCGTTGTCGCGGCCGAGCCCCAGCATGCCGTAGCAGTGCGTGAGCCAGCGCGTGTGGGTCTTCGGGTCCCGTGCGACCGGATAGCCGCCGGAAAAGCCGACTTCCGGCGCGTAGACGTCACCGTCCGGCAGGCGCAGGAACGGCTGTTCGGCGCGGACGTCGCCGAAGAACTCCGGGGGCAGCGTCGTCGCCGCCGACTGGGTCGGGCGCTTCCCTTCGGAGTCTTCCCATTCGACCACGTAATCGTCCATCGCGCGCACGATCGACAGGCCGTCGAAATACTTCTCGCGCACCAGCGTCTTCAGGTTCGCGACGTGCCTGGGCGCGAACGCGGGCGCAAGCTCCATGACGACGCGGCCCGTGGCGAGCTCGAGGTAGAGCGTGTTCTCAGGATCGACGGGCCGCCAGGCCGACGGCGCCGATTGCGCGAGGACATCGGTCGCGCTCAGCGTCGGGCGCGGCGCATCGGCCGCGTGCGCGAGCGTGCCTGCAAGGAGCGCACCGGCGACGATGAGGCCGGCGATCCGCGAGGCCGCGGCAGGGTGGCTGGATATTGGCGCCATTGGACTCCCTGGAATAGTCGTGCTCGAGCGACCTCCGGGCGCGGGCGCGCGGGGTCGGTGCTTGGGTTCAGGCCCGCGACCGGCCGATGCCCGCGGGGACGCTCGACTATATCAACCGGGTGCTCGGCCCGTCATCGACGCGCAGCTGCCGGAAGGGGTTTCAGGGATGCGGCGCGGCGAGCACGGCGTCGCTGGCGGAAATCTGCGCAGCCGTCATGTCCTGATCGATCGTCCGGGCGAGCGCCTGCGAGGCAACGGCGTGCGCGCGCTTGAACCATGCGCGCGCCAGCACGAGGTCGGGCATGGGGGGCCGGATTGGTGTAGAGGGAGCCCAGGTTGTTGGCCGCCTCCGGCATGCCCTGCAGCGCCGCACGCCCGTTTCAGACGGCCGCCTCCGCCTCGTCCACCCGCACGCCGAGGCCGTTCTGCAGCACGAGGGCATAGTTGAGCTGACCGGCCGCGGTGCCGCGCTCGGCCGCGGCCTGCCACCAGCTCGCGGGCTTGGCGAGATCCGGGTGGACCAGCAGGCCCCGCGAGCAGACGAAGCCCACGTTGTTGTCGAGGCGCCCCTCGGGGTAGCTCCGGGCCGGCGGCCAGAACACCGCGGTTCCGCCGGCAGCGGCGAGCATAAGCACGACCGTCGCAGTGCGCCACGCGGTGAGGATCCTCCCTGATCTCTCGACGAGCCTGCGTCAACCGACGCGGTCGCGGCACTCGTATACGATACCAAGCATTGCTCCCGGTCGAGGTATCCGCATGAAGATCGCGCGCGTTTCGGCGTGGAAAGTCGCATTGCCGCTGGTGGAAGGGCGCTACACCTGGTCCAACGACAACTTCGTCGAGACCTTCGATTCGACCGTGGTCGAGGTCCGGACGGATGCGGGGCTCACCGGGTACGGCGAGTGCTGCCCGCTCGGACCCGCGTACCTTCCCGCGTACGCGGCAGGCGTGAGGGCGGGAATCCGGCAGATCGGGCCCGGCCTCCTCGGTGCCGATCCGCTCAAGATCGACGCGATCAACGCGACGATGGACCGGCTGCTGCGCGGCCATCCCTACGTGAAATCGGCCATCGACATGGCGTGCTGGGACCTGCTCGGCAAGGCCTCGGGATTGCCCGTGCACGTGCTCCTCGGCGGCACCCAGGCCTCGCACGTCGCGCTCTATCGCGCGATCGCACAGCGCGGCGCCGCCGAAATGGCGATGAGCGTTGCCGGTTACCGCAAGCTCGGCTATCGAAAGTTCCAGCTCAAGGTCGGCGGCAACGCCGATGAGGACATCGAGCGTATTCGTGCGGTCGCGGGCGAGATCGAGAGTGGCGAGGTGCTGATCGCGGATGCCAACACCGGCTGGACGCTGCACGAGGCGACGCGCGTCGTGAACGCGGTTCGCGACGTCGACGTCTACATCGAACAGCCCTGCGCAACGTACGAGGAATGTCTCGCGATCCGCCGGCGCACGCCGCTGCCATTCGTGCTCGACGAGGTGGTCACCGACGTGCACGTGCTGCTGCGCCTCATCAACGATGGCGCGGCGGATGTCATCAACCTCAAGATCTCGCGCGTCGGCGGACTCACGCGCGCGCGGCAGATGCGCGACCTCTGCGCCGCCACCGGCATCGCGCTCACGATCGAGGACAGCTGGGGTGGCGACATCGTGACGGCGGCGATCGCGCACCTTGCGCAAACGACTCCGCCCGACATCCACTTCGCGTCGACCGACTTCAATTCCTACGTGACGCGCTCGATCGCGACGGGCGCGCCCGAGCGCGTCGATGGCACGATGTCGGTCAGCGATGCATCGGGGCTTGGCATCGAACCGCGCCTCGCGGAACTCGGTGTACCCGACGTCGTGATCGGCGCCTGACGACCCGGCAGCGGTTTCGGGGGGCCGGACATGAAAGCGCCCGCCGGTGTCGCATACACCGGCGAGCGCGTGGCCGAGGTTTCCAGGCAGGCAGGGCTCACCTAGGCTCAATTGCAGCATGCGCGGCGCACGGACCTAAATCAGTCGGTGCGCGGCGAGTGGTGACGTAGGACTGCGCCGTCGGACGCGCGTGCTATGGCTGCGCGGCGAAGAAGCTGACGACGGCGGCGAGGCAGAATGGCGCGACGAGCGTCGTGTGGTAGGCGTCGGCGATCGCCGCCGCACCACCGTCGGTCGCGCCCTGCGCGATCGCCGCCGCCGCGACGAGGCCCTTGGCCACGGAAAAACCGGTCTGCCAGCTGGCGTAGGGAGCGGTCCCCGAGCCCTCGAGGTCGAGCACGCTCGCCGGCGCGGTCGGCGCCTGTGTCGACCAGTAGTGCTGCACGAGCGCGGTGTTGAGCCAGAACACCGTCGGATCCTGATCGCCGCCGCAGAGCAGCAACGGCGACGTCGGCGTCCAAGCGCGCAGGTCGTTCGACTTGAGCGCCTTGCGCAGCGCAAGTCCCGGGCTCGCGGCGGGCGCGCCCGTGGTCACGACCGGAAAGCCGCCGTCCGGGTTCGCGGTTGCGTCACCGAGGTAGCTCAGCCGGTACGCGTTCGTGATGAGATCGCCAGTCCCGAAGCCGCGCGCAAACACGAACGCGAGCGGCGCCGGCGTCGTCGCGGGCGTGAAGCTTGCGTATGCGGCACTCGGTGCGGTCGCGCTGAAGAGCGCGAACTGGGGTAGCTTGCCCTCGGCGTAGAGCTGGCTGCGCGCAAGGGTCGTTGGCAGCAGCGTGTCGATTCCCGTGGCATACGCCGGCTCGAACACGTCGCCCGACGTCGAGTAGATATTCCCGTACGCAGCCTGGTACGCGGTGATCAGGAATGCCGACGTAACCGTGGCGTCCTCGTTTACCTGCCCTTCAAAGAGCGCATCGACGAACGCGGCCAACGCGTAGGGTCCCGACATCGGTGCCGAGGCGGTGACGGGCTCGCCGAGTGCCTGCATCGCGCGGTGCGTCGCCATCGCGACATAGCCACCCTGCGAGTACCCGGTGATGAACAGCCGGCCGTCGTCCTTCGTCAGCAGCGCCGAGGCGAACGGCAGTGCGGTTCGGGCCGCCTTCAGCCCGTCGATCATGTCCTTCGACTGCTGGTCGGCGACCAGGTACGGGTGGTACGGGAGCGAAGAGGTGTCGTAGCCCGCGAAGTTGGGCGCCACCACGATATAGCCCTGGGCTGCGAAGAATGCCGCCAGCAGCAGACCCTCGGAGTTGTTGGGATCCTGCAGGTTCGCGATGTTGAAGTTGCGATTGGTCGTCGTGCCGTGCGCGTACAGAAGAATCGGCCGGCCGTTCCTGCAGCGCGAGTCGATCCCCGTCGGCACCATCAGCGCCGCCGACGCGCTCGCTGCTTCGTTCTTGGCACCGACCGTCTCGTATTCGATGTGGTAGATCGCGACGTCGCAGACCGGCGCGCCGCCGAGGGTCAACAGCTGCTGGTTGGCCTGGAGGCTCAGCTCCTCGAGGAGTGTCGCGGCGCTGACCGTCTGGACCAGAGCCGGCGGCTCCTGCAGCAGGTCGCCGCGCTGCGGCGGTCCCGACAGGAAGGGATTCGCACGGCCGCCGCCGCCGCAACCGACGACGAGGCTCGCAGCGAAGAGGATGACGAGCCAGGACGGCGGCGATGGCGGCACGCGATTTCTCCGCGACAGGAAGACCTCAGATGCGGCCCATCATCAGCAGCACCACGAGCACGACCACGAGCAGGCCAGGTCCGCTGCTCGGGTAGTAACCCCAGCCGCGACTGTGCGGTCAGCTCGGCAGCGCCCCGAGCAGCATCAGGACCAGAACGATCACCAGTATTGTAATCATGTGCCGCTCCTGTGTGCGCCAACTCTGCTCGACCGCTCTTCCGACATGTGTAGGTGCCGCCGGCCTGTCGGCGTAGGACGACAGGATCAAGCTGCTCGTGACGGGATTCGTGTCGCCGGGACCGGCGAGTTCGCCGCGTTTGTCGGCGTTTCCTGACTCGCGAGCGTGCTGTTTTGCGGCATCGGCATTGCGCGTGGGCTGCCATAGTCGAAGCCGTGCCACGGCCGACCTCGATCGGGGTACCGCGGAATTCCCGATCGAAACGAGACCGCAATTCGATCCGGTTTCCGTCTCGATCACGCACTGGCGAAGCCACGCCGACAAGGAGATTTCATGGCCACGAAGAAAAAGTCGTCCCGCAAGTCCGCTGCCAGGCGAGCCGCGCCGGCGCGAGCCAAGCGCCGGGTCCCCGCGAAGCGTGCTGTCGCCTCGCGCACTGTTCGAATTGCGCGAGTGCGCCAGGCCGCGCGCAGGGTTGCGGGCAGCGCTGCCCGTGCCGCGACGTCGGTCGCGAAGCAGGGCGCCGATCGCGCGGCGAAAGCCGGCAAGAAGGCCGTGGCTACCGGCGCACGCGCCGCCGCGACGACGCTCAAGAAGGCAGCCAGGAATGCCGTGGGCGCGACCGCCTCGACGCTGACGTCGCTCGCGAACACGCTCGATCCATACGCCGCGAGATGAAGCGCGTGCGCGTTGCCAGCCGCGCCCGCAGCGATGGCAGCGATCGCACGCGCACGATCGGCGGGACGCCCATGAGCACGATGACGGTCGAGGCGCGCAAGCGGCTGCTGAAGTCGGATTTCGGGCTGCCCGGATCGAAAAAGTACCCGATGCCGGACCCGCGTCACGCGGCCAACGCGAAGGCACGTGCGAGCCAGCAGGAAGCCAGGGGCAAGTTGTCGGCGAGCGCGAAGCAGAAGATCGACGCGAAGGCTAACCGGATTCTTGGCAAGAACGCCTAGCGGCGCGGCCGGTCCGGCGGGATTGGGTGCTCGCGCCTGGGCGCCGAGCGTGAATGTGGCGTTGGACGGCCTAGCCACAAAAATCTGGAAGGGAGAGCGAAATGGACCTGCTGATCGTGCTTATTCTTCTTCTTCTGCTGTTCGGCGGTGGCGGTGGAATCTACTGGGGCCTTGGCGCCGGCTGGGGCCTCGGGCCCGTCGGACTCCTGGTGATCGTGCTGGTCGCCGCGTTCCTGCTGTACGGGTATCGCGGCCGACGCGGTCCGCCGATCTAGCCGTGATCCGGGGGTCCGGGCCGCGCCCTACCTATATATAGAGTAGGGCGTCCCGGTCCGTCGCGGTCGGAAGGGTCGCCGTTCCCCCGCCTCGCCCGGGTTGCGACGTGCGCCCAGGCGTCCCCGCGGGCGGACGATTCGCGTCAGCCGGTGCCGGGTTCCGCCGCGGCGCCTTCGCCGCGAACCAGGTTCGCCCAGGCGAGTTCGTGACCGTTGCGCTTGCCCTTCTCGGTCAGTTTGAGGCCGACCGGCGAAATCGCGAGCGTGTACGGCTTGCCGTCAATCTCGATCTCGCGCTTCAACGTTGTTTCTAGTTTTGTGGTCATCGTCGGTCCTATGTTGAAATCGGGCGTCCAGTGGACACGAGAGGCCGTCAAGCGGTCGCTTTCATGCCAGTGTCATTGCGGGTAACCGGGGCGCTAAACGCTGTAGTTCGCGTGTCCGCACGGCCGATGGCCCACGCAAATATAATCAATCAGGCCGGCGCATGATAGGGCTGCAGGGAAGTGCCCGTAATGTCAGGAGAAAACGCTACGGCGCGGCTCCCTTTCGTCTCGGGGCGACGGCGCATTACTGCCTATCTAGGCGGCAGAGCAGCGTCCCGTTGCGACTGTCAATGGCGCTCGTCGCAGTGAACCGGCGGCTGGTCGAGGAGGCGTGACGATGGCCGATGCGGTCCTGGTTGCGCACTTCGCGATCGTGCTCTTCATCACCGCGGGACTGCCGCTCATCTACCTCGGTGCGGCGCTCGGCTGGAGTTGGGTTCGCGACTGGCGCTGGCGCGCGCTGCACGTCGGACTCATCGTGTTCGTTGCGAGCGAGGCGCTCGTCGGCATGGCGTGCCCACTCACCGTCTGGGAAGACGAGCTTCGCGGACGCGAATCGGGATCGGGATTCATCGAACGCTGGGTTCACGCGATCATGTTCTACGACGTGCCCCCGTGGGTGTTCACGGTGGCCTACGTCGCGTTCGCCGCGCTGGTCGCCCTAACCTGGTTCGTCATTCGTCCGACCCGCCTGCGGCGCGCGCAACCCCTCCCCTGACGGCCCCCGGGGGCCAGCGCCCGTGTTACCGCCCGACGACTGTCGGACGCGGCCTACGTCGGGCAAGACCTTTGGGCGGCATTCATCGTCGCCCCAAGCCAGCATGCTGCTGCTTGCTCCAGGGGGCCGCATGAACGCAGCGTCAATTCACCCAAGCGCCAGGTCCGCACGTCCCGGCGGCGCCCCGTGACGGCCGTCGCCGCGGGTGACGTCGGGGCGACCGAGGACGATCGGCGCGAGCGTCGATCGTGGGTCGTGCCGCTGTGGATCGTCGCGATCCTGACGGCGATTGTCTTCTGCCGGCTGGCGCGCGAGACGCTGGTGCCGTTCGCGTTCTCGCTGCTGTTCGCGCTGGTGCTGTCGGGCTGCGTCGAGTTCCTGAAGGCCCGGCACGTGCCGCGCGCCATCAGCGCTCTGCTGCTCCTCGTCGCACTCGCCTCCGCGGTAGGCGGTCTCCTCGACCTCGTCTGGTCGCCCGCGCAGGAATGGCTCGCGAACGCCCCCCACACGCTGCAGACCATCGAGAAACGATTGCGCCCCGCGCGGGCATTAGTGCAGCAATTCCAGGACACCGCCAAGCGGGCGACCGCGCTCGGCATTGCCGCACCCGCGGCCCCGGCCGCCGCGCCGCCCGCTGCCGCGCCGGCCGTGCCGGTCTCGGCCGCGACGCTGCTGACCGAGACGGGATCCATCATGCAGGTGGCGGCGACGGTCCTCATCTTCACGCTGTTCCTGCTCGCGGCAGGACCGCCGACGCTCGCGCGCATGGCCGCCGCGCCCGCACGCGGCCTGCATGCCGTCCACGCGCTCAACGTCATCGAGGCGGTACGCGTGGAGGTTGGACGCTACTACGCGACGCTCGGCCTCATCAATTTCGGACTCGGTGCGCTGACCGCGGTCGCGATGGAATTGCTCGGCATGCCGACGCCGCTCCTGTGGGGCGTCGTCGCGGGGCTCCTCAACTTCATCCCCTATATCGGCTCGGCAATGACCCTGCTGGTACTGACGACCGTTGCGCTGGTCACGTTCAGTACCTTGTCGCACGTCGCGCTCGTGTTTGCGAGCTACGCGGGCCTCGCCGCAATCGAAGGGCAGATCGTGCAGCCGCTCTTCGTCGGCCGTCGCCTCGACTTGAACCCGGTGTTGGTGTTTCTCGCGGTCTGGCTGGGCGGCGCGCTGTGGGGAATCGCCGGCATCATGCTGGCCGTACCGATTCTGGTGGCGACCAAGGTCGCGGCGAGCCACTCGGCCGGGGGCGCCGTGGTTGCGGAGTTCCTGAGCCCGAGTCCCTCGGGTGCGGCGACACCGCTCGAACGTACGGTCGCGCGCGCACGGCGCACCGCGACCCGTCCGCGCAACGCGGCCTGATCTCGTGCGTGCCTGCCTTTCAATGAGTCGCTGGCGTCCCGGCAAGACGCCGGGCTCGCTGCTCGCCGTGGCCCTGGCCGGCGTCCTGCTCCTCGCCGGCTGCGCCGGCCAGCCGCCCGGCGCCAACTATGAAAAACAGCCTTCCATCGCGCTGGAGGATCCCGAGGACACGCACCTCGGCGCAAAATTCGCGGCCGACTCGCGCGCGCACGACGGCACATCCGGGTTTTACATCCTAAACGTTGGCATGGACGGCCTGCTGGCCCGCGTGCAGCTGATCGACGCGGCCGAGAAGACGCTCGACCTGCAGTACTTCATCTTTCGCGGCGACACCACGGGCAAGCTCGTGACGGACGCGCTCACGCGCGCGGCCGACCGCGGCGTGCGCGTCCGCGTGCTCGTCGACGACGGCGACACGGTCGCGGGGGACGAGCAGATCCTGGCGCTCAATGCCCACGAGAACGTGCAGGTACGGGTGTTCAACCCCTTCTCCTACCGCGGGCACTCGACGTTTCGCCGCCTGCTCGAGTTCACGCTGCACTCGCCGCGCCTCAACTACCGGATGCACAACAAGCTGATGGTGGTCGACAACGCGGTGGCACTGATCGGCGGCCGCAACATCGGCAACCAGTACTTCCAGATAGATCCGGGATCGCAATTCGCCGACGACGACGTGTTCGTGGCGGGGCCGATCGCGCGCGACCTGTCCGGCACCTTCGACGAGTACTGGAGCAGCCGCCTCGCAATCCCGGCCCAGGCGCTCGCCGCGCTGCCACACCCGGGCAGGCACCTGCGCGAACTGCGCGATCGCGCGCGGGCAAGGCCCACCCAGCTGTCCCCTACTTCGCAGTCGGACGGCATCGACTACGTGGCGAAGATCGCGAGCGGCGAGCCATACCACGGCCTGATGTCGGGCGGACTTCCGCTCGTCTGGACGACAGCCGAGGTGGTTGCCGACAGCCCCGACAAGAAGCAGGTCGATACCGGCGCCGACCGCGGCGAAATCATGGCGAATGGTGTCGTCAAGGCGGCGCGCAAGGTCGACTCGGACCTCCTGATGATCACGCCCTACTTCGTCCCGGCGCGTGACGAGCTCGACCTGCTCAAGGAGCTGCGCGCGCGGCACGTGCACGTGCGGGTGGTGACGAACTCCCTGCCCTCGACCCGCGACGTGCTGGCGTTCGCCGGCTACACCCACTACCGCAAGACGGTCGTCGCCGACGGAGTCGATCTCTACGAGGTGCGCGCCCAGCTCGGCAACACCCGCGGCAGCGGCCAGACCGCGCGGATCTCGCGCTACGGGAAGTACGGGCTGCACGCCAAGATCTTCGTGTTCGATACGCGGCGGATATTCGTCGGCTCGATGAACTTCGACGAGCGCTCGAGGCATCTCAACACGGAGATCGGCCTCATCATCGACAGCCCCGAGCTCGCGGCGCAGGAAACCACCCGTTTCGAGGCGATGGCGCAGCCGGACAACTCGTACAGGGTGCTGTTCCGGCCGGCGACCGAGCACGGTACGCCGCGCCTCATGTGGCGGACCAAGGAGAACGGGCTCGACGTCGCCTACTTCACGGAGCCCTCTCCGAGCGCCTGGCGGCGCTTCGAGGTCCGCACGCTGGCGCTGCTTCCCGTGAGGGACCAGCTCTAGTCGCTGCGTCGCGGTCCTCGGCCCGGCCGCCTCGGCCGACTCACTGCCTGTGTTCCGCCAACAAAAAGGCGCGCCACGC
>JANXZZ010000054.1 GCA_025355245.1 Pseudomonadota bacterium | reverse complement strand
ATCATCCAAGGGCTTTAGAAACTCCTGCGGCACATCGAATTGTGCCGCGCTCTTCATCTGCACCTTGACGCCGGATTTCTCAACCGCAATGGCCTCCCTGAGATAGGCCTTGACCGCCGCTCTTTGCTTGTTGATATCTGCAAGAGAAGCAAACCGGATTTGCCTTGCGGCCTGCACATTCTTGGTTTGCTGAATGAGGATGCCCTTGGGGTCCTTCAGCAAAGCGCCTTTCATGAATAGCAAAGCGCAATAGTCCTTGAAGCCATGAATCAAGAACACATTTCTACCAACCAGATCGTAACAAGCTTGACCCCATTTTAGTTCTTCATTGAGACCCGACGCGAGGCAGAGTTGGCGGAGCGCGGCAAATTCAGCGCTCCAGCGTTTCTCCTTGGCGTGAACTTTACTGACTAGTAGATTCATTGTCCGACCACAGTCGGTCCGCACCAAAGGACCGCCAAAAGGTGCACGCCATTCCGAGCGAGACGCGATGCCAACGCTTCGCTTGTGCGCGATTTCTTCATGCCTCGCTCCAGATGCGCGACTTCACCGCGTAGGGCAGCGCGAAGGGATAGAGGCCCGTCAGAAGAAGCACGGCCATCGGGAGCAGCGGCGAGTAGGTCAACCAGAGCGGAGGCGCCCCTTTTGTCCGCACGACGAAGTTGGCGATGGCGGTCGCCGTGAAGCCGATTGATACCCAGCGATGGAACTGGCGGAGCCCGGAGCTGACAACAATGCCTTTGGCTCTCACCATTTTCAGATCCCGCTGCCGAATTGCTTGGCGTAGTTCGCGTGGAGCCGCCGCCAGCCTTCAAACTTCATGGCGTCCGGACCGACCATCCGGCCAAGTGGGGTGCCGCTGAGCGCGTGATCCAAAACGTCAAGGCAGATGTGCCAGCCGGCGGCGCCCATGGATATGTAGCGGCGATCGATACTGTGCCAAAGCGTGAGCCGTGTGCCCCCGCCAAAGTCTTCGAGCTCCCAGCGAAGGTCTTGGTCGCCCCAGCGGTACTCAAGGACGTTGGGCTCATCCGCCCGCGTGATGCTGGTTTCCGAAACTAGCGGAGTGGGTGTGCCCACCGTATTCAGCTTCACCTTGCTGCCCGCTATGCCCATGTTCCCGTCGGCGTCGAATGGAGCCCAGTCCCGCAGCTGAGCCGGGTCCGTGAGCGCGCGCCAGACTTTCTCTGGCGAGTGGCGCAGCTGTCTGACCAGCACCAGCGTCCAGTTCTCGCCATCCTTTTGAACCCGCGCGAGGTTGGCGGGCCCTGGCGTATACGGCTGGGGAGTTGTCATCGTTGCTTCCTTGATTTTCTTTTGGTGCGCGTTGGGGTCGCTATGCGGTCGAGGTGGCGCTCCAGCGCATCAACGCGCGCCGACCAATATCTGCGGAACGGCGCCATCCAGGCGTCTACTTCCTGCAGCGGCTCGGGCCGAATGCGATAAACGCGGCGTTGCGCGTCGATCTTCGCCTCTACGAAGCCCGCATCTCGCAGCACGCGCAGATGCTTGGATACCGAGGGTTGCGAGAGATTGAGCGCCGACTCTAGATCCCCGACGGAGCGCTCGCCACTGGCAAGAAGAGTCAGGATGGCGCGGCGACTCGGCTCGGCGAGGACGGTGAATGAGGATTCCATGGAACGCATATACCGCAGTCGGTATATACGTGTCAACGCAAATGAAAATGCAGGCACGCCAATCGGGGTTTAGTCGCCTGCCCGCAGCTCTGCGCGGTGCCGGCGTCAGCTTTGCGGAAGCCAAATCGGCCCTGTGATCGGCCGGAGTTGACCGGGAGCGGGCCGTTGCAGCGAGAATGGTCGCAGCGTCTATCGCGCGCCTCAGTGGCCAGGCTGTTAATCCAAAGGACGGTGCGCTCGGAAGCACTCCTCCGGGAGGCTCGCTCTCGCCGTGCAATCAATCGTGGATCAATTCAACACCGCGGAGGCAACGCCCCGCGCAGCCACTGCAGCAATGACGGGAACTGAGCACCGCAACAACGACGTCGTGGCCGAAGGAGACAGACGGGGACCGCTGGAATATTCAGCGAACGCGCGAATATTCAGAACTGACGGCGGGTAAAGTGGCGCGCCCGTAGAGATTCGAACTCCCGACCCCCTGGTTCGTCGACAGGCGCTCGCATGAGCATAAGCTCTTAATATTCATGACGTTATCGATCTGATAGGTCTGAATATCTCCGGTCGATCCGGGTACTTAACCCGCTGATTCGCCTAGATCGGGCTGAGTAATATTCAGCAGCGAGACCCCTCGCGCGCCCCCCGCTCGAGCCGCTCGCGATTCGCGAAGCGCCTCGTTTTACGGGCGGTTACTACGCCTCTTCGCGGTAACCGGCCTCGCGCTGATGGCGGACAGCCAGGATCAGCACCACTTCGTCGGCCGGCAACCATCGGTATTTGGCAATGTACCCATAGCGGCCCCGCGACAGCACGATTTCTCGGCGGCCGTCCTCAGCCGTGCGGCCGAGCAAGGGATGGTCAGCGAGCAGCTCGAACGCGCGACGGACACTCGCGATCTGTCGCCGGGCCAGTGCAGAATCCTCAGCAGCGAGGAAATCGAAGAGCCGCTCTAGATCGCGAAGCGCGCGCGCAGTTACTTCGACGCGCGCCACGCACGCGCCCGCGGGTGTCGAAGCTTCTTGCCGGCCACCCGCGCTTCCAGGTAGTTGAACGCGACGTCGAGAGGGTAGGCCCTGCCACTTTCGAGCGTCTCGCGCTCCGACTCGGCTGCGTCGGCCGCGAAGCGGGCGCGCAATTCGGAACGCTCGGCCTCGCGAGAAAGCGCTTCGACCATGAAGGCGTGCGGCGTCTGACCGGCGTTAGCGGCCAGGCGCGCGATACGCCGCTTCAGGTCCTCAGGGATCTTAAGACTTGTGGCAGACACGAGATTCTCCCTCCGGTAGTCAGAAGGTAATACCCGGCGAGAATAGCGTCAACCTCCCGTCCGCCTAACGCGTACCTGGGAGTTGGGCGCCGCGCGGGGCATACGTCACAGCTCGAGCCTCGAGGCCACATCCGCCTCGTTCCGGCGACAGTTAGGCGCGCCGCGGAGTCCGTCCACGGAACGGATGCCCGTTGCCCGTCAAAACGCGACGTTGGCGGAGGGGTCGTACCGCGGAATTGGGTCAACGTGCGTCTTCAGATACTTGCCGATGTCAGGCTGCTCGTGATTCCCCAGTGCACTGGCAAGCCATGCCTGCTGAATTTGTATCAGCCGCTTGGTCGTTCGCGCCGCCATATACACCTGGGCGACAGCGGCGGCGTACTGGTCAAGTTGAGTCTGCGACATCCGCCCCACATCGAGCTCAGCGTCGCTACCCGTCTTTTGAAACTGAAACTCGATTGCCGTGATTTTCTGCCAGTCGCGCACGAGTGTGTTCATGGACTCCGTATATATATCGGCCACCAAATAGCCCCGGTTAGCGAACTGCGCTTCCTCCGGCGGCAACAATCCAATCAGAGCGGCCTGCCGAGCGTGATTCCAGACCGACTCGAAGATCAGCGCGCGGTCGGTGCCCCGCGGATCTCCCGGGTAGCCGTCTGGCGGCTGCGGGTATTCGAAGACCTTGGCTTGGCCGGAACGCAGCGCCTCGATCCGATCGCGCATCTGCAGCAGCCAAGACATATCCAGATCGATATGGCGCAGGTTGAGAGCACTCCGCTCCAAATTGGCCGCTGCCTCCGTTTGAAGGTCCTCTTGCAGCTTGTGTAGCTGATGGCGGTGGTGAAAGAACTCGACGGACTGCTCCAGTCCGACGGCGATGAAGAGGCCAAGCACAATCGTGGCGATATGGACAAAGAAGCTCGTCCACGTGTGAATCGATTCATGGGGAGCGTGAATTTCAAGCATCGGTTCTGAAGTCTCCCGGGTAGAACCCGTCTCTGCGCTCAATGGGATCGCCGCCTTCGGACTGGCGTCGCAGTCCGGTGCTGAACCTGGGTTGGTCGGATCGGCCACGTGTGGGGCTCTTCTTACTTTCCCGGTGAGCCTAACCCAAGCCGCCGCCCCTCGAACAATGAAACACGGCGTCGCAACGGCGACGTCGCGGCCAGTCGAAGATGCTCGGGGATGCGGGAATATTCAGCGAACGCGCGAATATTCAGAACTGACCGCGGGTAAGTTGGCGCGCCCGGAGAGATTCGAACTCCCGACCCCCTGGTTCGTAGCCAGGTACTCTATCCAGCTGAGCTACGGGCGCTTAGTCAATTGATTCGTAAGACTTTTTGGTGAGCGCTTAAGCGTCAACAGAAAGCACGAGGGCGCGCATTGTACACGGGATGAACGGCTCCGTGGCAACCCGCGCAGCCTGCGTAGCGCACGTTTAGGAGCACTCGGGTTCCGACGGCGGCGGCTGGCCCGCCCGCGCGGATTCCGCGACAAGTAGCAGCCGCCGGTCCTTCGGTTATCGTAGCGGCCGCATTCTCAACCGGCTGACGAAGCGCACCCAGGTTGGCGCTGGAGATCGATGATGACGTACCGGACGCAGGAGGCTGACGACGCGGTGACGCTGGCGCCCGCGGAAGCGCGATCGAGCGTGATCTGGCTGCACGGCCTCGGCGCCGACGGCCACGATTTCCTGCCGATCGTTCCCGAGCTGCGGCTGCCGCCCGCGCTCGGCACCCGCTTCATTTTTCCGCACGCGACGGTCCGGCCGGTCACGATCAACAACGGCCATGCGATGCGTGCGTGGTACGACATCAAGAGCCTGAGTCCCGGCGGCCGCGGAGATGCCGAGGGCCTCGGCGAATCGGTCGCCCGGATCTCGAGCCTCGTCGACGCCGAGCGCGCCGCGGGAATTCCCGCGCAGCGCATCGTTATCGCCGGCTTCTCGCAGGGCGGCGCCATCGCGCTGCACGCAGGCCTGCGCTACGCCGAGCGCCTGGGGGGCGTGCTCGCCCTCTCGACCTACCTGCCGGTCGCGGAAACGCTCGAGGGCCAGCTCGCCGCCGCCAACGCCGACCTGCCGATCCTGATGTGCCACGGCGTCGTCGATCCCGTCGTGGTCCTCGCGATGGGCGAAGCGGCTCGGAGGTGGCTGCAGGCGCACCACTACCCCGTCGACTGGCGCACCTACCCGATGCAGCACCAGGTCATCCCGGCCGAGATCGCCGACATCGGCCGCTGGCTAGCGCTCAACCTCGCCTAGCGGCGGCCGCGCTCCCGCACCCGAATGGTGCGCCGGCGCCCCCGATGGGTGCAGCCGCCGAGTAGCGTCCTGCCAAGTGGTTGATCCTGCACGCCGCTGGCATTGGCACGATTCGCGCTTCTGAATCCGGACCCGAAGGAGGTCCATGATTTCGAGCGTCTATGACGAGATGCAGCTGCCCGATGGAACCCATCGGTCGCACTACCGACGCTACGGAACGTGGTTGCAGAGCCAGGCGCCCGATCGCCTGGCGCGCCGTCGCGCCGAGGCCGATTCACTCTTCCACCGGGTCGGCATCACCTTCGCGGTATACGGGGAGGACGAAGGCGCCGAACGCCTGATTCCCTTCGACATCGTGCCGCGCATTCTGCCGGCGACCGAATGGCGGGTGCTCGAGGATGGGCTGCGCCAGCGCGTGCGCGCGCTTAACGCCTTCCTCAACGACGTCTACCACGGCCAGGACATCCTGCGCGCGCAGCGCATCCCGGCCGAACTCATTGTCTGCAACGCGCAATACCGCCCCGAGATGCAGGGCATCGACGTGCCCGGGCGCATCTACGCGCACGTCGCCGGCATCGACGTCGTGCGCGCCGGGGACGGCGAGTTCCACGTACTCGAGGACAACCTGCGCGTGCCCTCCGGCGTCTCGTACATGCTCGAGAACCGCAAGATGATGATGCGGCTCTTTCCGGAGCTGTTCGCGCGTCACTCGATCGCACCGGTCGAACACTACCCCGACGTGCTCCTCGAAAACCTGCGCTCGGTCGCGCCCGACGGCGTCATCGACCCCACCGTGGTCCTGCTCACGGCAGGCGCCCACAACAGCGCCTACTTCGAGCACGCCTTCCTCGCGCAGCAGATGGGCATCGAGCTGGTCGAGGGCCTCGATCTCTTCGTGCGCGACGACGCAGTCTTCATGCGCACCACGCGCGGACCGCGCCGCGTCGATGTGATCTACCGGCGCATCGACGACGATTTCCTCGACCCCCTCGCCTTCCGGCCGGAGTCGATGCTGGGGGTGCCGGGCCTTTTGTCGGCGTACCGCGCCGGGCGGGTGACCGTCGCGAACGCGATCGGCACTGGCATCGCCGACGACAAGTCGATCTACCCGTACGTGCCGGACATGATCGACTTCTACCTCGGCGAGAAGCCGCTGCTCGCGAATGTCGAGACCTACGTTCTGCGCCGGCCCGAAGACCTCGCCTACACGCTCGCCCACCTCGAGGAACTCGTCGTCAAGGAAGTGCACGGCGCCGGCGGCTACGGAATGCTGATCGGGCCCGCCGCGAGTCGCGCTCAGCTCGAGGCGTTCCGTGCCCGGATAATCGCCGATCCCTCCGGCTACATCGCGCAGCCGACGCTTGCGCTCTCGACCTGCCCGACGTTCGTCTCATCCGCGCTTGCGCCACGGCACATCGACCTGAGGCCGTACGTGCTGTCGGGCCGCGAGACGACGATCGTGCCCGGAGGCCTCACGCGGGTCGCGCTCAGGGACGGCTCGCTGGTCGTCAACTCGAGCCAGGGCGGTGGCACCAAGGACACCTGGGTGCTGGAGACCTGATGCTCGCCCGCACCGCCGATCACCTCTACTGGATGTCGCGCTTCATCGAGCGCGCAGAAAGCCTCGCGCGCATGCTCGATGCGCACTACCGCCACTCGCTCCTGCCGCACGCGCCCGAGGTCGTCGCGCGCGACTGGCGCGCGACGCTCGAGGCGCTCGGTGTCTTCGAGCTCTACCTCGCCCGCCACGGCGAATTCACACCGGCGAGCGCCTTCAACTTCCTCGCCTTCGACAAGGACCACCCGGGCAGCATCGTCGCCTGCCTGCGCGCCGCGCGCGAGAACGCGCGCGCCGTGCGCGGCACCATCACCTCGGAGATGTGGGAGACGCTCAACTCGACCTGGCTCGAGGTGCGCGGCTACGAGGTCGAGCACGCCGAGCACGACGTCGGCGACTTCCTCGAGTGGGTTCGCTACCGCTCGCACTTGTCGCGCGGCGTGACCCTCGGCACGATGTTGCGCGACGAGGCATTCCGGTTCACGCGCATCGGCACCTTCCTCGAGGGTGCGGACGGGACTGCGCGCATGCTGCTGGCGCGCGCCCGTCCCGGCTTCGTTCCTGTCGATGAGCCGGCGGGCCCCGACGCCTACACGTGGACGCTGCTGCTGCGCTCGCTGTCCGCCTTCGAGGTCTACCGCAAGGTCTACCGCGACGCGGTCACGCCGTGGCGCGTGACCGACCTGCTGGTGCTGCGCGGCGACCTGCCGCGCTCGCTGAGTCGCTGCACGAACGAGATCCACGAGAACCTGCGCGTGGTCGTCAACGACCAGTCCGCAGAGACCGAGCGCCGCGCCGGACAGCTCTACTCGACCTTTCACTTCGGCCGCCTCGAGCACCTGCTCGCGCCCGGGCTCGGCGCCTTCCTTGACGGATTCCTCGGGCGCGTTGCCGATCTCGGCGAGCGTATCGCGCAGGACTTCCTCGTACCCCCCACCCCGAACTGACAGGCGCGCCGGCATGCACCTCCACATCCGCCACGAGACGAGCTACCGCTACGACCATCCGGTCAAGTATTCGATCCAGAGTCTGAGGCTCACGCCGAGACGCGATGCCGGCCAGCGGTTGCTGTCGTGGCGCATCTCGGCGCCCGGACGGCGCGTCGAGCAGGCCGACGCGCACGGCAACGTCGCGCACCTGATGACCTACGAGGAGCCGCACCGCGAGGTGTCGATCGTCGTCAGCGGCGTCGTCGACACGAACGCGGCGCTCGGGCCCCTGTTCGAGGACGAGGGCCCGCTCGCGCCGCTCGCGTACCTCGCGCCGACCCCGCTCACCCGGGCGGATGAGCGCATCCGCAGCTTCGCGGCCGCCGCACTCGGCAGCGGCGGCACGCTGGTGAGCCGCCTCGAGCGCCTCGCCGGCGAGGTCTCGACGACCGTGCGTTACCGGCGCGGCGTGACCAGCGTCAACGACGACGCGGCCACGGTGCTCAGCAACGCCGAGGGCGTCTGCCAGGACCAGGCCCACGTCTTCATCGCCTGTTGCCGTGCGGCAGGCGTGCCGGCGCGCTACGTCAGCGGCTATTTCTACACGGGCGACAGCGGCGACATCGCGACGCACGCCTGGGCAGATGCCTGGCTCGGGGCGAGCGAGGGCTGGCTCAGCATCGATCTCACCCACAACACGCTCGCCGGCGAGCGCCACTGCCGCCTCGCGGTCGGCCGGGACTACCTCGACGCCGCGCCGGTCCGCGGCGTTCGCCAGGGTGGCGGCGGAGAACGGATGGACGTTGCGGTCGCGGTCGCGACCTCCGTGCAGCAGCAGCAGCAGTAGCGCGCGGCGCCGCGACCCCCGCGCGCACGCCAAGCGGTGATGCTAGGCTCGCGCCGGGGCCAGCGACCTGCCGACCGCAGCGCCGAGGCCGCGCCAAACAGGGGGACACCGCATGACCGCAGAGCATCCGCGACTCGACCTCCGACACCTTGGCCGAGGGTTGCTCATCGCCGGCGCGCTGTTCGCCACGTCGGCGGCGGCCGCGCCCGCGGCCGTCGCCGACGCCGAGGTTGGTCGCATCGTCGATCACGACCTCGCGGGCCTGGTCGCGTACTACAAGGCGCTGCACGCGGCGCCCGAGCTTTCGCGCCAGGAGGCGCAGACCTCTGCCCAGCTCGCGAACGAGCTCAAGGCCGCCGGCTACGAGGTCACGGATCACATCGGCAAGTACCTGACTCCCGCGTTCAAGGGCTACGGCGTCGTTGGCGTGATGAGGAACGGCCCCGGGCCGACGCTGCTGATTCGCGCCGACATGGACGCGCTCCCGGTCGCGGAGAAGACCGGCCTGCCCTATGCGAGCACGCGGCAGGCCAAGGGGGAGGCCGGAACCGACGTTCCCGTGATGCACGCCTGCGGCCACGACACCCACGTGACCTCCCTGATCGGCGTCGCGCGCGTGATGGCGAAGCTCAGGAGCCGCTGGAGCGGCACGCTCGTGCTGGTCGGCCAGCCGGCGGAAGAGACGATCGACGGCGCGGCCGCGATGCTGCGCGATGGCCTCTACGAACGCGTCCCAAAGCCCGACATCGCCCTCGCGCTGCACGTGATGCCGTTCACGCCGACGGGCACGATCGGGCTCACGCCGGGCCACGCGCTCGCGATGTCGACGCAGATGGACGTGATCGTGCGCGGCGTTGGCGGCCACGGTTCGGCGCCGGAGCTCGCCAAGGATCCGGTCGTGCTCGCCGCCAACATCATCATGCAGCTGCAGACCGTGGTGTCGCGCGAGATCTCGCCCTTCGACCAGGCGGTGCTGACGGTCGGCACCGTGCACGGCGGCACCCGACGAAACATCATCCCCGACGAGGTCAAGCTCGAGCTCAACCTGCGTGCGTACAAGGAAGAAGTGCGCCAGCACCTGATCGAGGCGGTCGCGCGCATCAGCCGCGCAGCGGCACTCGGCGCCGGCATGCCGGAGGATCGCCTGCCGATCGTGAGCGTGCTTGAGAACGAGTTCGCGCCGGTGCTCGAGAACGACACCGCGCTCACCCAACGCTTGCGACCGGTGTTCGAGCGCGTGCTCGGCAAGGACAACGTCCGCGACGTGCCGCCCGTGATGGGCAGCGAGGATTTCGGGCGCTTCGGGCTCGACGGGAAGATCCCGGTGCTGATGTTCTGGACCGGTGCCTACGCCGCCGAGACGCTTGCCGAGGCGAAGTCGAGCGGCGTCAAGGTAGCGGGAAATCACTCGTCGCGCTTCGCTCCGGTACCGGAGTCAACGTTGCGCGCGGGAATTCTCGCGATGAGCGCGGCCGCGCTCGAGATCCTGCAGAAGCCGTAACGGCGCGGACGCGCGACGCGGCCCGCAGCGCCCCTCGCAGTGCCCGGCCGGCAAGACTCACGCGGACGCCAATTCGGTGGTGCTGTTGCCGAACTGAACCTCAATGTCTCACTCCGTCCGCGATTCCCGACGGCGCGGAAGGGCCGCCCCCGCTTGCCGGGCCTGCGCGTTCAGCGTGCTTGCCGCCTGCGGCGCGAGCGGCTACTTGCCGAGCCCGATCTGGGTCATGAAGCTCGCGTTGTCCCAGAACAGGTATTCCTCGTCCATGACGCCGTGCTGCCAGTGGCCGACGGTGGACATGAAGAGCTTGAACGTCTTTCCGGTCGGCGCAATCGGTCCGCTCGGAGTTTGCATCGGCTGGGAGAACGTCCCCTCCATCACGCCGACGACCGAGGTCCATTCGCCGGATTGAATCCTGACGGGGTGCTGCTTGATGCGGGTGTCCGGAGCAAAGACGAATTGGGGCTTCAGCTCGGCGATATGGGCGACGAGCCCCTTGGTGGTATGGCCGTCCGGATAGTGGACCAAGATGTCGGGGCTGTGGTTCTCCTTGAACCGCTCCCACTTCTGATGGGTGTAGATGTCGAAATCGAGCGTGTCGAACTTCGCCAGGTGCTCCTGCCCGATGCGCTCGGCCGTCTGGTAGCGGGCGAGTGCGGCGGCGTCGGTTGGCGTATCGGCATGCGCCGTCGGGGCGGCGACCCCGAGGGCGGCGAGGAGGCTCAGGGCGAACCCCCTGTGTGTGCGGGAACTCATGCAATTCCTCCACGCGTGATGGCCGCTGTCCGAGCCGGCGCGAAGTTGGAAACGTCGGTTCGTGGCAAGACAGGTAAGCCGGGTGGGACAGCCCTGAATCGGATGGGAAGCGTTGAAGAATCGACGAGCCGTCGGGGGCGACTTCACGGCCGGAACGCTTGTAACTGCCTCATGCGTTACAAGAATATTGGCGGAGAGAGAGGGATTCGAACCCTCGAAGGGCTTTTGACCCTTACACCCTTAGCAGGGGTGCGCCTTCGACCACTCGGCCATCTCTCCGGGGTGCCCCGTCAGCGGGCCGCGGCGATCATACTGGGGAGCGGGAAGCCGGGTCAAAACTACCCGTCGCAAGCAGCCCGCCGTCGTTGACGGCGGGGGGGCGGTCAGCGTTCGGGAACGTAGCCCGCCGGGGCCATCGACTCGACGCCATCGTCATCGGCTTCGGCTTCGCCGCCCGCCTCTTCGCGCTTGATGCGATCGAAGATTTCCTCGCGATGAACTGCCACGTCGCGCGGCGCGTTCACGCCGATCCGGACCTGGTTGCCCTTGACGCCGAGTACCGTCACCGTGACGTCCTCGCCAATCATCAACGTCTCGCCGACGCGGCGCGTGAGGATCAACATAGCGCTCTCCCTGTGCTCGGTGGGGTCCTGAACCGAGGCGCCAATCTACGGCGCCCGACCGACGCGCACCATGAATAAACCGACAGACTTCCCCGTACACGAACCCTCATTGACAATTGCGGCGGCGCGGAGTTCAGGAAAGCTTGGCTCGCACGAGCGGCACCACGAGCGCCAGCGCCGCCTCGAGCTGCGAGGCGTCGGAGCCCCCGGCCTGCGCGAAATCCGGCCTGCCGCCGCCCTTGCCGCCGACCTTGGCCGCCGCGGCTGCGACAATGTCGCCCGCGGCGATACGCTTCGTCAAATCCGCCGATACACCGGCCACCAGGGTCACTTTGCCGTCCGAGTCCGCCGACGCGAGCACGATGACGGCACGGCCCAGTTTCGCCTTCAGCTGGTCGACCGCGGCGCGCAGCGCCTTGGCATCGAGACCGTCCATGCGGCTCGCAACGACCTTCACGTCGCCCACCTCGACGGCGCCCGCCGCGACGTCGACGCCCTGCCCCGAGGCCAGGCGCGCCTTCACCTGCTCGAGTTCCTTCTCGAGGCGCTTGGCGCGTTCGAGGAGCGCACCGACCTTGGCAACCGCGTCCTCGCGCCCGCCGCGCACCAGCCGGCCGATTTCGGCCAGGTACTGCTCGCCCACGTTGAAATAGCCGAGCGCGCCCGCGCCCGTGACCGCCTCGATGCGCCGGACACCCGCCGCGACGCCGCCCTCGCTCACGATCTTGAGGAGGCCAATGTCGCCCGTGCGACGCACGTGCGTGCCGCCGCAAAGCTCCGTCGAGAACTCGCCGAGGCTGAGGACGCGTACGCTGTCCCCGTACTTCTCGCCAAACAGCGCGACCGCCCCGGAGGCAACCGCCGCGTCGTAGTCCATCGTCCGCGTCGCCGCCGCGTGGTTCGCGAGGATTTCTGCGTTGACGAGCGCCTCGATGCGCCCGCTCTCGACCGGCGTCACCGGTGCGAAGTGCGAGAAATCAAAACGCAGCCGCTCGGGCTCGACCAGCGAGCCCTTCTGCTGCACGGGCGGGCCGAGCAGCTTGCGAAGCGCCGCATGCAGCAGATGCGTCGCCGAGTGGTTGCGCGCCGTCGCCGCACGCCGCTCGGCGTCGACCACGGTCGTGAGGCGCATGCCGAGGCTGAGCCGCCCGCGCGTGACGAGACCTGAGTGCGCGTGCGCATCGCGCAGCTTCTGCGTGCCCTCGACCTCGAAGTCGCCAGCCGGCGCGGCGAGCGTGCCGGTATCGCCGACCTGACCGCCGCTCTCGGCGTAGAAGGGCGTGTGGTCGAGGACCACCCGCCCGCGGGCGCCTTGCTCGAGCGCGGGCACGCTTGCACCGCTTGCATCGAGAAGCGCGACCACCGCGCTCTCGCCAGTGAGCGTCGCGTAGCCGGTGAACTCGGTACGCGCGTCGAGCTGCACCGTGTCCTTTAGGTCAACGCCGAAGCGGCTCGCCGCGCGACCGCGCTCGCGCTGTGCCGTCATCGCTGCATCGAAGCCCGCCTCGTCGATTCCGAGCCCGCGCTCGCGGGCGATGTCGGCGGTGAGGTCGAGCGGAAAACCGTAGGTGTCGTAGAGCTTGAACACCGCATCGCCCGGGATCGTGCGCCCGCCGCCGAGGTTCGCGATCGCGGACTCGAGCATCGTCATGCCGGAGGCGAGCGTCTCCGCGAAGCGCGCTTCTTCCTGCGCGAGTACGCGGCGCACGTGTTCCGCGCCCGCCGCGAGCTCGGGAAATGCCGCACCCATCTGCTCGACCAGGACACCGACCAGCTCGTGGAAAAAGGGCTGGTTCTGGCCGAGCTTGTAGCCGTGGCGGATCGCGCGCCGGATGATGCGCCGGAGCACGTAGCCGCGACCCTCGTTCGCGGGCAGCACGCCATCGACGATGAGGAAACTGCACGCACGGATGTGATCGGCGATGACCCGCAGGCTCGGCGAGCGAAGGTCGGAGGTGCCGGTGACGCGTGCGGCTGCCGCGATGATGCCCTTGAAGAGGTCGATGTCGTAGTTGGAGTGCACTCCCTGCATGACCGCGGCGATGCGCTCGAGGCCCATGCCAGTATCGACGCTCGGCTTCGGCAGCGGCGTGAGCACGCCGTCGGCGGCGCGCTGGTACTGCATGAACACCAGATTCCAGATCTCGACGTAGCGATCGCCATCCTCGTCGGGCGAGCCCGGCGGCCCGCCGGGAATGCCCGGGCCGTGGTCGTAGAAGATCTCGCTGCACGGCCCGCAGGGGCCCGTGTCGCCCATCGCCCAGAAGTTCGAGGCAGCGCCGAGCCGTTTGACGCGCTCGGGCGGCACTCCCGCCTCGCTGACCCAGAGATCGAAGGCTTCGTCGTCCGTCTCGAAAACCGTGACCCAGAGGC
>JANXZZ010000031.1 GCA_025355245.1 Pseudomonadota bacterium | reverse complement strand
TGCTGGTCGGGTTCTTCGAGGCCGCCGCCAAGCCGTGGCCGCCGAGGGGCGAGCCGATTCCGAGCGAGTTCTCGTTCACTGAGCTGCCGGTGGACCTCGAGCACATCGAGCCGCAGCTCAAGCTTGCCTTCCGGCGCGTACCCGCACTCAATGACGTCGGGATCAAGCTGTTCTTCTGCGGACCCGAGACGTTCACGAGCGACAGCCGGCCGTTCCTCGGGCCGAGCGCCGAGGTCCGGGGCCTGTACGTCGCGACCGGCCTCAACTCCTACGGCATCCTGTCGTCCGGCGGTGCTGGCAAGGTCATGGCGGCGTGGCTGACGGAGGGGATCCCCCCCGTCGCGATGACGGCGATGCACGCGCAGCGCGTCATGGCCTTCCAGGCGAACTCCCGCTACATGCAGGATCGCGTCGTCGAGGCCCTCGGCTTCAACATGTCCCTGCACTGGCCGGGGCACCAGCTGCGGACCGCGCGCAACATCCGCCACTCGCCGGTGCACGACCGCCTCGTCGCGGCCGGTGCCCTGATGGGTGAGCGAGCGGGGTGGGAGATCCCTCTATACTACGACACCCCGGGCGCGACGCTGCCGAAGACGCCAAGCCTCGCGTACCAGGCTTGGTTCCCGCTGCTTGCTGCCGAGTGCTCGGCGGCGAGCAACCGCGCAGCTCTCGTCGACCAGTCGTGCTACGGCAAGCTCCTCGTGTCGGGCCCGGACGCGGCCGCAGCCCTCAACCAGCTGTCGGCCAACGACATGGACGTGCCCACGGGCCGCTCGGTGTATACGCACTGGCTCAACGCTCGCGGCGGGATCGAGGCGGACGTCGTGATCATCCGCCAGTCGCCGCGGGATTTTCTGGTCGTGACGGGGCCCGGCGGCCAGGTGCGGGACCGGTGCTGGTTCGAGGCGAACGTCACCCCCGGCCTCAGCGTCCAGATCCACGACGTGACCGCGCAGTACGGCATGTTCTCCCTGAACGGCCCCGCCTCGCGCCGGATCCTCGCGGCCCTGAGCGATGCGGACCTTTCGAACGAGGCGATGCCGTTCGGGCATGCGCAGCTGATCGACATCGGCTACGGCCGCGCGTGGGTGCTGCGCCGGTCCTACATGGGTGAACTTGGCTATGAGGTCTACCCGACGACCGACCTCTGCCGCCACGTCTACGACGTGCTGCTCGAGGAAGGGAGACCGCGCGGCCTCGTGAATGCCGGGTTCTTCGCGCTGCTCCACTCTCGCCTCGAGAAGGGATTCGTCCACTTCGGCGCTGACATCGGCGAGGACGATACGCCCCTCGAGGCCGGGCTCCGTTTTGCGGTCGCGTTCGACAAGCCCGGCGGCTTCATCGGTCGCGACGCGCTCGTCCGCCAGCGCGACCAGGGACCGCTCGAGTCACGCGTCGTGAACCTGCGTGTGCGCGAGGCCGCTCAGCAGTCGGGGCCGTACCTGTACCGCAACGAGCCGGTGTGGCAAGGCGCCGCAATCGTCGGCTACGTGACGTCCGGAGCCTGGGGCTTCCGGCTTGATCGCTCGTTCGGCATGGCCTCGGTGCAGCGCAAGGGCGGGGTAACGGCCGGATGGCTGGCCGAGGGCGACTTCGAGGTCGAGGTCGCAGGCGTACGCCACGCGGCCGACCTGCAATTTGACGGTTTTTACGACCCGAAGGGCGAGCGACTGCGTGGCTAGCGCGTGCACTCAAACGAGGCTCCCCGTCGAAATGGACGGGGCTGGCAACCCGGCCGGGACTTGCCAATGCAGGACGCCGGTGCCGCGCACCGGCCCTTCCCCGAGTCGTTGACCCACGGAGTCGATATGGACATTCCTCGCACGACGCTGCTCGCACGAATTGCCGTGCTCGTCGCATTGTTCGTGGCCGGCGCCAGCGCCGTCGCCTCCTCCATGGGCAACGCGCAGCCGCCGATCGGACACGTCTTCGTCATCGTGCTCGAGAACAAGGACTACGACGCTACGTTCGGGTCGAGCTCGCCCGCGCCTTACCTCGCCAAGACACTGCGCGGGCAGGGCGTCCTCCTGCAGCAGTACTACGGCACCGGCCACTTTAGCCTGTCGAACTACCTTGCGATATTGAGCGGTCAGGCGGCGACGCCGGAGACGCGCTCGGACTGCGAGACCTACGCCGACTTCGACCTCAAGGGCGTGGCCGACGACGGTCAGGCAATCGGTCGCGGCTGCGTCTATCCGGCCCAGGTTCGCACGCTCGCGGACCAGCTCGACGAGGTCGGGCGCACGTGGCGCGCCTACCTTGAGGACATGGGCAACGACCCGGCACGTGAGAGCGCCACCTGCGGCCACCCGGCGCTCAACGCGGTCGATCGCACGCAGGCGGCCGAGCCACCGTCGGCCGGTGTACCGGCCGGGGACCAGTACGCGACCCGCCACAACCCGTTCGTCTATTTCCACTCGATCATCGACTCACCGCGCTGCGCGACCAACGTCGTCCCGCTCGACCGGCTGCGCCGGGACCTGCGCGACGGGCGCGCGACACCCGCCTTCGTGTTCATCGCGCCGAACCTGTGTCACGACGGGCACGACGCGCCGTGCAAGGACGGGCAGGCCGGCGGCCTCGCGTCCATCGACACGTTCCTCAGGACGTGGGTGCCCCGGATCCTCGCCTCACCCGCGTACCGGCACGACGGACTGCTCGTGATTACGTTCGATGAGGGCGATGCCGAGATCCGGCAGGAGGGGGCTCGCCACGTGATGCAGTTCTCCGGCAAGCACTGCTGCCAGCAGCAGCCGGGGCCCAACCTCGGACCGTACCCGTACGCCGAGGAGGAGGGGGACTGGATCTACCGGTTCGACGACTACGGTGGTGACAGGATCGGGGCCGTGCTGCTGTCCCCGTTCCTCGCGCCCGGGACGACCGCGGACACTCCGCTCAACCACTACTCGCTATTGCGAACCATCGAGGACCTGTTCGGTACGCATGGGCACCTCGGCTACGCAGAGCAGGCCGGACTCGTGGGTTTTTTCGACCCG
>JANXZZ010000326.1 GCA_025355245.1 Pseudomonadota bacterium | reverse complement strand
GGTGCGACGCCAGGGCTCGGGAAATTTCGTGTCCGCGCGCGTCGAGAAGAATTTCGCGATGCTGACGTCCTTTTCGGAGGACATGCGCGCGCGCGGCCGCAGCCCGCGCACCGCGTGGCTGAAGCGCTCCTCGGGCACGGTGACGCCGGAGGAAGCGCTGGCGCTGCGCCTGAGCCCGGGCACCCCGGTGTACCGCTTTCATCGCCTGCGCTTCGCGGACGAGGCGCCGATGGCGATCGAGTTCGCGACCATCGTCGCGAGCGCCCTGCCCTCGCTCGAGGACGTCGACCAGTCCCTCTACGAGGCACTCGAGCGCAGCGGACATCGGCCCGTGCGCGCGCTGCAGCGCCTGCGCGCGGTGCTGCTGACGGTCGACCAGGCGGAACTCCTCAAGGCCAAGCCCGGCGATGCGGGCCTGCACGTCGAGCGACTGGGATCGCTGCGCGACGGACGCGCGATCGAGTTCTCGCAGTCCTACTATCGCGGCGACATCTACGATTTCGTCGCCGAGCTGAGCACCTCCACGTGAGCGGCGATGCGCTCCAGGGTGCGGGGGACGCCGCGCCGGCGGCGGTACCGGCGGTCGAAGCGACACGCATGTTCCAGGAGGCGGCCGAGTCCGCCGCGGTCGTCGCGAGGCAGCTGCGCGAGAACGACAAGCTGGTTGCGCGCATCGGCGCGCAGCTGCGCGCGCAGCCGCCGCGCGCGGTAATCACCTGCGCGCGCGGCAGCTCCGACCACGCGGCCACCTATGCCAAGTACCTCATCGAGACGCGCGCGCGGGTGCTGACCGCCTCGGCCGCGCCCTCCATCAGTTCCGTGTACGGCATCGAGCAGGACCTGCGCGAGTGCCTGTTCCTCGCGATCTCGCAGTCGGGCAAGAGCCCCGACCTGCTGTCGTCGGTCGCCGCGGCCAAGCGCACCGGCGCCACCGTCATCGCGCTCTGCAATGCGCCCGAATCGCCGCTCGCCGACGCCGCCGATTTCTTCATCCCGCTGTGGGCCGGCCCCGAGCGCAGCGTCGCCGCGACAAAGTCCTACATCGCCTCGCTCGCGGCGCTCGCGCACCTGGTCGCCGAATGGACCGCGGACACGACGCTCAAGTCCTCGACCGCGGCGCTGCCAGCCGCGCTCGGTGCCGCGTGGAAACTCGACTGGAGCGCGGCGCTGCCGCTGCTGACGGGCGCGGAGCACCTGTACGTGATCGGGCGCGGACTTGGCCTTGGCATCGCGCAGGAGGCGGCGCTCAAGGCCAAGGAAACCTGCGCGCTGCATGCCGAGGCGTACAGCGGCGCGGAAGTGCGCCACGGGCCCTTCGCGCTGCTGGGCCCGCGCTTCCCGGCGCTGCTGCTCGCGCAGGACGACGCGACGCGCGAGGGGCTCGAGACGCTCGCCGCCGAACTCGCCGCGCGCGGCGTCGGGGTCGCGATGGCCGGCGGCCGCGCGCTCGGTGCGACGCTGCTGCCGACGCTGCCGGGGCCGGGCGTGCTTGCGCCGATCCTGCTGGCGTCGAGCCTCTATCGCCTGCTCGCGACGCTCGCGGTCGCGCGCGGGCTCGATCCCGATCGGCCGCCGCACCTCGTTAAGGTCACCGAGACAGTCTGATGGCGCTCGCGCTCACCAATGCCCGGCTGTTCACGCGCGAGGGACTCACCGTCGGCCACAGCGTGCTCCTCGAGGGCGCGCACATCGCCGCGATCGTGCCGGCGCACTCGGCTGCCGCGCGGGGGGCCGCGGTCGTCGACCTCGGCGGGCGGCTGCTGCTGCCCGGGTTCATCGACACGCAGGTCAACGGCGGCGGCGGCGTGCTGTTCAACGAGTCGCCGACGGTCGAGGGCATTCGCGCGATCGGTGCCGCGCACCGCTGCTTCGGCACCACCGGCTTCCTGCCGACGCTGATAAGCGATGACCTCGCGGTACTCGCGACCGCCATCCAGGCCGTCGATGCCGCGATCGCCGCCGGGGTGCCGGGCGTGCTCGGCATCCACATCGAGGGGCCGTTCCTGAGCGAGGCACGCAAGGGCGTGCACGATGCCTCGCGCTTCCTCGAGCTCGACCACGACATGGTGGGGCTCCTAAGCTCACTGCGCCGCGGCAAGACGCTGATGACGCTTGCGCCCGAGGTCACGAGCCCGGACGTGATCCAGCGCCTTGCCGACGCGGGGGTCATCCTCGCGGCCGGCCACACCGATGCGACGATCGAGGAGATCGACGTTGCGCGACGCCACGGCCTCCGCGGCTTCACGCACCTCTTCAACGCGATGTCGCAGCTCGCGGCGCGCGAGCCCGGGACTGTCGGCGCCGCGCTCGGCGACCAGGACTCCTACTGCGGCATCATCGTCGACGGCCATCACGTGGATCCGCGCGTGCTTGGAATCGCGCTGCGCGCCAAGCGCCACGATCGCTTCATGCTGGTCACCGACGCCATGCCCTGCGTCGGCGCTAGCGAGTCGACGTTCCAGCTGCAGGGGCGCACGATCCGGGTCGAGGACGGGGTCTGCGTCGACGAGCAGGGCACGCTCGCCGGCACCGCGCTCGACATGGGCCGCGCGGTGCGCAACGCCATCGCGCTCCTCGGCCTCCCGGCGGCGGAGGCGGTGCGGATGGCAAGCGAGTACCCGGCCAACTTCCTGAGGCTCGAGGCGACCCACGGGCGGCTCGCCGCGGGCTACCGTGCCGACTTCGTCATCGCCGACGAGGGCTTCAACGTGCTCGAGACCTGGATCGGCGGCGAGCGCGTCGCGGCCGCCTGAACGGCGTCACGGCGTGCGCTTGAGCTCCTCCGCCAGCAGCACGACCGTCAGCAGCGTCGCGAGTGCGTACAGCGCCGCCGACACCGCGTGCCAGGCGATGAACGCAGCGCTGCCCGCGCCCTGCGCGACCCGGGCGACCTCGAGCACCGGTCGGACCGCAAACTCGCTGAGTAGCAGAGCCGCCGCCGGCGCCAGCGGCGCGAGGCGGCGAAACACCGGGCGCGCGGGCGTCCCGTACCAGCCGAGCGTGCAGACGAGGAGCGCGAGCACCACCGAGGCAAAGGTCGCGCGCCGGAAGAGCTCGGCCGCGATGCGCCCGGCGACCAGCCGGTTGGCGAGGATCGAGAAAAGCGTCGGCGCGACCAGCGCGCCCACACTGACCAGCAGGCCCGCCCACAGCGCCAGCAGCAGCCGGCGCGCCAGTGTCATGCGTACTCGACCTTGACGATCTCGTAGCTGCGCACGCCACCCGGCGCCTGCACGTCGACCGTGTCGCCCTGTTCCTTGCCAACGAGCGCACGCGCAATGGGCGAGGTGATCGCGATCAGACCGAGGCGAATGTCGGCCTCGGCCTCACCGACCACCTGGTACTTGACCCGCGCACCGTCCTCGACGGCCTCGAGCTCGACCGTCGCGCCGAACACGACCTTGCCGCTCTGCGGCAGCTTGGAGACATCGATGATTTCCGCGAGCGACAGGCGTGATTCGAGCTCGCCGATGCGACCCTCGATGAAACCCTGCTGCTCGCGCGCGGCGTGGTACTCGGCGTTCTCGGACAGATCGCCGTGGCCGCGGGCCTCGGCGATCGCCTTGATGACGGTGGGTCGGTCTTCCGACTTCAGTCGCTTGAGTTCGGCCCTCATCCGCTCGGCACCGGCCACGGTGATCGGTGAGCGCTTCACGCCAGCAATTCCTGGTGCAGGTCCTGTAAGCGATTCACTTCGACTTCCTCCAGGTGATCCAGCGCATCGCAGGTTGCGCGCGCCGCAGGCAGCGTCGTGTAGTACGTCACCTTGCGGGCGACGGCTTCCTTGCGAATCGATCTCGATTCGCGCACGGCTTGCTTGCCTTCGGTGGTATTGACGATCAGGTCGATCTGGTCGTTCTTGATCATGTCGACGATGTGCGGGCGACCCTCGCGCACCTTGAGCGCGCGCCGGCAGGCGATGCCGGCGGCCTCGATCGCGCGCGCGGTGCCCTCGGTCGCGACAATCTCGAAGCCGCGCGCGATCAGCTCGCGCGCGAGCAGCACGGCCGCCGGCTTGTCGCGCTCGCGCACCGACAGCAGGCAG
>JANXZZ010000309.1 GCA_025355245.1 Pseudomonadota bacterium | reverse complement strand
GCGATTACACTTCCATTGATTTTTTTTCGCCGAAGCTCGACAGTCCCGGAGTGCATAACACCGAGCTCCGTCCGCTTCAACCTGACTCGCTTGACAAACGATACACCGATCCATGGCCGACTCATTTCTTTTGTATCAACCAAGGAGGCGCACAAGAATTGGCGAATGGAAGCCTGCTGATCTGCAATGGAAAATCGGGCGAGCTTTTCGAAGTTGATTCAACATACAAGCGCGTTTGGAATTTGACCCAGGGCGCGAGCCAGGCGCTCGACCTGATCGTGCGCACGCTGCTTGAGCCGGGCGAGGTCGTGGCGGTCGAGGATCCGGGCTACCCGCCAACGCTCGAACTGTTGCGGGCGCGCGGCGTCGCGCCAGGCGCTCGAGGATCGCGACGTCGGGCCCGCTCGCGAGGCGCGGCACGGCCACGAGGCGCACGCCGCGGGCGCGCAACAGCTCCAGCGTCGGCGGGTAGCCCGGATCCTCGACCGCGACCGCATCGCCGGGCTCGAGCAGCGTCCGCACGATGAGGTCGAGCGCCTGGGTCGCGCCTTGCGTCAGCACCAGGCTGTCATCGGCGATCGCGAGCCCGCGCGCGCGCAGCTGCATTGCAAAGTGGCTGCGCAGCGCCTCGAGGCCGAAGGGCGAGCCGTAGCCGTGAGCCGACAGCGGCAGGCGCGCCTGCGCGCGCAGCGCCGCGCGGATGCCCTCGCCGTATTGCCACCCGGCGGGCAGCCAGCCGCCGCCGGCGTCCACCAGGATCGGTTGCGGGCGCGCCTCGAGTCGGCGCTCCCAGAGCGCATCGGCGGTCGCCGCCGCGCGGGCCGGCGCGAGCCCGGCGGGCGGCGCGCCGGCCACGAAGTAGCCGCGGCCGCGCCGCGCCTCGATGAGACCTGCGGCGACCAGCACGTTGTAGACCTCCGCCGCCGTGAAGGCACTGATGCCGCGCTCGCGGGCGAGCGCGCGCACCGAGGGCAGCGCCGCGCCGTGCGGCAGCGTGCCGTCCCTGATGCGCTCGCGCAGCTCCCCGACCAGGCGCGCGCGCAGCGCGCCGCGTGCCCTGAGGCCGCCGCCGGATGGGGTTTCTGGCGCTCGTACTGGCATAACTATCAGTACAGTATAGCGAACAACCGCGGTCACCGTGTCTGGCCGCCAGCGCCGGACGCGCGCAGGCTGCAGGCGTCATTTACCGGCCGGTGCCCCCGCTCCGACCGCCCGCTCGCCTGTTATTCCGGCCCGACCCGGATGGGAGAACCCCGTGAACGCCGTCAGCCAGCTGCACCCGGACAATCATGAGGCGGCGCTGCGCGCCTGGTGGATGCCCTTCACGCACAACCGCTATTTCAAGTCCGCGCCGCGCCTGATCGAGTCGGCGAAGGGCTGCTACTTCACGCTCGCCGACGGGCGGCGCGTGTTCGACTGCCTGTCGGGCCTGTGGTGCTCGCCGGTCGGTCACTCGCATCCGCGCATCGTCGAGGCGGTGAAGCGTCAGCTCGACACGCTCGACTACGCGCCGAGCTTCCAGATGGGGCACGAGCCGGCGTTCCGGCTCGCGACCCGCATCGCGGCGCTCGCGAACCGCGCCGAGGATCGCGTGTTCTTCACGAACTCGGGCTCCGAGGCGGTCGACACCGCCCTCAAGATTGCGGTTGCCTACCATCGCGTGCGCGGCGAGGCGAGCCGCACCCGCATCATCGGCCGCGAGCGCGGCTACCACGGTGTCGGCATGGGCGGCATCTCGGTCGGCGGCATGGTCTCGAACCGCAAGATGTTCTCGTCACTGATGATCCCGGGCGTCGATCACCTGCCGCACACCTACAACCCCGCCGAGATGGCCTTCAGCCGCGGCCAGCCGGCCTGGGGCGCGCACCTCGCGGACGAGCTCGAGCGCCTGGTCGCGCTGCACGACGCCTCGACCATCGCCGCGGTCATCGTCGAGCCGATGTCCGGCTCCGGTGGCGTGATCGTGCCACCAAAGGGCTACCTCGAGCGCCTGCGCGAGATCTGCACCAAGCACGGAATCCTGCTGATATTCGACGAGGTCATCACCGGCTTCGGTCGCCTCGGCACACCGTTCGGCGCCGACTTCTTCGGCGTCAGGGCCGACCTCACGACCTTCGCGAAGGCGGTCAACAACGCGACCGTGCCGCTCGGTGGCGTGATTGCGCGCGATGACCTCTACCAGTCGTTCATGACCGGCCCCGCGCACATGATCGAGTTCTTCCACGGCTACACCTACTCGGCGCACCCGCTCGCGGTCGCCGCGGCGCACGCGACCATGGACGTGATGGCCGACGAGAAGCTGATCGCGCGCGCCGCCGAGCTCGCCCCGCTTCTCGAGCAGGCGATCCATTCGCTGCGCGGCGAGCCGCACGTGATCGACATCCGCAACATCGGTCTCGCGGCGGCCATCGAGCTCGCGCCGATCGCCGGGCAGCCGGGGCTGCGCGCGATCCGCGTCTTCGAGAAGGCGCTCGATGACGGCTTCATGCTGCGCTTCAGCGGCGATGTGCTCGCGGTCGCGCCGCCGTTCGTGAGCACCGTCGCGGAGGTCGAGGCGATGGTCGAGGGCATCCGGCGGGCGCTGCGCGCCGTGCCGGCCTGAGCCGGGCAACAGGAGAATCCGACGTGAGCGCCGTAGCCAAGCAAAGTGGTGTCGCGGGACCGACGAGCCTCGTCGGCCACTATATCGACGGACGACGGGTGACCGGCGCGGGCGCGCGACGCGCGCCGGTTTTCAACCCGGCGCTCGGCCGGGTGATCCGCGAGGTCGTGCTCGCCGAGGCGGCCGACGTCGATGCGGCGGTGAGGAGCGCCGCCCTCGCGCAGCTCGCCTGGGGACGGCTGCCGGCGCTGCAGCGCGCCCGCGTGCTGTTTCGGTTCAAGGAACTGATCTCGCAGCACGCCAAGGCGATCGCCGTCACGCTCTCCGAGGAGCACGGCAAGACGCTTGCCGTTGCCGAGGGCGAGGTCACGCGCGGCATGGAGGTGGTCGAGTTCGCCTGCGGCGCGCCGCAACTCCTGAAGGGCGAGTTCAGCGAGAGCGTCGGCACGGGCGTCGACTGCTACGGCCTGCGCCAGCCGCTCGGCGTGGTCGCCGGCATCACGCCGTTCAACTTTCCGGCGATGGTCCCGATGTGGATGTTCCCGGTGGCGCTCGCCTGCGGCAATGCCTTCATCCTGAAGCCCTCCGAGCGCGACCCGTCGGTGTCACTGCTGCTCGCGGATCTGCTCAAGCAGGCCGGCCTTCCGGACGGCGTCTTCAGCGTCGTGCAGGGCGACAAGAGCGCGGTGGATGCGCTCCTCGAGCACCCCGGCATCGCGGCCGTCAGCTTCGTGGGCTCGACGCCGATCGCCCGCCATATCCATGCAGAGGCGACCCGGCACGGCAAGCGCGTGCAGGCCCTGGGCGGCGCCAAGAATCACGCGGTGATCATGCCGGACGCCGATCTCGATGCCGCGACCGAGGCGCTCGTGGGCGCCGCCTACGGCTCGGCGGGCGAGCGCTGCATGGCAATCTCGGTCGCGGTCGCCGTCGGCGAGGCCACCGCCGATGCGCTGGTCGCGCGCCTCAAGGCGCGGGTCGCCCAGTTGCGCACCGGGGCGCCCGATGCCCCGGGCACGGACATGGGGCCGCTCGTCAACGACGCCGCGCGCGTGCGCGTGCGCGGCTACATCGACAGTGGCGTCAGCGAGGGCGCGGTGCTCGTCGTCGACGGCCGCAGCGTCGCGGTGGCGGGCGGGGAGCAGGGCTTCTACGTGGGCCCGACGCTGTTCGACCAGGTGCGCCCGGACATGCGCATCTACCGCGAGGAGATCTTCGGGCCCGTGCTCGCGGTGGTGCGCGTTCCCGACTACGCGGCCGCGCTCAGGCTCGTCAACACGCACGAGTACGCGAACGGTGCCGCGGTGTTCACGAGGAGCGGCGCGATCGCCCACGCCTTCTCCCGCGATGTCGAGATCGGCATGGTCGGCGTCAACGTGCCGATCCCGGTGCCCATGGCCTTCCACAGCTTCGGCGGCTGGCGGCATTCGCTGTTCGGCGACCACCACGTGCACGGGCCGGAAGGCGTGCGGTTCTACACGCGCCTCAAGACCGTCACGCAGCGCTGGCCCGAGCCCGACGCCGTGCGCGCGGACTTCTCGATGCCGACGATGAAGTAGCCGCGGCGGCGCGCGTTTAAGCCGGCGCGCGCCGTGCGCGCTGCCGCGCGCGGGTCGCCTCGCCCGGGAGCCCAAGTCCCTCGTAGACCCCCGCGAGCGTCCGGTTGAGCGGCACCCCGTCGGGCTCGAAGGCGCGTCGTTCCTCGAGCAGCTGCTGCGCGGCGATCAGCTCACCGTTGCGGACGAGGCTGTCGAGGTAGACCTGCTGGAACAGGTCGCGCTGCGCGTGGCTGCCGCCGATCTCGAGCATGCGCCCGAGCGCGGGTCCGAGTCGGCGGCGCGCGCGGTCGACGTCGCCCGCGGCGTGCGCGAGCAACGCCTCGCAGGCGGGTAGCGCCACCTCCGCCCAGACTGCCTGCTCCGCCGTCGCCGGGCCGCGCGCTCGCTCGCGCACGGCCCCCAGCAGCACGCCGGCCTCGGGTCGTCCCGCGCGTGCGAGTCCGTAGAGGTACTGCATCGTCAGGAACGGTTGCACCGTGTCGCTGCGGCGGACCGCGAGGTGCGCGCCGAGCTCGGTCCAGCGTTCCCCGACGCTGCCGCCGGCGAGCTCGATTCTAAGGAGCAGCGACACCGCACCGATCTGGTCCTGCGAGTAGCTGCGATCGCGCGCCCAGCAGTGCCGGTCGTAGATCGCAAGCGCCTCATCGAGGCGCCCCTCGCTGATCAGGAACCTCGCGAGATGCCACCAGTTGTGCGTGTACATGAACGAGGTGAGACCGGTCCAGCTGGCCGACACGCTGTCGAGAAAGCCTATGCCCTCGCGGATCCGGCCGCGGCTCAGGAACACGTGGGCGAGTGCGTGATGCGCCCACGGCTCGCGCGCGTTCATTCGCAGTGCGGTTCGCGCCGCGGTCTCGGCATCGCCCAGCAGGTGGCACTGCTCGTAGGCGAAGGCGAGCATGCCGTGCAGCGCGGCGACGTCACCGGCCACCGGCAGCGCGACCAGCGCGACGCGCAGCATGTCGGGCGCGCGCCCGCGGCTGAAGTTGAAGTACTGGTGGAGCTTCAGCGCCGCGAGATCGCGCGGCGCGACCGCGAGCGCACCCTCGAGCGCGCGCGTGGCGCGCTCGACGTCGCCCGCGGCCCAGGCCTCGAGGGCCAGCGTCGCAGCGTGCTCGCGGGCACTCGCGCCGCGCGCCGCACGCCGCGCGCGTTCGAGGTACTTCGCGGCGCGCAGCGGGGCCTCGGGTGACTCGAGGAACATCCACAGCCAGCCGGCGTAGGCATTCGCGAGGCAGGCATCGGGATCGGCATCGGCCGCGGGCACGATGCCGGCCATGCGCTCCTCGTAGCCGAGGAAGCCGCCGACGAAGTCATTGATGGCGGTGAGCGTCGCCGCACTCGCCTCGCCGACCGGGTTGCCGAGATAGTCACGCTGCACGAGTCGACCCGTCCCCGGACCCGCGCAGGGCGCCGGACTCAGCCCGCCAGCAGACACATGCCGCCGATGATCGCGAC
>JANXZZ010000307.1 GCA_025355245.1 Pseudomonadota bacterium | reverse complement strand
GGCGCATTCGCCGTGCCTGAACGCGCTCGCCGCGCTCGGGCTCGGCAAGCCGCTCGTCTACGAGATGCGCTCGTCGTGGGAGGACGCCGCCGTCAGTACCGGGACGACCCGCGAGGGCAGCCTTCGCTACCGCGTGTCGCGCTGCCTCGAGACGTACGTCCTCCGGCGTGCCGACGCCGTCACGACGATCTGCGAGGGACTCAGGGCCGAGGTGATCCGTCGCGGTGTTCCGGCGGATCGGGTGACCGTGATCCCGAACGCGGTCGATGCGGATACGCTGCGCCCGCTGGTGGACGATGGCGTCGCGGCGCGCGCGCGCCTCGGTCTGGGCGGCAAGTTGGTACTCGGGTTCATCGGCTCATTCTTCGCCTGGGAGGGACTGTCGCTGCTGATCGACGCCTTCCCGAGCGTGCTGGCGGCACGGCCGGACGCGCGGGTCCTGCTGGTCGGCGGCGGAGTCGACGAGCCGGCGCTGCGCGTCGCAACCCGGCGGCTCGGCCTCGAAGACAAGGTCGTGTTCGCGGGCCAAGTCCCGCACGCGGATGTCGCGACGCTGTACGCGGCGATCGACATACTCGTCTACCCGCGCCTGCCGATGCGCCTGACCGACATGGTGACGCCGCTCAAGCCGCTCGAGGCGATGGCGCTTGGCAAGGTGCTCGTCGCCTCGGATGTCGGTGGCCACCGCGAGCTGATAGCGGATGGTGACACCGGCGTGCTGTTCAAGGCCGGCGATGCCGCGGCGCTGGCGGCGGCGCTCGTCAAGCTGATGATTTCACCGGACCTGGCGCGCAGGCTCCGTGAACGCGGACCGCTGTTCGTCCGCGAGCGGCGCATGTGGTCCCAGGTCGTGGCGGGCTACGAGCCCGTCTACCGCCGCCTGGCCGCGCGGGTCGCGCCGTGAGGCCGCTGAATCCGTTGGTGGCCGTGGCGCTGCGCGGCGCTGCGCGCGCTGCCTCGCGCAGCGGGCGCTCGGCCTCGCTGCTGGTCCTGATCTACCACCGTGTCGTGGCGGTACCCGATTCGCTCCTCGGCGACGAGCCGGACGCGGAGCGCTTCGCCGGCGAAATGGACCTGCTGAACTCGCTGTTCAACGTGCTCGGGTTCTCGGAGGCGGCGGAACGCCTCGCCACGGGGTCGCTACCTCCGCGCGCCGTCGCGATCACCTTCGATGACGGCTACGCCAACAATCTGGAGTTCGCGGCACCGATCCTCGCTGCGCGCGGCATGACCGCGACCTTCTTCATCTCCACCGGGTTCATCGACGGCGGCATGATGTGGAACGACAAGGTGATCGAGGCCGCACGCCGGGCCCCGGTCGATTTCGACCTCACCGACCTCGGCTTCGGTCGCTTTAGCCTGCCGGATGTCCCAGCCCGGCGGCGCGCGATCGAGGAACTGCTCGGCAAGCTCAAGTACCTCGGCCTCGAGGAGCGCGTGCAGCGGGCCGAAGCCATCGCCGAGCGCGCCGGAGTGTCGACGCTCCTGCGGCCGATGATGGCGGAGCACCAGCTGCGCCAGCTCGCCTCGCTCGGCATGGAGATCGGCGCCCACACCGTGACGCACCCGATCCTGGCGCGCCTGCCGGCGGGCGACGCTCGCCGGCAAATCGCCGACAGCCGGCAGCGGCTCGAATCGATCGTTGGCGTGCCGGTGACCGCGTTCGCCTATCCCAATGGACGGCCGGGCAGGGACTACGGTCCCGAGCACGTGCAGATGGTGAAGGACGCGGGCTTCGCCTGCGCGACCTCGACAGCCTGGGGCGCCGCGACGCTGGGCGGCGACCGCTTCCAGATCCCGCGCGTCGCGCCGTGGGATCGCAGCCCGGGCAAGTACGCGCTTCGCCTGGTCCGCGGATTCACCGAGCGCAATCCCGCCACCGTCTGACGGACCGGCGTCGGGCCCGTCGGGCTCAGCCGTTCGTGCCGGGCGTGTGCACGCTCAGCCATGCTTCGAGCATCGCCAGGTCCCAGATTGCATAGCCGAAGTACGAAGCGTGCCCGGCTCGGTGCTGGAGGATCA
>JANXZZ010000288.1 GCA_025355245.1 Pseudomonadota bacterium | reverse complement strand
CCGATCTCGAGCGCTATCCACTTCTCCAGCTCCGCCATGGTCATCGTTGCCTTGGCTTGGCTCTTGTACTTGCCCCTTTGCTGCGGACTCGAGTACGTCGTGCCGGGGAGCCCGTGGATCCGTGCCATGAGCGTGCCCAGGTAGCGCTCGATGTGCCCGCCGAAGTGGGGGCGCCCCGGTGGGCGGTATGCGAGCTCGATGCCGTACCGCTCGCAGCCACGCATCAGGGCGTCGCTGTGGAATTCGACGCCATTGTCGACGTGGAGAACCTTTGGCAGTCCGTACATCGGCCAGTCCAGAACCAGTTCCCGTTCGGCCAACCACGCGTCTTTCGGAAGTCCGGCCATTGCCAGCGTCATTCCCACGGACACCGCCGATGGCGCGTGCAAGCTCAAATGGAACCCGAGTACGCACCGCGAGGCGATATCGAAGCCGATGGTGACCCACGGGCGGCCCAACGACTTGCGCCCGATTTCGTCGACAACCATGACATCGACGAGCGTGTGGTCCATCTGCATGATCGCCAGCGGCGTGGGGCTGCGGGGCGGTTTGCCCGGTGGTTTGGGCACCTCAGGAATCGGAACCGCATATCGCCGTTGCAGGCTCTGCAGACCTTGATCCCGGAGGCGTCCGAGAACGGTGTTCCGGCTCGGCGGAGCAATCCGTCTCGCCTTCCCCCGCCGATGGCACTCCTCCACTATCCAGCTGACGGGCATGCCGGGCGGTCGCCGCGCCCAGTCGCCAATGACCTCGGTAAGCAGCCTTTCCTGCTCGGGCAACAAGCGGCGATCGCCGGGCCTTGGTCCCCGGGCGCGCGGCACGAGCGCCATGATGTCGGGATTTCTCCGGTAGTTCCGGAGCCACCGCTCGACCGTTCTCGTTGTCACCTGGTACTGAAACGACGCCAGCTTGATCGGCCAGGCACGAGGCCCTTTGATCTTCGAGAGCCGTTCGGTCGTTCGAAAGACGTCTTGCGCGCGGCGCCACTTCTTGTCGGACACATACAAAATGTCGGTGACACGTCCGCCGCGCTCCAGTTGACGCTGGACGCGAAGCGCCCCGGCCTCTTGCACGCCCTTGGGGAGCCGCTTGAAGCTGAGGGGGGCTTTGCTTCTTCCCAAGGATCTAGCCTCGTATCGGCTTCCCAAGCTTCCGACACGATGAACAGACACCTTGACGATTTCGGGTCAGCTACGTGACACAAACGGTCTTTCAGCGGATCGAGAGAATGTGCTAGAAATTACGATACTGCAGAGGCAAGATCGCGGCTTGCGTACCGACATTATTTAAAGTGTTTCCGACATTAATTGTGGGTATCGACACTGCGCGAATGCCGATGCGCTATGGCGAGCAGGTGCTCGCCGGCCGAGGGGGCATGGCGCGCGCCGCGGCGGCGCAAGGCAGGGACGGAAGCTGACCTCGTCAACTCAACCTTAGGGTTTACGTCGTGCTAGGACGCTGTATCCTGGGGTGTTTACGTCTTTCGACCAATCGATACGCTTTCATTGCGCAACGCATTGATTTTCCGGGATCGGCAAACAGCGCGTGACGATGCAATTTCGAGAATCCGCAAGCAGCTGAATTCGCGCCGAAATCGAAACGTTGTCCACCGGATACCGTTACTTTTGGGCAGAAGCCGTCAATACCCCTTATGAACGCTGCGATTCGCGTCCGCGTCACGCTCTCGCGAGCACGTAGCCGCAAGTCCTCGCCCGGAGTGGTCCGCTTTCGATATCGCGGAAGCCTGCCTCCGCCGCGGTCGAGACGACATCCTCGAGCCTCACGCTGCCGTGCCGGTGAAAGTGTGCCAGCGGGCCGTGCCGCGGGGCTCCTTTGATAAAGTCAACGACCAGCATTCTCCCGCCCGTCCGCAGGACCCGATGCATGTCCCGGATGCATTCCGCGCGTCCCGTGGTGGGGAGATGGTGAAACGCCCGGGTACTCAGCACGAGGTCCATCCGCGCATCGGGAAAGGGCAGCTGTTGGGCGATTCCGTGACTGAAGACGACAGTCGCTCCCTTGCGCGCGGCCTTGCGAGTTGCCCGAGCAATCATCTCGGCGGAGGCATCGACGCCGTACACGGTCCCCGTCGGCCCGACGCGCTCCTTCGCCGCGATCGCAAGGTTCCCCGTGCCACAGGCGACGTCGAGCACTGACTCTCCCGGCGCAACGCGAGCAAGATCCAGAACCTCCTTCCGAAAGGCACTGTCCCTGCCGAGCGTCGCGAGCCACACCGTCAGGTCGTAAGCGACGGCTGAGTGCAGAACCGCGCCGATAGTTGTCGGGCGGCGGCCATGAAGCTCTGGATCACTGACGTTCATGTGCGTCCTCGTGAATTGGGAGGCGGCTGAAGCGGGCGATGACTCACAAGCGGACGAATCGCAGCCGCAGGGCATTTCCGATCACGGAAACCGAGCTCAGGCTCATGGCTGCGGCGGCGATGATGGGACTCAGGAGTACGCCGAGGAGCGGGTACAGCGCCCCTGCCGCGACCGGAACGCCCAGGACGTTGTAAACAAACGCCAGAAAGAGATTCTGGCGGATATTTCGCATGGTCGCTCGGCTTAAGGCTCGCGCACGGGCGATTCCGGCCAGGTCGCCCTTCACCAGAGTCACGCCGGCGCTTTGCATCGCGACATCCGTACCGGTCCCCATCGCAATCCCGACCTCGGCCTCGGCGAGGGCCGGCGCATCGTTGACGCCGTCGCCCGCCATCGCGACGGACCGCCCTTCTGCGCGCAGCCGCCGAACGATCTCGTTCTTCCGCTCGGGAAGCACTCCGGCTTCGATCTCGGTGATCCTGAGGTTTCGCGCGACCGCTTCGGCGGTGGCGCGATGATCTCCAGTGACCATCACAATTCGAATGCCGTCATCCCGAAGCCTGTCGAGCGCCGCCGGCGTGCTGGCTTTGATCGGATCGGCGACGGCAACGACGCCCGCCGGCTGACCGTCGATGGCCACGAACATGACCGTGGCACCTTCATCCCGCAGCCTTTGGGCTCCGCCGTCGAGCCCTTCGATGGGGATCTTGAGCTCGGCGAAGAGTGCGGCGTTTCCGACCCCGATCCGCCGGGACGACACCGTTCCGGTCACGCCCTTGCCTGTGATCGAACGAAACTCCGTCGACTCCGCGAGATTGAGGCCGCGCTCCAGGGCTGACGCTGCGATCGCCGCGGCGAGCGGATGCTCGCTCGCGCGCTCGAGACTCGCCGCGAGGGAAAGTACGGTTCCTTCATCGAAACCAGTTGCCGGAACTACCGCGACCACCCGCGGTTTGCCCTCCGTCAAGGTTCCGGTTTTGTCGACCACCAACGTGTCGATTCTCTCCAGGCGCTCAAGCGCCTCAGCATTCTTAATGAGGACTCCCGCGGCTGCTCCCTTGCCCACACCGACCATGATCGACATGGGGGTCGCAAGCCCTAACGCGCAGGGACACGCGATGATCAGAACCGACACTGCGGCAACGAGCGCATACGCGAGCTGCGGCGTTGGACCGAATATCATCCAGACCACAAAGGCGATCATTGCCACCAGGATCACAGCCGGAACGAACCACGCCGACACCTGGTCCGCAAGTCGCTGGATCGGTGCGCGACTGCGCTGGGCCTCGGCAACCAGGTGCACGATCCGGGCGAGCATGGTGTCGGAGCCCACGCGCTCGGCCCGCAGGATGAGCGCACCCGTGCCGTTGATCGTTCCGCCAATCAGGGGAGCGCCCACAGCCTTCGCTACAGGCATGGATTCACCAGTGACCATCGATTCGTCGACGGCGCTCGAGCCCTCGAGCACGGTGCCGTCCACAGGGATCGCCTCGCCAGGACGCACGCGCAACCTGTCGGAGACCTGTACGGCCTCCAGCGGAACTTCCTCGTCGCTCCCGTCCGCGCGGATTCGCCTCGCGAGCTTGGGAGCAAGGTTGAGCAGGGCACGGATGGCGCCGCCGGTGGTCTCGCGGGCGCGAAGCTCGAGTACCTGCCCGAGGAGCACCAGCACGGTGATGACCGCTGCGGCTTCGTAGTAAACGGGGACTAATCCGTCCTCGTTCCGCAGGCCGCTCGGAAGAAGTCCCTGCGCAAAGGTGGCGACCAGGCTGTCGAAATAGGCGGCACCGATTCCCAGCGCGATCAGGGTGAACATGTTGAGCGAGCGCTGCCGGACAGACGCCCAACCCCGCGCGAGGAGCGGCCACCCAGCCCAGAGAACGACGGGTGTTCCCAAGGCAAACTGTATCCATAGCGCTGTGAGCGCCGGAATATAGTGATGCAGGTTCAGCGCGGCGACGTGTCCACCCATCTCAAGGAACAGCAGCGGCAGCGTCAGCACCGCGCCAATCCAGAACCGCCGCGTCATGTCGCGCAGCTCGGGACTCGGGCTGCCGTCGAGGCTGGGCTGCAATGGCTCAAGTGCCATTCCGCAGATCGGACAATACCCCGGCGCGTTGCGTCGAATCTGCGGGTGCATGGGGCAGGTGTAAACCGTACCGGGCGATGGGGTCTCCGTCCGTGCGCCGCCGCCTACCGCGGACCCGCTGGTGCGCTCCCCGTGGGACGAATGATCGCAGGCGTCGCCTGGAGAGTGACTGTGCGGATGCTCCAGGAAATCTGCTGGATGCTCCAGAAAGCGGCTTCGACAGCTCTCGGCGCAGAACACGTAGGAGCGACCACCGTGCTCCGCCCGGTAAGGCGAATTCTTGGGCACACGCATCCCGCACACAGGATCGACATCTTCGCTGGCGGACTGGGCGGGATGGCCCATTCGCCAGTCAGCGTCGCCGGTGTGCACGTGGTCATGCGGGTTGGTCATACCGATTCGCCGTCGCCCAGGGCTCTCAGGATCGGGCAGTCGGCAGCGCGTCCGTGCCCTGGGCAGTCTGCAATCAATCTCCGCAGGCCGTCGCGGATTCGTTCTAGATCGGCCAGTCGCCGCTCAACGTCCGCGAGCTTGTTCTGGGCGGCGCGCTTGACTCGCGCGATGTCCCGGCGCTTCGACAGTGCGAGCAGCTCGCGCACCTCCTGCAGCGTGAAGCCGAGTGCCTGCGCGCGCCTGATGAAGCGCAGCCGCGACACTTCCATGGCCCCATAGCGCCGGTAACCCGAAGCAAGGCGAGCCTTCGGCGCGATCAGGCCGCTCCGTTCGTAGTAGCGAACCGTGTCAATCCGCACGCCCGCGCATTTCGCGAGCTTGCCGATGCCCATCGAGTCCATGACTGATCTCCAGCTGCCGACGCCGATCCTAAACTATGGACCATAGTCCAGAGTCAAGTGACTGGCATCCCGCGGGATCTCCCTTAACGGCCGCGTGCCGATGTGACCCGGCGGACCCGCTAGCTGCGCGGGTGCGCCGACGGCTCGCCGCTCGTACCGAGGTGGGGTAGCCAGCGCGGCGTCGCGGCGGCGTAGCGCTCGTACTCCGTACTGAAGTCGCGCAACGCCTCGCGTTCCTCGGCGTGTGCCAGGTGCACATACATCCAGACGAGGAGCGGGAACATCGCCAGCGTCAGGATCGTGGGCCACTGCAGCAGGAAGCCAAACATGATGACAATGAAGCCGGCGTACTGGGGGTGGCGCATGCGCGCATAGATCCCGGCGGTCGCCAGCTGGTGCTTACGCTGCGCCCGGTAGAGCACGTGCCACGCGTTGGCCAACAGCAGGAAGCCAGCGAAAATGAGCAGATTGCTCAGAATGTGAAGCGCGCCGGTGTGCGGGTTGCCGTTTTGGCCGGTCAGGGTCCACAAGAGATGGCCGGCATCGTGCGAAAGCGGATCGAGCCCGGGATAGCGGCGCTGCAGCCACCCCGAAAGGAAGTAGATGGTGAGCGGCACGCCATACATCTCGGTGAACAAGGCCACGATGAAAGCGCTGAAGCCCCCGAAGGAACGCCAGTCCCGCGGCGATGTCGGCTTGGCAAAGCTGTACGCAAAGAGGATGAAGACAGCGGAGTTGATAATCACGAGGCTCCACAGGCCATAAGCCGACATTGCCTGATGGTTCATTTGGGCTCTCCCTGCGGTCGACTCCCGGGCTCATCGTGATGCTTGTGCGCTCCGTGACCGTGATGCATGAAAAGATGCATCAGCGGACAGGAGGCAAGCAGCAGCCACGGGAGGACCCCGAGCACGTGGGCCGTATGCTCCGTGATGAGGAAGAATCCCGCGACTGCGAGGAACCCGGCACAGACGAGTCCCGTCTTGCTGCGCCAGAAACCGTCTGCGTTGTCATTGTCCACGTCGGGTTCCTCCTGCCTGCGTCACCGATTGTCGTTCACGCAGCCCGCCTGGCAAAAAAGTTGTAGATGGGCGCGAAGACGAATGCGATATACCAGCCCCATGCGAAGCTTTCCGCGAGTCCAAGACAGAACCGTGACCAGCTGTCGAACCGAAAGCCTGGCAGCGGAATCGCCAGCGCCTCGTGAAGGATTGGCAAGGACGGCAGGACGTAGTAGCCGATCACGCAAAGCACGTAGGAAATGACAAAGGAGAGACTCAGGCTCCATCCGAGCACGAAAGGCGGAATCGGGCGCGTCCTCGATGGTCCGCGGTCGGTGGTGTGTTCCAAGCTGACGTTTGCTGCATGAGACATGACGATCCCCTTTGAAATGACCTCACCACTGGTCCTTGCTGCACAGAGATCTGCGGAACCTACGTTACCCCTCCGTCGGTGCAGGTCCATACGTAGATTCCGCATCGGTGTACGCGCAGACACGGTGTCGCGAGCGAAGACACCTCTACGGGTGGCATCTTGGGTCGACGGCGTCAGCCGCCGATCGGCGCCATCGACAGGGACGACTCAGTCCGGGGAAAAGAACTCGGTCATGACGGCCGTAATGGCCAATACTCCGCAGATCAGCAGGTATTCGGCGGTCACGCACTGCACGAACCGACGCGCCGCTCCTGGCCGACGGTTCGCGACGGCCGGCCCGAATCGCCACTTGTTGGCGGCGGCAAGGCCCGTCAGCACAGCGAACGCTCCAATCTTCGCGAGCAGGAACCGGCCGTACGGCGTCGTCAGCGACCCGAAGGTCGGCAGCAGGGCCAGCGCGATGCCCACGCCGGCCACTGCAATGAACGGGGCCACCCACGCGGCAACCGACGAGTAGTCCCGGATGATCCGGCCTGCGATCATCGCCGGTTCGGAGCTCGCGACCATCCCGAGCGGCACGAGGGATCCGAACCATGCGGCGACGATCAACGCATGTACGCCTAGTAGTAAACCGAGGAGCACGTAGGCATCATGCATCGTCGTATGTCCGACGAATGAAAATGATGCGGCGGTCAGAACGATGCCAGCCGTCGCGAGGCCGATGGCGCGCGATCCGGAAAATTGCAGCGAGCCCAGTGACGAAAGCAAGGCCGCGACTCGGACTACCAGCGCCAATGACGACACGGATGCCCAGACCATGCGTTGCAGTCGGGCGTCGAAGAGCCCAGACCAGTCGTCGGCGAGCCGCGCTCCTTCAACCCAGTCTCCTGCGATCAGGAGGAGAATGGCAGATATCGCAGACGCAGCGATGAACCTGTGGATTCTCGCAACGGACGCCTGCAGCGCACCTCCGAATGCCCCGCGAAAGACGGCACCGCCGGCGGCCTGCAGCAGCGCGATGAAGCAGGCGACCCGCAGCACGGCGACGACACCATCAACTGACACGGGGGGCGGTCTCAGTGCTTTGCTGACGATGCCGCAGTCGGGGCCACGCTAAAGGTTAGTGTCCCAGTAACCGCGTGACGATCCGCACCGACGGCGCGCCACGTGAGCGTGTACCGCCCGGGGTTAAGCGCCGGCATCGCCAGCACTACGGTCGCTGCGGTGCCCGACGGCAGCGCATCCAGCCGGACAGCGGGCGAGCTTCCCTCCTGGAGCGAGGCGGTCGCGATCTGCACGCTTTCAGAGAACTTCAAAGTGACCGTACGCGGCGCTTCGCTCGCCGTCTGTCCTTCGGTGGGGACCGAGGAGAGGAGATGCCCGTGCGCGAACGCGGCGACGGGCGCCGCGAGCAAGAGACTGATCAACAGTGCGTTCACAACGGTGTCCTCCTCCTATTGATTGGCCACTCGGCGAGTCGCCCCGTTGGCGTTGGCCATCGGCGCCCGACCGAGTTCCCGCTCTTTCACGAGGGCGTATATCACCGGAATCACGACGAGTGTCAGGACGGTTGCCGACACCATCCCGCCGATCATTGGCGCCGCGATCCGGCGCATGACCTCAGATCCCGTGCCTCTCCCCCACATGATCGGAAGCAAGCCCGCCATGATGGCGAGGACGGTCATCATCTTCGGGCGCACCCGGAGTACCGCGCCGTGCATGACGGCCTCGTACAGATCCGACACCGTCGCGGGCGCGTCATCCTGGGCACGCCGGGCAAGTACCTCGCGCCACGCCGTGTCGAGGTATAACAGCATGACGACCGCGGTTTCAGCCGCGACGCCGACCAACGTAATGAAGCCGACCGCGACCGCGACGCTCATATTGTACTGAAGCAGATACATGAGCCAGACGCCGCCGACCGCCGCGAACGGCACCGACAGCATCACGATCAGCGTCTCCGTGAGGTTGCCGAAGTTCAGAAACAGAAGCACGAACACGATCGCGAGAGTCACCGGGACGACGATCTTGAGCTTGTCGATCGCGTGCTGAAGATACTCGAATTGGCCGCTCCAGGTCAGATAGTAGCCGGGTGGCAGCTTGACGTGCGCGGAGACCGCTCGCCGGGCGTCGGCGACGTAACCCCCGATGTCGCGGCCGCGGATGTCGACGAAGATGTAGGCGGACAAGAGTGCGTTCTCGGTGCGGATGCTCGGCGGCCCCTGCACGAAGCGAATGGACGCGAGCTGGCCCAGGGGGACCATCGCACCCCCCATGACCGGAACGAGCACGTCCCGGGCCATCGAATCAGGGCTGTCCCGGAGCTCCCGCGGATACCGGACGGTGACTCCGAATCGTTGCCGACCCTCGACCGTCGTTGTGACCATGTCGGCACCGATCGCCGTGGCGACCACCTGGTGGAGGTCATCCACCGTGAGGCCATAGCGTGCAAGGGCCGTGCTGTCGGGCACGATGTCGATGTAGTACCCGCCCGTCAGGCGCTCGGCATATGCACTCGAGGTTCCCGGAACGCCACGCACGACCTTCTCGATGTCCTTGGCAATTCGATCGAGCACCGTAAGGTCGTTTCCGAATACCTTGATGCCGATCGGTGTCCGGATCCCCGTCGAGAGCATATCGATGCGAGCCTTGATCGGCATGGTCCAGGCGTTGCTGATACCGGGCATTCGCACCGCCTCATCCATCTCGCCTATCAGCCGGTCGATGGTCATGCCCGGCCGCCAGTCGCTCTCGGATTTCAGGTTGATCACAGTCTCCGACATCTCCAGAGGCGCGGGATCGGTGGCTGAGCTGGCGCGCCCGGCTTTACCGAACACCGACGCGACTTCCGGAAAGCCTTTGAGGATCCGGTCCTGCATCTGCAGCGCCCGCGCGGCCTGTGTCACCGACATGCCCGGCAGGCTCGATGGCATGAACAAGAGCGTTCCCTCATTGAGCGTCGGCATGAATTCGGCCCCGAGCTTCGTCATGGGAATCAGTGTCACGCCGAGAATGATCGCGGCGAGTGCAAGCGTCGTCTTCTTCCAGCCCAGCGCAGCCGAAATGACCGGCCGATAAATATGAATCATCCCGCGGACGAGCGGGTTTGCCTGCTCGCTCGGGATGCGGCCGCGGATGAAGAGCACCATCAGTACCGGAACGAGCGTGACCGAAAGGAGCGCCGCTCCGGCCATCGAGAAGGTCTTCGTGAATGCGAGCGGGCGGAACATCCGCCCTTCCTGCGCCTCGAGCGTAAAGACCGGCAGGAACGACACCGTGATGACCAGCAGGCTGAAGAACAGGGCCGGCCCGACTTCCCGGCACGCGGCGATGATCGCCGGCAGGCGCGGCGCATCGGCGGGTAGGCGCTCGAGGTGCTTGTGGGCGTTCTCGATCATCACGATCGCCGCGTCGACCATCGCGCCGATCGCGATGGCGATCCCGCCGAGGCTCATGATGTTGGAGTTGAGCCCGAGCGCGCGCATCGCCGTGAAAGCAATCAACACACCGATCGGCAGCATGACGATGGCAACGAGCGCGCTGCGCGCGTGGGCGAGAAATACCAGGCACACGAGTGCCACGATGACGCATTCCTCGAGCAGCGTCTCGCGCAGGTTCGAAATCGCGCGGTAGATGAGCTTCGAGCGATCGTAGACGGGCGTCAGGGTGACGCCAGCCGGCAAACCGGCCGCGATTTCCCGGAGCTTGTCCTTGACGTTGCGGATGGTGTCGAGTGCGTTCTGGCCGTAAC
>JANXZZ010000282.1 GCA_025355245.1 Pseudomonadota bacterium | reverse complement strand
GCCCTTGATGTTGCCGACGAGGTTGTGCCAGTTGAGCCCCCCGTCGCGCGTCAGCTGCACGTTGCCATCGTCGGTGCCGACCCAGATCAGCTGCGCATCGCGCGGGCTTTCCGAGATTGAGTAGATGGTGGTGTGCATCTCCGCGGCGGAATTGTCGACCGTGATGCCGCCCGACTCTTCCTGCTTCTGCTTCTCGGGATCGTTGCTGGTGAGGTCGGGCGAGATCCGCGCCCAGCTCTGGCCGTGATCCCGCGTCATGAACAGGAACTGCGCGCCGAGGTAGAGCTTGGTCGGATCGTTCGGCGACAGCGCGATCGGCGAGTTCCAGTTGTAGCGCAGCTTCTCCTTGTAGGCGGCGCGCGGCTGGATGTCGCGGTGCGTGAGGCTGCGGCGGTCGACCCGGCCGATCGTGCCGCCTTGCGCCTCGGCATAGGCGAAGTTGGCGTCGGTGGGATCGGCGAAGGTCCACATGCCGTCGCCGCCGTACAGGTTCTCCCAGCGGCCGTTGCTGATGCCGTTCGGGTAGGCCGAGTCCGCCACCCAGCTCGAGTTGTCCTGCAGGCCGCCGTACACCTGGTACGGATCCTTGTCGTCGACCGACACGTGATAGAACTGCGACACCGGCAGGTTGTCGGCCTTCCACCACTTGTTGCCGGCGTCATGGCTGAACCAGAGTCCGCCGTCATCGCCCGTGATCACCTCCGAGGAATTCTTCGGGTTGATCCAGACGTCGTGGTGATCGCCGTGCGTGCCGCCCGAGACGTCCGCGAAGCTCTTGCCGCCGTCCTCGGAGGCGATCAGGCGGCCGTCCGGCTTGTAGATGCGATCCGCGTTCGAGGGATCGACGACCAGGCGCGAGAAGTAGAACGGCCGCCACACCATCGCGGTGCTGCGGTCGCGCTCGTCCCAGGTCTTGCCACCGTCGTCGGAGCGAAACAGCGCGGAGCGCACCCCCTCGATCACCGCGTAGACGACGTCGGGCTTCGAGGGCGCGATCTCGACGTCGAGCCGGCCCCAGGGGCCGGGCGGCAGTCCCTTGGCGGTGCTGGCATCGAGCCTGCGCCAGCTGGCACCGCCGTCCTCGGTGAGGAACAGCCCCGACGCCGACGGCGCCGTCGCACCGTTGCCGCCCGAACGGAACGTCCAGCCCTTGCGCCTGAAGTCCCACAGCCCCGCGAACAGGCGCTTGGGGTTGCGCGGGTCCATCGCGAGTCCCGAGCAGCCGGTCGAGAGATTGGGACCCTTGAGCACGAGCGCCCAGCTCGCACCGCCGTCGGTCGTCTTGTAGAGCCCGCGCTCGGCGGAGTCCGACCACAGCTTGCCGGGCACGCAGGCGTAGACGGTGTCGGCGTGCGTGGGATCGACGAGTATCCGGTTGATGCGCTCGGACTCGGGGAGGCCCTTGTACTGCCACGTATCGCCGCCGTCGGCCGAGCGGTAGATGCCGTTGCCGACCGAGACCGAGTTTCGTGCCCAGCTTTCGCCGCTGCCGACCCACACGACCTTGCGGTCGGTGGGATCGAGCGCGATCGCGCCGATCGAGAGCACCGGCTCCTTGTCGAAGACGGGCTTGAAGGTGGTGCCGCCGTCGTGCGAGCGCCACACGCCGCCCGAGGCGCTGCCGACGAACAGCGTGATCTTGCCATCGTCCTCCAGGCGCCCCGCGATCGCGGCGATGCGGCCGCTCATGGTCGCGGAGCCGATGTTGCGGGCGCCAAGCCCGGAGAACATCGCCGAGTCGACCGCGGGGGCCGCGGGCGGCGTCGCCGCGTGCGCAAGGCCGAGGACCAGGCTGCCGAGCGCGAGCGCGCTCACGGTGCGGGCGCTGTTCATGGCTGCCCCTTGGCGCTGCCGGCGGCGGGTGCGGGAGGCGCGACCGGGAACGTGAACTCGGTCGCCGGGAGCGAGGCGTTCGCGCTCGCCTTGTCGTAGACGATCTTCTGCTTCTGCGAGGCGTCGGAGTCCTTCGGTCCCTGCTGCTCGCTCATCGGCACGTAGACGCCGGCGACCTGCTCGTACTCGCCGAAATCCGTCTCGGTCACCTGCTCGGCGCCGCGCACGGTCTGGCGATCGAGCTCGCGGATCACCATCCAGCTGTCGGGATCGAGCCAGTAGGTCGATTCGTTGCCGGACTTGAGCCTGACGCGCAGCTTGTAGGCGGCGGTGCCGTCGATGTCCTCGACGCCGAGGTTCTCGACGCTGTTGCCCTTGCGCTTCGCGTCGACGAACGGCAGGTCGATGTCCGCGCTCTGCGCGAGTCCCTTGGCTTCGTCCGCCGACATCAGCGAGGGATCCTTGCGGCCCTGGAACGGCTGCACCTGCCAGGCGTGCTCGCCGTCGTAGGCCTGCACCTGGGTCAGCCCCTGCAGCGTGATCTCCTGGCGGTACTGGCCGGCACGCGTCTTGATCTCGCGGACCGTCAGCTGCAGGTTGTAGCCCGGCACGATCAGCTTGCCGCTGCGATCGAGGACGTTGAGCGCGTTCAGGCGCGTCGCGCCGCCGCGCGCGGCGAGGTAGTGGGCGATGATGTCCTCGGTGCCCGGCGCGGCGGCGAGCGCGGTACCGAGGAGGAGCGTGCCGGCGAGGCCGGCGAGTATGGCGGGGAAACGGGTCATGGCGGGTCCCGGGGCGTGCCTATAGTGCGCTGAGCCTCGCGCACGCGCCGTGCGCCGTCAATCGGCGCGTCAGTGAAAGTCCCGCGACGGGGCAATGAGCTCACCGAGCAGGCGCGAGCGGTCGACCAGGCGCTCGACGACGAGGTGCAGCACCTCGCCCTCGCGCTGCACCTCGCCCGAGGCCTCCATGAGCCGCGATTCGAGCAGCGCGCGCCGCCAGCGCTCGCCGACGTTCTTCCACACCACCAGGTTTACGACGCCGGTCTCGTCCTCGAGCGTGACGAAGGTGACGCCGGAGGCGGAGCCCGGACGCTGGCGCACCAGCACGAGGCCCGCGCTGCGTGCCCGCGCGCCGTGCGGGAGTTCGCGAAGCTCGGCCGCCGTCATGAGCCCCGCCGCCCGCATGCGCTCGCGCAGCAGCGCGAGCGGGTGCCTCCCCAGGGAGAGCCCGAGCGAGCGGTAGTCGGCGACGATGTCCTTGCCCTCGGTGGGTGCGAGCAGGAGCGGCGTCGCCTCGGGGATGCGCGTGACGGCAAAGAGCGCGGTCGGCGCGACCACGCCACTCACGTCCCAGGCCGCGCGGTGGCGATGCCCGGCGAAGGACTTGAGCGCGCCGCTCGCGGCGAGCGCACTCAGGTCGCGCCGCTCGAGCCCGGAGCGCTCGGCAAGGTCCTGGACGGAGTCGAAGGGAGCGCTCTGCCGCGCCGCGAGCAGCCGCTCGAAGCCTACGCTAGTGAATCCGCGCACCTGCCGGAAGCCGAGCCTGAGCGCGGCGGGCGAGTTGCCCTCGAGCGTCGCATCCCACTCGCTCGCATTGACCTCGACGCCGAGCACCTTGACGCCGTGGTCGCGCGCATCGCGCACCAGCTGCGCGGGTGCGTAGAAGCCCATCGGCTGGCTGTTGAGCAGCGCCGCCGTGAAGGCCGCCGGCTCGTGGCGCTTGAGCCAGGCGGACACATAGACGAGCAGCGCAAAGCTGGCCGCGTGCGAGTTGTGCACGACGAGGCCGTTGGCGAGGAAGTTGTGGTCGTCCTCGATCGAAAGGTCGTAGGTCGCCTCGCGCCCCGCCGCCTCCACCGACACGACCGGGTCCCAGTCGACGTCGATGCCGGAGGCGCGGGTGGGATCCCCGGGCCCGTGCCCGCGCGCGAGGCGCCCGACGACCCCATCGACCGCGCGTGCCGCGGCGACCGAGTCCCCGGCCTTGAGCTCCCCGAGCGCGCGCCAGCCCGCGAGCGTGAGCAGCGGATGCTCGGCGCTCGCGACCACGCTGCGCCCGCCCAGCGTCGTCAACCGGAACACCGCCTGCACGCCGCTCGCGCGGATCGCGAGCACGCGCCGCCGGTTGAGGCGCAGCCGCCCGTCGCAGGCGAGCGTGTGCGTGAGCCGCGCGCGCTTCGCGAGGAGCGCATCGATGCGGTGCCAGCGCCCGCTGTCGGCGTCGACGACCTCGGTCGCGCCGACGACGCATTCGGGAAAACCGTATTCGCCGAAGCCGAGGATCTGGTTGAAGATCGAGCGCGCGAACTCCTCCGCGTAGCCGCGCGCGCGCATGCCGTCGATGAGGCGCGCCTCGAAGGCCCCAAGTCCGCCGCGGCGCTTCCACGCCGCCATCGCGCGCCGCAGGCGATCCGCCTCGCCCGGCGTGAACCCCGCGGCGACGACCGCGAGCTGCATGACCTGCTCCTGGAAGATCGGCACGCCGAGCGTGCGCGCGAGCACGCCCCTGACCGCCTCGCTCGGGTAGCTGACGGGCTCGATGCCGTCGCGGCGCCGCAGGTAGGGATGCACCATGTCGCCCTGGATGGGTCCGGGGCGGATCAGCGCGACCTCGATGACGAGGTCGTAGTAGTTGCGGGGCCGCAAGCGCGGCAGCATCGCCATCTGCGCGCGCGACTCGATCTGGAAGACGCCGATCGTGTCCGCCTGCGAGATCATCTCGTAGGTGACCGGGTCCTCCGCCGGCACGTCGCGCATCCGAAACGGCGCGCCGCGCCGCGCGCTCACGAAATCAAGCGCGCGCCGGATCGCGGTCAGCATGCCTAAGCCCAGCACGTCGACCTTGAGCAACCCCAAGTCGTCGAGGTCGTCCTTGTCCCACTGGATCACCGTGCGCTCGGGCATCGTCGCGTTCTCGACCGGCACGATCTCGGCGAGCGAGTGGCGTGCGATCAGGAAGCCGCCGACGTGCTGCGAGAGGTGGCGCGGGAACCCCAACAGCTCGCGCGCGAGCGCGACCGCGCGCCCGAGCGTCGGATTTGCGGGGTCGAGGCCGGCTTCGCGAATGCGCGCATCGTTGATCTCGCTGCCGTCCCACCACTGCATCGAGCGCGCCAGCTGCTCGAGCGTGGTGCCGCCGAGGCCAAGCGCCTTGCCGACGTCCCTGAGCGCGCTGCGCGGCCGGTAGCTGATGACGGTCGCGGTCAGGGCGGCGCGGTGCCGGCCGTATTTCGCGTACAGGTACTGGATCACCTCCTCGCGCCGCTCGTGCTCGAAGTCGACGTCGATGTCGGGTGGCTCGTTGCGCTCCTTCGACACGAAGCGCTCGAACAAGAGCGACATGCGCGCGGGATCGACCTCGGTGATGCCGAGGCAGTAGCAGACGGCGGAGTTGGCGGCGGAGCCGCGGCCCTGGCAGAGGATGTCGCGTCCCTTCGCGAACGCGACCAGGTCCTGGACGGTCAGGAAGAAGGGCTCGTAGGCGAGCTCG
>JANXZZ010000258.1 GCA_025355245.1 Pseudomonadota bacterium | reverse complement strand
CCTGGCCGCCCGGCTGGCCGTCGGCGCCGAGCGAGTACAGGTCGTAGGGTGCGCCGTTGGTGCCGGGCGCCACGTAGACGTAGTCGTGCGTCCACGGGTCCTTGACCAGTTGCTTGACGTAGCCGTCGGCGCGCCAGTTCTTGATGTTCGGGTCGTTGGGTTTCTGCACGAGCGCCTGCAGGCCCTCGTCGGTGGTCGGGTACTTGTAGTTGTCCATGCGGTACAGGTCGAGCGCGCTCTCGTAGAGCCTGAGGTCCTGCTTCGCCTTGACGATCCGCGCATCGTCGATGCGGCTCAGGATCGAGGGCGCGACCAGCGAGCCCAGGATCGCGAGGATGACCACCACGACCATGATCTCGATCAGCGTGAAGCCGCGGGCGGTGGCGGGGCGCGATAGCCGGATGGCGGCGGGCATGGGCTAGACTCCGGAGGGCCGAAATAACGCTAAATCATAACAGATGGGGTACCGGGCTTTGATGCAGGCGGCGGCTCTGAAGTTCCGCGCCGAGTGGCGTCGCCAGCGGGCGACCGGACTTATTTTTGTCATCGGCGCGCTGCTCGTCACGCAATGGCTGGGCCCGCGCGCGCAGCTGTGGCTGCGCTACGAGCGCTCGGCGGTGGCGGCGGGGGAGTGGTGGCGGCTCGTGACCGCGCACCTCGTGCATCTGGACGGGCCGCACCTCGCGATGAACCTCGCGGGCCTCGTGCTCCTCTGGTGCTTGTACAGCGCCGATGCCCGGCCGCGCGACTGGCTCGTGGTCGCGCTCGCCGCCGCGCTCGCCGTCGGGCTCGGGCTCTACGTCCTCGCTCCCGGCGTGCTCTGGTACGTGGGCCTCTCGGGCGTGCTGCACGGCCTGTGGGCCGGCGGGGGCGTCGCGTGCTTCGCACGCTGGCGGCTCGAGGCCGCGGTCACGCTCGCGCTGCTCGCGGCCAAGCTCGCCATCGAATCGGCGCACGGCGCGCTCTCGAGCGTGTTGGGCTCGGCACTGCCGGTGGTGACGGTCGCGCACCTCTACGGCGCGGTCGGCGGAGCCCTCGCGGCAGTCGCGCTCGGGCTCTGGCGCCGCTCGCTATAATCGTCGTTTTTGCGGGAGCTCCGATGTCGCTGGCCATGGTCTTTCCGGGGCAGGGTTCGCAGTCGGTCGCCATGCTCGGCGCGCTCGCGGCGGCCGAGCCCGTCGTTCGCAGCACTTTCGATGTCGCCTCGACGGTGCTCGGCTACGACCTCTGGCAGCTGTGCCAGCAAGGTCCGCCGGAACTCCTCAATTCCACCGAACGCACCCAGCCCGCGATGCTCGCGGCCGGCGTCGCGGTGTGGCGCGCGTGGCTGGCGCGGGGCGGGGCGCGCCCGGCGATGCTCGCCGGCCACAGCCTGGGTGAGTTCACCGCGTTGGTCTGCGGCGAGGCATTCGAGTTCGCGGATGCGGTCGCGCTCGTGCAGTTTCGCGGCCGCGTGATGCAGGAGGCGATGCCGGCCGGACAGGGCGCGATGGCGGCGATCCTCGGACTCGAGGACGCGCTCGTCGAGGCGGTGTGCGCGGAGGCCGCGGCGGGGGAGGTGGTGGAGGCGGTCAACTACAACTCGCCCGGCCAGCTCGTCATCGCCGGCCACGCGGGCGCGGTCGCGCGCGCGCTCGAGGCCGCGAAGGCGCGCGGCGCCAAGCGCGCGCTGCTGTTACCGGTCAGCGTGCCCGCCCACAGCTCGCTACTGAAAGGCGCGGGGGAGCGCCTCGCCGAGCGCCTCGCCGGCGTCACCATCAGGGCGCCGGCGATTCCGGTCTACGCGATCGGGCTCACGCGCCACGATTCGCCGGCCGCGATCCGCGCGAACCTCGTCGCGCAGCTGTCGGCTCCGGTGCGCTGGTCGGACACCGTCGCCGACCTCGTCCGCCACGGCGCAACGCGCATCATCGAGTGCGGACCCGGCAAGGTGCTGACCGCGCTCAACCGGCGCATCGAGCGCAACAAGGAGATCGCGATGCTCGCGATCGAGGATCCCGAGAGCTTGGCGGCCGGGCTCGCCCGAGGAGATTGACGATGACCGACGTGACTGCGGATCCGTTTCGCCTCGACGGGCAGCTGGCGCTCGTGACCGGCGCCTCGCGCGGCATCGGGCGCGCGATCGCACTGACGCTTGCCGGCGCGGGCGCCATCGTGATCGGCACCGCCACCACCGCGGGCGCGGCGGAGGAGATCGGCCGCGCGCTCGCGGCGGCGGGCCACCCGGGGCGCGGGCTCGTGCTCAACGTCGCCGAGCAGGCGAGCGTCGATGCGGCGCTCGCGGACATCGAGGGCAAAGAAGGCGCGATCGGCATACTTATCAACAACGCCGGTATCACTCGCGACGGGCTCATGCTGCGCATGAAGCCCGACGACTGGGACGCGGTGCTCGGCACCAACCTCTCGGGCGTCTACCGGCTCTCGAAGGGCGTGCTCAGGGGCATGATGAAGGCGCGCACGGGGCGCATCATCAGCATCGCTTCCGTAGTCGGCCTCACCGGCAACCCGGGCCAGGCCAACTACGCGGCCGCGAAGGCCGGCATCATTGGCTTCACGAAGTCGCTCGCGCGCGAGATCGGCTCGCGCCAGATCACCTGCAACGTGGTGGCGCCCGGGTTCATCGACACCGACATGACGCGCGCGATTCCGGAGGTGCAGCGCACCGCCCTCGCCGGGCAAATTCCGCTCGGACGGCTGGGATCCGCGCGCGATATCGCCCTCGCGGTGCTGTACCTGGCATCCCCCGCAGGGGCCTACGTGACGGGCGAAACCCTGTCCGTGAATGGCGGAATGCACATGCACTGAGAGCCCTTCGCGGTAACTCATTGAATTGTTTCATGATGGGGTCGATGGCGGGGGGCCGACGTTTCCCCTAAAATGCGGCGTCCGCGCGGCAGGTGGAGAGGGTCCCCTTTTCCCCCCGCTGTGGACGCGTTACGCCGTAGCGTCACAGAGGACGAAAAAACGATGAGCAGCGTGGAAGAGAGAGTCAAGAAGATCGTCGCCGAGCAATTGGGGGTCAAGGAAGAAGAGGTCACGAACGACGCTTCTTTCGTCGACGATCTGGGCGCCGACTCGCTCGACACCGTCGAGCTCGTTATGGCCCTCGAGGAGGAATTCGAAACCGAAATTCCCGACGAGGATGCCGAGAAGATCACGACCGTGCAGCAGGCCGTCGATTACATCAACGAGCATCAGGGCAAGACCTGAGCGCGCCTGGCCGAGCCCGGCCCCGCGGCCGGGTTCGACCCTGACCTGCCGGTGCGGTTCGTTTCCCGATTTGGTTCATCCGCGGAGGCGCCTTGACCAAGCGTCGCGTCGTAGTCACGGGCCTAGGCATCGTATCCCCGGTCGGCAGCCAGGTGGCTGAGGCGTGGGATAACGTCATCAACGGACGGAGCTTCATCGGTCCCATCACGCGTTTCGACGTCAGCAACTACCCGACGCGCTTCGGCGGCGACGTGCGCAACTTCGTCGTCGATGACTACCTGCCGCCCAAGGAAGCGCGGCGCATGGATCCGTTCGTGCAATACGGCTTTGCGGCTGCCACCCAGGCGCTCAAGGACTCGGGACTCGCGATCACGGAGGCGAACGCGCCGCGCGTCGGCGTCGCGATGGGCGCCGGCATCGGCGGCCTCGAGACGATCCAGAACAGCCACGAGAAGCTGCTCGAGGCCAAGGGCCCGCGCAAGGTCTCGCCCTTCTTCGTGCCGGCCAGCATCATCAACATGATCTCCGGGCACCTGTCGATCCAGTACGGGCTCAAGGGCCCGAACCTGGCGCTCGTGACCGCCTGCACGACCTCGACGCACAGCATCGGCATCGCGGCGCGCACGATCCAGTACGGCGATGCGGACGCGATGCTCGCGGGCGGCGCCGAGATGGCCCTGAACCCGCTCGGACTCGCGGGCTTTTGCCAGGCGAAGGCGCTTTCCGAGCGCAATGACGAGCCGACGCGCGCCAGCCGCCCCTGGGACCGCGACCGCGACGGCTTCGTCATGGCGGACGGCGCGGGCGCGCTGATGCTCGAGGAATACGAGTTCGCGAAGGCGCGCGGCGCGCGCATTTACGCGGAGTTCGTCGGCCTTGGCATGAGCGGCGATGCGTTCCACATCACCGCGCCCCCCGAGGACGGTGCGGGCGCCGCGCTCGCGATGACCAACGCGATGCGGGACGCGGGCGTGACCGCCGAGTCCCTCGACTACGTGAATGCGCACGCGACCTCGACGCCGCTCGGCGACCGCGCGGAGACCGTCGCCATCAAGCGCGCGCTCGGTGCGGCGGCGAGCACGGTAGCGGTGAGCTCGACGAAGTCGGTCACCGGGCACCTGCTGGGCGCCGCAGGCGCGGTCGAGGCGATCTTCACGATCCTCGCGCTGCGCGACCAGGTCGCGCCGCCAACGATCAACCTCGACAACCCCGATCCCGCGTGCGACCTCGACTACGTGCCGAACACGGCGCGCCAGATGAAGATCGACATCGCGCTGTCGAATTCCTTCGGCTTCGGTGGCACGAACGGCAGCCTGGTGTTCCGCCGCCTGCGCTGAGGCGCCGACGTGCCCGCGCATTCACCCGTCGATGCCGCTCCCGTCGCGCGCCGCCTGGGCGCGTGGCAGGCGGACTTCCTGAAGGCGCACGCCGACGATCCCGACCGCTATCCGTTCCTGCTCGAGAGCGCGAGCGGGCGCAGCCGCCACGCACGTTTCGACCTGCTGCTGGTCGCGACGCCCGAGCGCCTGCTCCTCAGCGCCGGCGCGCCGGTCGCCGGCCCCGGCGCG
>JANXZZ010000242.1 GCA_025355245.1 Pseudomonadota bacterium | reverse complement strand
CGGTGCCGAGTTCGGCCGCGGTCTGCTGCATGCCGTTGACCTGGTTGAGCGAGTCCTTGAGGAGCGCGGCGAAGTCGGGCGCCTGCGCACCGCCCACGCCCGTTCCCGCGGCGGAGCCGATGCTCGGTGCGCGCTGCGCCTCGGCGGCGAGCGAGCGCAGTTCCATCATGAGGCGGGTCGAGTCGATGGCGGGCATGGCTTCCTCGATGCGGTGCTAGGGAACGACGACGCCGAGCGCACGCAGCTGCGCCAGCTTGTAGCGGAGCGTTCGCCCGCTGATTCCGAGTGCCCCGGCCGCCAGCTTGCGGCTGCCGTCGGCCGCGGCGAGGGCATCGAGGATGAGGTCGCGCTCGCGCACCTTGAGGCCGTCCTCGAGCGCCGCGCTCGGCGGCGCCTCGCCCAGCGCGGCCGGCGCCGCGCGCGGCGCCGCCGGCGTCCCGTCCGTCACGAACGCGAGATCGGCCGGTGTGAGCAGCGTGCTCGTCGCCAGCACGGCCGCGCGCTGCAGCACGTTGTCGAGCTCGCGCACGTTGCCGGGCCAGGCGTGCGAGCGCAGCGACTCCATCGCCTGCGCCGACAGCCTGAGCGGCGCCTGGCCGGGCTCGGCGAGGCGCTGCAGCACGCGCTCGGCGAGCGGCACGACGTCGAGCGGCCGGTCGCGCAGCGGCGCGAGCCTGAGCGGCATCACGTTGAGGCGGTAGTACAGGTCCTCGCGAAAGCGCCCGGCCGCGACCTCGGCGGTCAGCTGGCGGTTGCTGGTGCCGATCACGCGCACGTCGAGCGTGATCGGCTTCATGCCGCCGATGCGCTCGACCTCGCGTTCCTGCAGCACGCGCAGGAGCTTCGCCTGCAGCGACAGCCCCATCTCGGAGATCTCATCGAGCAGCAGCGTCCCGCCCTGCGCCTGCTCGAACTTGCCGGCATGCGCGCTGCTCGCGCCCGTGAACGAGCCTTTCTCGTGGCCGAACAGCATCGCCTCGAGCATGTTCTCGGGGATCGCGGCGCAGTTGATCGCGACGAAAGGCCCGGCGTGGCGCGCCGAGCGGGCGTGCAGGTAGCGGGCGAAGACTTCCTTGCCGGTGCCGCTCTCGCCGGTGATGAGCACCGTGACGTCGGTGCGTGCCACGCGGCGCGCAAGCGCGAGCGTGTCGCGCGAGCGCGGATCGACCGCGACCGGGGCGTCGGCCTCGGTGTCGGCACGCTCCGGACTGCGGCCGAGGCGCTGCACGAGGCTGATGAGCGCATCCGCATCAAAGGGCTTGACGAGGTAGTCGGCGGCGCCGTCGCGCATCGCGCCGACCGCGCGTTCGATCGAGCCGTAGGCCGTGATCAGGACCACCGGGACCTCGGGCCAGCGGGCGCGGGTCCGGAGCAGCAGTTCGTGGCCGTCGACCGGCGACATCTGCACGTCGGTCAGGAGGAGCGCCGGCGGCCCCGCCTCGAGCGCAGCGAGCGCGGCGATGCCATCGGCAACCGCCGTCACCCGGAAACCCGCGAAGCGCAACGTGTCGGTGAGCGCGTCGCGCAGCGCCGGGTCGTCCTCGGCGACGAGTACGTGGCGCGAATCCGTCGCAGCGACCGGCGCGGGACCGGCGCCCGGCGTCCCAAAATCCCGGGAGAACACCGCTGCGTTCATGTCGCTGCCTCGAGTGCCAGGAGCTCGAGCACGAAGCACCCGCCGTCGGTCGAGTCCTCGATGCGGACGCTGCCGCCGTGCGCGAGCGCAACGGCTTTCACGACCGCGAGCCCGAGACCGGTGCCGCCGGGTCGGGTCGTATAGAAAGGTTCGAAGATGCGCGCGCGCTGCGCGGTCGGCACGCCCGGGCCGTTGTCCCGCACCCTGACGAGCGCGCGGCCCGCAGCCGCGCTGGCCTCGATCTCGACCGTCGGAGCGCCGACGGCCGCGGCCGCATCGAGCGCGTTGTTGGCGAGATTGACGATCGCGCCGACCAGCGCCTCGGCGTTGCCGAACACCGCGAGGCCGGGCGCGAGCGTGCGGATCGTGAGCCGTGCGCGTCCGTCCAGGCGCGAGGCGAGGCTCTGCGCGGCGCTCTCGAGCAGCGCGCTTACGTCGCAGCGCGCGAGAATGCCGCCGCCGCCGCGCGCGAAGGCGAGCATGTCGGCGACCAGGCCCTCGAGGTGCTTGAGGCGCGCGACCACGCGCGCGGCGATCTCGCGGCGGTCCTCGTCGCTCACGCCGTCGAGCCCGAGTCGCGAGGCGTAGAGGAGCGCCGCCGCGAGCGGCGTGCGCACGTCGTGCGCGAGGCGCGCCGCCATCTCGCCGAGCGTCGCGAGCCGTTCCTGGCGCAGTCGCTCGAGCCTGGCCTCGGCGAGCTCGGCGTTCAGGCGTGCGACCTGCGTCTCGAGATCGCGGTAGGACGCCTCGAGTGCGCCCGACAGCGTGTTGAACGCCTGGAAGGCGTCGGTCAGTTTGGATTCATCGAGCATTGCGGCCATGGCGAGGTTCCGAAGACACGGTCCCGCCCAGTACAGAGCAAGTTCTGTGCCGTGCTCCTGGGCCTTACGAATCAGTTGGTTATGAGGGGGCGCGCGAAACGCCGTCAATTTCCCGGCGGGCTTGCGCGCGTTGCGAGCCGCGCGGCGCCGGTCTGCTGACGCCGCCTCAGGCGACGTCGGCGGTGACCAGTCGGTACTTCTTGAGCTTCTCGACCAGTGTCGTGCGCTGCATGCCGAGCAGGCGCGCGGCGCCCGCGACCGCACCGTTCGCGCGCTGCAGCGCCTCGCGGATGTAGCGCTGCTCGAGCTGCGTCAGGTGATCCTTGAGATCGAAGCCATCGAGCGGAATCGCGCCGCTCGATGGTGTCGGCAGGCGGGTCACCGTGGCGGTCGCCGGACGGTAGCGCTCGGGAAGGTCAGCGACATCGACCGCGCGTCCGCCGTGCAGGATCACGAGCCGCTCGAGCAGGTTCGCGAGCTCGCGCACATTGCCGGGCCAGCCGTAGCCCTCGAGCGCGCTGAGCGCGCGCGGCGTCAGGTTGATGCGGGCACCTGTCAGGCGCTCGAGGCGCGTCAGCAGCTGTTCGGCCAACGCCGCCAGGTCGCCGCTGCGATCCGCGAGCCGCGGCATCTGGATCGGGAACACGTTCAGGCGGTAGTACAGGTCCTCGCGAAACTGTCCGGCGGCGAGCGCCGCCTCGAGGTCGCGATGGGTGGCCGCGATGATGCGCACATCCGCGCGGATCGTGCGGTTGCCGCCGACGCGCTCGAAGGTGCGCTCCTGCAGCACGCGCAACAGCTTCACCTGCATGTGCAGGCTCATGTCGCCGATCTCGTCGAGGAACAGCGTGCCGCCCGCCGCCAGCTCGAAACGACCGACGCGCGCCGCGATCGCACCCGTGAACGCACCCTTCTCGTGGCCGAACAGCTCGCTCTCGAGGAGGTCCGCCGGGATCGCGCCGCAGTTCACCGGCACGAACGGCTTGCCGGCCCGCGCCGACAGCTCGTGTACGTGGCGCGCGACCATTTCCTTGCCGGTGCCGGACTCGCCGAGCACCAGCACGTTGGTGTCGAACGGGGCGACCTGCTCGACCAGGCGGTGCACGGCGCGAACGCCGCTCGATGAGCCGCTCGGCCGGAACATCGACAAGAGCGGCGGCACCACGTGCGGTCGGGCGCTCAAGCTCGCCGCCTGGGCCAGCGCCTCGGCGAGGTCGCGATAGCGGATTGGAGTCGGGATGCGCACGGCGGCGGCGCTGCCGAGGCTCGAAAGCTCGACCGCGGGCCCTGCAATGAGCAGCGGCAGCGGCGCTGCGTAGGCGCAGCTGCGTTCGGCGAGAGCCTTGAGGTTCGCTGCGGGGAGATCGGTCCCGACAATGACGGCCGCCCAGTGCATCGCGCCCGGCAGCGGCCATTCGATTTCGTGAAATTCGGCGACGGTTTCGGCCTCGCAGTCGAGAAACTGCAGCGCCGCCTGCCATTCGAGTGCCCGAGCCGCCACCGACTCGACCACCAGCACCTTTCTATCCCCCACCCTGCGTGGTCCCCTGGCC
>JANXZZ010000227.1 GCA_025355245.1 Pseudomonadota bacterium | reverse complement strand
CGTGCGCGCGCGCGCGCACGCCGCCGAAGGCGGCGGCGCCCGCCATGCTGAGGTCGTCCGTCAGCACCGCGCCCTGGAAACCGAGCTCGCCGCGCAGCACCTCGGCGACCCAGCGACGCGACAGGCTCGCGGGCAAGGCATCGACCGCCGGGAACACCACGTGCGACATCATGACCGAGGGCAGGCCGTTGGCGATGAGCCGCCGGTAGGGCATGAGCTCGGGCTCGAGGTCGGGGAGGTCGCGTCGGTCTATCGGTACCGCCACGTGCGAGTCCGCGGCGACGGCGCCGTGTCCGGGGAAATGCTTCGCGGTCGCGCTCATGCCCGCCTCGCGCAGGCCCGCCATCAGCGCGCCCGCGAGCAGCGACACGACGACCGGATCCGCGTGGAAGGCGCGATGGCCGATCGCCTCGTTGACGCCGTAGTCGAGATCGACGACCGGCGTGAAGGCGAGGTCGATGCCGACGGCGCGCAGCTCGCTGCCGATCAGCCAGCCCGCCTGGCGCGCGAGCTCGCGGCCGCGCGCGGCGTCCATCGCGTACTCCCGCCCGATGCGGTGCATCGGCGGCAGCACCGTGAAGTCGGTCCGGAAGCGCTGCACGCGCCCGCCCTCGTGGTCGACCGCGACCAGCAGGCGCGGCGTCCGCAGCGCCTGGATCTCGGCGACCAGCGCGCTCAGCTGCCCGACGTCGGTGAAGTTGCGCGCGAACAGGATCACGCCGCCGACCAGCGGGTGCTCGAGCACGTCGCGATCCTCGGGTAGCAGCGAGCGTCCGGCGACGTCGACCATCAGGCAGCCGAGCGTCATCGCGTCGCCTCGAAAACCGCGATCGACTCGAAATGCGCGGTATGCGGGAACATGTCCAGGACTCCGGCTGCCACCAGCCGGTATCGGAACTGGTGCACGAGGAGTCCTGCGTCGCGCGCCAGGGTCCCCGGGTGGCAGGAAATATACACGACGCGCCGCGGCCTGCCTCGCCCGATGAGCGGCAGAACCGCCTCGGCGCCGGCGCGCGGCGGATCGAGCAGCACGCGGTCGAAGGACTCGCGCGCCCACGGCTCGCGTGCGAGATCGCTCGCGAGGTCTGCGAGCGCAAAACGCGCGTTGCCGATGCCATTGAGGGTGGCGTTGCGGCGTGCGCGGCCGACCAGGCCCGGGTCGGCGTCGACGCCGAGCACCTTGAGCGCGCGGCGCGCGAGCGGCAACGTGAAGTTGCCGAGTCCCGCGAACAGGTCGAGGACCGAATCCCCGGGCTCGGGGGCGAGCAGCTCGACCGTGCGGCTGACGAGTGCCTCGTTGACAGCTGCGTTCACCTGCACGAAGTCGTGCGGCGCGAATTCGAGCGTGAGCTCGAAAGCCGGCAATCGATAACGCAGCGTCGAGCCCGGCGGTTCGAGGGCGACCAGCGTCCCGGGCGGCCCGGGCTGCAGCCAGAACTCGACGCGGTGCTCGCGCGCGAACGCGGCGAGGCGCTCGGCGTCGCCCGCGCCGAGCGGCGCGAGGATGCGCAATGCGAGGATCGTGACTTCCTCGGTGACCGCGACCTCGACCTGCGGGACCTCGGCGGCAATCGCGAGGCTGCCGATCAGGGTCGCGAGCGCACCGAGCAGTGTCCCCGCCGCCGGCGCGAGCACCGGGCAGCCCTCGAGCGCGGTGAGCGCGGCGGACTCGCGCCCCCGAAAGCCGACGATCGCGCGTCGCTCGCGCCCGAGAAAGCGGACGCCGAGCCGCGCGCGACGCCGGTAGCCGAACGCGGGGCCGGCCACCGCGGCAAGCTCGCTGCCCGCCTCCACCCGGCCGATGCGCTTGAGCTGCGAATGCAGCTCGCGCGTCTTGGCCGCGAGCTGCGCCGCGGGCGCGAGGTGCTGGAGCGCGCAGCCGCCACAGCGGCCGAACGCCGGGCACGGCGGTGCGACGCGGTCGGGCGAGGCTTCGAGGATTTCGACAAGCTCGGCCTCGTCATGGCGCGCGCGACGCGCGCGGCGTCGCACCAGCGCGCGCTCGCCGGGCAGCGCGCCCTCGACGAACACGGCCTTGCCATCGATGCGTCCGACGCCGCGACCGTCGTGCGCCAGGTTGTCGATGCCGACGCTCTCTGCGGCGCGCGCAGCGCTCGCCGGGGCGCCTCGTGCGCGCGGCACGGCTCAGGAAGTCCCGCCGGCAGCGGTCTCGAGCACGGCGACCGCGAGCACGAACGCGCCCTCGTCCGTCAGCGTCACGTGTCCGGCGCCGGCGCCGAGCGCATCACGGCGCGCGCGACCGCGCGCCGACCAGGCGACCTCGGGCCGGCCCCAGGCGTTTTGCACGATGCCGCAGTCGCGCACCCAAATGCCGTGCGCGAAGCCCGTGCCGAGCGCCTTGACGATCGCTTCCTTGGCGGCGAAGCGCTGCGCGAGGAAGCGCGCCGCACGCGCCTCCGTGAGTGGCGCGCGATCGAAGCGCAACAGCTCCTCGGGCATGAGGATGCGCTCGACGAAGTGCCGCCCGAAGCGGCGGTAGGTCTCGATGATGCGGTTGAGATCGACGAGGTCCGTGCCGATCCCGAAGATCATCCGCGGCGGGCCTCGAGCATCAGACGCTTCATCTCGCTCACGGCCGCCGCGAGGCCGCTGAATACCGCGCGGCCGATGATCGAATAGCCGATGTTGAGCTCGACGAGTTCCGGCAGCGCCGCGACCGGCCCCACGTTGTGGTAGTCGAGGCCGTGCCCGGCGTTGACGACGAGGCCGAGCGCGGTCGCGCGCCTGGCCGCCTCGGCGAGACGGCCGAGTTCCGTGGCGCGGTGTCCGCCCCGGGCCTCCGCGTAGCTGCCGGTGTGCAACTCGATGACCGGTGCGCCGACCGCGACCGCGGCGTCGACCTGGTGCGGGTCCGGGTCGATGAACAGCGACACGCGGATGCCGGCAGCGGTGAGTGCCGCAACGGCCGCCGCGAGTGGCGCGCGTTGCCCGGCGACGTCGAGTCCGCCCTCGGTCGTGAGTTCGCTGCGGTGCTCCGGCACGAGGCAGACGTCGGTCGGACGGATCCGGGCCGCGAGCGCGAGCATCGGCGCGGTCGCAGCCATCTCGAGGTTCATATGGGTGGTGAGCGAGGCCGCGAAGCGCTCGACGTCGTGGTCCTGGATGTGGCGCCGGTCTTCCCGCAAGTGCAGGGTGATGCTGTCCGCGCCCGCCTGCTCGGCGATCAGCGCGGCGAGCAGCGGATCCGGTTGCTGCGCGCGGCGCGCCTGCCGCAGCGTCGCGACGTGGTCGATGTTGACGCCGAGCGCGATGTCACGCGCAGCTTTTGCCTGAACCGTCATCGTCACGACCTCTCTTTGCCGTCGTTGCCGCCGCGACTGCGGCGTGCGCCGGCCCGCACCGCGCGGGCGACCGTCCGCGTGGTCAGCTCGCGCCCGTCGAGCGGGCCCTCGAGCGCCGCGCGCAGCAGCTGCTTGGCGGCGGCGAGGCTGTCGGCGTCGGCGAGCTCCTCTGCGGCGAGCGACAGGAGCTCGGCGCCCCGGAACGTGTGCGCCGGGTCGCTGCCGGCGGCGGCTTCGACGACGCCGCGCTCGGCCCGCACATGATAATACGCATCGGCCCGGACCGGCTCGCCGCTCGCGGCGATGCGGGCGTAGTCGAGGCCGAGGCCGAGCGAATCGAGCAGCCGCTTCTCGAAGATCCTGAGTGCCCGCCCCTCGCCCGGTGCTGCCGCGAGTCCGGCGAGTGCGAGCCCGTAGGCCTCGTGTACGTCGGGATAGGGATCCTCGCGCCCCAGCAGCTTGAGGATGAGCTCGTTGAGATAGAACCCGCTCATGAGCGCGCCCGCCGGTAGCTGCGTCGGCATGCCGGCGAGTTCCGCCGCCGTGAGGTTGCCGCCATCTCCCGGGCCCGACCACGACAGCAACAGCGGCACGAACGGTTGCAGCACCGCCGCGAGCGCGCCTCCCGGGCGGCGCACGCCGCGCGCGAACAGGCACACGCGGCCGTGGTCGCGCGCGAAGAATTCAATGATGCGGCTCGAGTCGCGAAAATCGCGCTGGTGCAGCAGGAACGCAGGCTCGAGCATCACCCGACGGGTCGATTTCATGCGCCTGCCGTCCTGCCCGCGGGCTAGGGCCCCTCGTAGCCGAAGGCCTTGAGGGCATTGGCGCTGTCGGCCCAGTTCTCCTTCACCTTCACCCACAGCTCGAGGTGCGTGCGGCGCCCGAACAGCTTGTTGAGATCGAGGCGCGCGGCCTGTCCCACGCCCTTGAGGAGCGAGCCGCCCTCGCCGATCACGATCGCCTTCTGCCCCTCGCGCTCCACCCAGATCACGGCGCCGATCTCGAGGCGCCCGTCCGCGGTTTCGTCCATGCGCTCGATCTCGACGGTCAGGCCGTAGGGCAGCTCCTGCTGCACGCGCAGCGTCAGCTTCTCGCGGATGATCTCGGTCGTCAGGAACCGGTCCGAGCGGTCGGTGACTTGCTCCGGCGGAAACAGCGGCGGGGACTCCGGCAGGTGCGCAGCGAGGATCGCGGGCAGGCGCAGCACGCTGTCGGCCTTGAGCGCCGACAGTGGCACCACCTCGAGGAAGGGATGGCGCGCCGCGAGCGCTTCGATGTAGGGCAGCAGGCGCGAGCGCGGCTGCGCCTGGTCGACCTTGTTGATGACCAGGACTGCCGGCCGCTCGACCTTCTTGATCCGCTCGAGCACGCGCTCGTCCTCGTGGTCGAAGCGCAGTGCCTCGACGACGAAGGCCACCAGGTCGGCGTCGGCGAGCGAACTCGCCGCGGTGCGGTTCATGTATTGGTTGAGCATGCGCTTGGCGCCGGTGTGCAGCCCCGGCGTGTCCACGATCGCGATCTGGAACTCGGGACGCGTGAGCACGCCGAGGATCCGGTGGCGGGTCGTCTGCGGCTTCGGCGATACGATGCTGAGCTTGCGCTCGAGCAGCGCGTTCAGGAGCGTCGACTTGCCGACGTTGGGACGGCCGACCAGCGCGACGTAGCCGGCGCGGTGCACGGTCGGCGTGGTCACGAGCGCTCCGCGCTGCTGATCAGCAGCACGAGGAGATCCTCCGCCGCCATCTGCTCGGCGCGCCGGCGGCTCGAGCCGATGCCCTCGGCGGTGTGCGGGTCGCCGTCGACCGCGCAGCGCACCGTGAACGTCTGCTCGTGGGGCTCGCCGGTGATGGACTCGACCGTGTAGTGCGGCAGCGGCAGTGCGCGCTCCTGCAGGTGCTCCTGCAGGCGCGTCTTCGCGTCCTTGGCGACGGGCACGAGCTTGAGCTCGGCGAGGCGCGGACGGAACAGCGGCTCGAGCACCGTGCGCACCGCCTCGAGGCCGCCGTCGAGGTAGAGCGCGCCGAGCACCGCCTCGAAGGCGTCGGCGAGCGTCGAGCGCCGCCGAAAGCCGCCCGAGCGCAACTCGCCACCGCCGAGCCGCAGCCGATCGCCGAG
>JANXZZ010000184.1 GCA_025355245.1 Pseudomonadota bacterium | reverse complement strand
CGCTGTTCCCCCTCCTCGATCGCTTCGTCGAGCAGTACCTGCGCGACATGAACGCGCCCGGCCTCACGCTCGCGCTCGCGGATGCGAGCGGCGTGCAGCGCATCTGCGCTTACGGTCTCGACAACCTCGCGACCCGCCGCCCGCTCGACGTGAACGAGCTGTTCCACATCGGCTCGATCACGAAGTCGTTCACGGCGCTGTGCCTGCTGCAGCTGCGCGACGAGGGCAAGCTCGACCTTCACAAGCCGGTCGCGAGCTACCTGCCGTGGCTCAAGTTCGACCCGGCGACGCGACCGCTGACGGCGCACGACCTCTTGACGCACGCGGCGGCACTGCCGGACGGCGCGCTCTTTCCCGCGAACCCGGCGCTCAGGCACCGCGCGACCGCGGCACCCGGCGCCTTCTTCCACTACTGCAACATGGGCTACGAGGCGCTGGGCCTGCTCATCGAGGCGCTCGACGGGCGGCCCTTCGGCGAATCGGTGCGCGCGCGCATTCTCCTACCGCTCGGCATGACGGCGACCGAGCCGCTGATCACGCTCGATGTGCTACCGCGCCTCGCGAGCAGCTACGTCGTCGCCGCCAACGATCGCCCCTACCCGCGGCTCGGCGAGCTCGCGCCGGCGCCGGCCATCGTGATGACCGAGGCCTCGGGGTCGATCGCCTCGACGGCGCGCGACATGGGTGCCTACCTCACGATGCTGATCAACCGCGGCCGCGGCGGCACGCCGCGCATCGCCTCGGATGCCGGCTTCGCGCTCTTCTCGACCGGGCACATTGCGGCGGAGGAGTTCGGGCCGGGCGCCAAGTACGGCTACGGCATCGCGGTCGATACGTTCGACGGCCACGCGCGCCTGCGCCACACCGGCGGCATGGTGTCCTTCGCCTCGGCGCTCGAGGTCGATCTCGACGCGGGCGTCGGCGTGTTCGCCTCCGTCAACTCGATGCAGGGCTATCGGCCGCGGCCGGTCGCGGCGTATGCGCTGCGACTCATGCGCGCCTGCCGGGAGGAGGCCGCGCTGCCCGCGGTGCCGCCGCCAGCGCCGCCGCTCGCGGTCGAGAAGCCCCACGACTACGCGGGCCGCTACGAGGGCGCGAACGGTCGCGCGCTCGAGATCCTCGCCGAGGGCGACCGGCTTTACCTGCTGCATGCGGGCGCCCGCGTCGGACTCGAACCCGCGCTCGGCATCGAGGACGGATTCCTGGCGCACCACCCGGAGCTCACGAAGTTCGCGCTCCTGTTCGGGCGTCGCGGACCCGGCAGCACGGGGCCGATCGTCGAGGCGGGTTGGGGCAGCGACTGGTACGCGGGTACCGCGTACGCGGGACCGCGCGAGTTCCCGATGCCCGCGGAGTGGCACCGCTACCCGGGCCATTACCGGAACGAGGACCCGTGGGTTGGAAGCAGCGTCGTCGTTGCGCGCAAGGGCAGGCTCTGGCTCAACGGCACCGTGCCGCTCGAGGCGGCGGGCAACGGCAAGTTCTGGTTGCGCGATGAACCGCAGAACCCGGAGTGGGTCAGCTTCTCGGACGTGGTGAACGGTCGCGCGATGCGCATGTGCGCCTCGGGCGCCGACCTCAAGCGCGTCTAGGTCGGTTCAGCGCGCCTCGGCCGAGCGCGCGAGCGTGAGGTCGCGCGAGAAGCGCACCGCGTCCTCGACGCCCTGGTAGTAGCCGCGCACCCAGCCGGTCTCGCGGTAGCCGAGCGAGGCGTAGAACGCGCGCGCGCCCGCGTTGGTGGCGCGTACCTCGAGGCGAATCGCAAAGGTGCCGGCGATCCGCGCGGTCTCCTCGAGCCAGCCAACGAGCTGACGGCCGACACCGTGGCGCCGGTGGCCGAGCTCGACCGCGAGCAGGTTCAAGTGCGCCGCGTCGTCGCCGTACTGCATGATGGCGAAGCCCGCGACATGCCCCGACGCGCGCGCGGTCAGGACCACGCTGTCCTGGTTCCTGAGCTGCCGCTCGATGCGCTCGGCGGTCCAGCAGGGATCGAGTCCCCGTTCGATCAGGCGCCGCGACATTGCGGCGAGCCGCGGGGCGTCGTCGCGTCGGGCCGGGGCGAGGTGGATCGCGCTCATGGGGATATTGTCGAACGGCGCGGCCGGCGCGTCGAGCGCCCGTTGGGGGCGGTTAAACTGGGGGTCCCCGCGCTGCCGTCGCCCCCGAATGAAACCCAGCCGCCCCGGTTCCGCGCCGTCCCGCGTCGTCTACTCGACCGGGGCCGGTCGCATGTGCCCGGGCTGCGTGCGCCCGGTGGCCGAGTGCGTCTGCGGCCGGGTCGCCAAGGAAGTCGCGAGCCGGGGGCCGGTCCGGGTCGGCCGCGAGACCCAGGGGCGTTCCGGCAAGGGGGTGACGGTCATTTCGGGGCTGGGACTGCCGCCGGTGGAGCTCGAGGCCCTCGCGCGCGCCTTGAAGCAGCGCTGCGGCAGCGGCGGCACGGTCCGCGATGGAAGTATTGAAATCCAGGGCGAGCACCGTGACACCCTTGTCCAGGAGCTCGGCCGCCGGGGCATCGTGGCCAAGCGGTCGGGCGGCTGACGCGGGCCTGTTAAACTAGCGCGTTCGACACGCCCCGCGGACCCCCAAGCCCATGTCCAGCTTCAATTCTATCGACGAAGTCCTGGCCGACCTCACGGCCGGTCGAATGGTCGTGATCATGGACGACGAGGACCGCGAGAACGAGGGCGACCTCGTCATGGCGGCGGCGGCGGTGCGTCCCGCGGACATCAATTTCATGGCGCGCTACGGGCGCGGGCTCATCTGCCTGACGCTGACCCGCGAGCGCTGCAAGGAGCTGAGGCTCCCGTTGATGGTCACCGCGACCGATGCCCAGCACAGCACTAACTTCACCGTGTCGATCGAGGCGGCCGAGGGCGTCACCACCGGCATCTCGGCGCACGACCGCGCCCACACGGTGCGCACCGCCGTCCGGGTGGGCGCGACGGCCGAGC
>JANXZZ010000083.1 GCA_025355245.1 Pseudomonadota bacterium | reverse complement strand
AGGCGCCGAGCGGCGCGCCACCACAGCCGACCGGCGGTCCCGTAAATCCGAGCGCGACCGTCCCGGCTGCCGCGGAGGGGCCGGTTCCCGCCAATGTTCGCATCGTGAATGCCCTGAATCTAAATACGAGTCATTCTCATTCGTATTCAGAATATCCGACGGCCGCCAAGCCGGTCAAGCGACCCGCGTCGAGATCTCGGGCGCAAGCGACTGAATCCACGGGTCATTCGCTCCGTTATGTTGAATCGACGGCGCTCGCGTTCGGCGACCTTCCGCTCAAGCGCACGAGCAAGCCGCGGCTCGGGTGCCGGGACTGCCGTGCGCGAGTGCCGCTCGAACGTCGGGAGGCCCCGGGGACGCCGCCAGGGGCCGCGCCCGGCGCGATCCGTTCCGGGTACGACACTCGCGCGCGGGTCTGCCGCCGGGGGGCGGAGCAGCGTCGGGGGTTGCGTGGCGCGCGGAGCAGGCGACATCGGAAAGCCACGCCGGAGCGTCTGCCGCGGAAGCGACGCGGGTGCGATCAGTGGGTCCGAATCCCGACGTAGATGCCGTGCGGCACGATGCGCAAAATACAGGGCGCGCCCGCATTCGAGTGCGCGAGCCAGCCCGCCGCCGTGCCCAGTGCGAACCCCGCGATGACGTCCGTCTGCCAGTGGGCCTGGACTTTGACGCGGGCAACGGCGTCATAGAGGGGAACAAGTTCGAGTGCGTACACGGCCGGGTGCTCGCGCGCATATTCGAGCACCAGCGGCGTGACGATCGCACTCACCTCGGTGACTTCGCCGCTCGGGAAGCTCTCGTTGCCGTGACCTTTGAACCAGAGATTGGGGTTGCCGCCGCTGTCGGCGGGCCGGATGCGAGAAAAAGCGGCCTTGAGCGCGAGCGCGACCACGGCACCGCCGGCGGTGGCGTCAACCGATTGCCACAGCGTACGACCGAAGCGGCTCTCGCCACCCTCCGAGACCGCACCCACCAGCAACGTCGCCGCGAGCCCGTACTCGAGCGCGACCTGATTCGATCGTCGCCAAATACCGCTGTTGTCGTAGCTCGAAACGGAGTCGATACCGAGCGGACCGCCGCCCGCCCGCGCGAGTGTCGGCACGCAGAGTGCGGTGACGCACCACAGGACCGCCGCTGCGGGTCGCGTGAGTCGGCTTCGCGATCGGGCGTTGTCCGTCGACATGGGCTCTCGGAACGTCACGGGCCCGAGGGACCGCCGTCCCGGGAGAATACCGCCTTATGTCCCGGGCGACGATCGCGGCCGCGCGCGCGCGATATGCGGGGCGACGCAATTCGCCAGCCGCCGATAGCTCTCGATGCGAACGCGAAGCGCGCGACGTGCGTGGGGCGACGCCGCGAACCTCAACCCCGCAGCGGTTCCGGACGCTCGGTGGGAGGGAGCGGCCGCGCGCTGCCGGCGTTGACGTTGGCGTCTGCGCCCACTCGGCTACCGCCGCTACTGTCGTGATTGCCCTCGGAGTCGTCCCCCACGACGGGCGCGTCAGATCCAGTCGAGGGTGGGAAGGCCCACGGAAGCCGCGAGGTGCCGTGCCTCGCGCGATCCGTTGACGAGCACGCCCGCCTCGACCCGCGCGAGGTGATCGATGTCGGAACCCGCGTTGCCGTAGGCCGCGATGCGGGCACCCGGGTGACGGGCGCGCAGTTCCTCGATGCAGCGGGTCTTCTCGGGGCCGCGGCGGTTCGGTGTCGCGAGCGCGCCGTCGAGGTAGTCGCCGGCCCACACGAGTTCGGTGCAGATGACCTCGTTGACGCCGAGCCGCGCGCCGATCTCCGGCACGTAGTTATCCGTGCTCGCCGACAGGATCACGAGGTAGTCGCCCGCGCGGCCGTGGGCCTCGAGCGCGGCGAGCGCTGCCGGGTGGAAGAGGCGCGCCCAGTGCCGGTCGAGGAAGCGACGCGTGAGGTCGGCGATGTCGCTGCGACTCAAGCCGCCCAGCAGCGCGCGGATCAGCCGACTCTTGAGTCGGCCGTGATCGCGGCGCACCGCAAAGTCGAGGATCGCGGCGGGCGCGCGCCACAGGCGCCACGCGCGCCCGGGTCGACGCCCGAGCGCCGCGCCGAGGTAGGGCACCAGCGTGTCGTGGCGCGTCAGGGTGCCATCGAGATCGAAGACCGCGATGCCGCGCACCGGCGGCCGCGCACCGAACTCCGCGCGGGAGCCCGCCTCGCTCAGGCGGCGCGTCCCTTGCCGACGAGGCTGCGGAGCACGTACTGCAGGATGCCGCCGTGGCGGTAGTAGTCGAGTTCCTTGGGCGTATCGATGCGCACGCGCGCGCTGAACTCGGTCTTGTTGCCGCCGTCCGCCGTCGCGACGACCTTCACCTGCTTCGCCGCGCCGCCGTCGAGGCCCACGACCTCGAAGCTCTCGCGGCCGGTGAGGCCGAGCGCGGCGGCCGTCGCGCCGTCGACGAACTGCAGCGGCAGCACGCCCATGCCGATCAGGTTCGAGCGGTGGATGCGCTCGAAGCTCTCGGCGATGACCGCCTTCACGCCGAGCAGCATCGTGCCCTTCGCGGCCCAGTCGCGCGACGAGCCGGTGCCGTACTCCTTGCCGGCGAGCACCACGAGCGGCGTGCCCTCGGCCTTGTACTTCATCGCGACGTCGTAGATCGACCCCTGCTCGCCGCTCGGGATGTGTACCGAGACGCCGCCCTCGGTGCCGGGCACGAGCAGGTTGCGCAGGCGGATGTTCGCGAAGGTGCCGCGCATCATCACTTCGTGGTTGCCGCGCCGGGCGCCGTAGGAATTGAAATCGACCGGCGCCACGCCCTCGCCGACGAGGTACTTGGCCGCCGGGCCCGACTTCGCGATGTCGCCGGCCGGGGAAATGTGGTCGGTCGTCACCGAGTCGCCGAGGAGCGCCAGCACGCGCGCCTTCTTGACGTCGCTGACCGCCGCGGGCGTCATCGTCATGCCGTCGAAGTAGGGCGGGTTACGCACGTAGGTCGACTTCGGTTCCCACGCGTAGCTCTCCCCCGCGGGTACCTTGATCGCATTCCAGTGCGCATCGCCCGTGAACACCGCGCTGTAGCTCTTCTTGAACATGTCCGCATCGACCGCGAGGCGCACCGCATCGTCGACCGCCTTCGGGCTCGGCCAGATGTCCTTGAGGAAGACCGGCGTGCCGTCGCTGCCGGTGCCGAGCGGCTCGGTCGTGAGGTCGATGTCCATCGAGCCCGCGAGCGCATAGGCGACCACGAGCGGTGGCGAGGCGAGGAAATTCATCTTCACTTCGGGATGCACGCGACCCTCGAAGTTGCGGTTGCCCGACAGCACCGAGGCCGAGGTCACGTCCCCGGCTTTCATCGCCGCCGAGATCTCGGGCTTGAGCGGCCCCGAGTTGCCAATGCAGGTCGTGCAGCCGTAGCCCACCGTGAAGAAGCCGATCGCCTCGAGGTCCTTGAGGAGCCCGGCCTTGGTCAGGTAGTCGGTGACCACGCGCGAGCCCGGCGCGAGCGAGGTCTTGACCCAGGGCTTCGAGTTGAGGCCACGCGCGCGCGCCGCGCGCGCCAGCAGTCCCGCCGCGATCAGCACCGCGGGGTTCGAGGTATTCGTGCAGCTCGTGATCGCGGCGATCACGACCGCATTGTCCTTGAGCGCGTAGTTGCCGCCGGCGACCGGCGCCGAGCCGCTCGCGGTCGGGTTCTTGGTGCTGCGTTCCTCGGCGGCCTTCTTGACCGCGGCCTGCGAGACGCTCTTCGCCTTGGTGAGCGGCACGCGGTCCTGCGGACGCTTCGGACCCGCGAGCGATGGCTCCACCGTCGCGAGGTCGAGCGTCAGCACGTCGGTGTACTCCGCCTCGCGCATGCCGTTCGTGCGCCACAGGCCCTGCGCCTTCGCGTAGGCCTCGACCAGCGCGACCTGCTCCGCCGGACGCCCGGTCAGCGTCAGGTAGCGGATCGTCTCCTCGTCGATCGGAAACACCGCGATGGTGCTGCCGAACTCGGGCGACATGTTGCTGATCGTCGCGCGATCCGCGAGCGGCAGTCCCGCGAGGCCATCGCCGAAGAACTCGACGAACTTGTCGACGACGCCCTTCTTGCGCAGCTGCTCGGTGATGGTGAGCACGAGATCGGTCGCGGTGGTGCCGGGCTTCAAGGTCCCCGCCAGCTTGAAGCCGATGACCTGCGGGATCAGCATCGTGACCGGCTGGCCGAGCATCGCCGCTTCCGCCTCGATGCCGCCGACGCCCCAGCCAACGACGCCGAGGCCGTTGATCATCGTCGTGTGCGAGTCGGTGCCGACCAGCGTGTCGGGGTAGGCCCAGGTGCTGCCGGAGTCCTCCTTGCTGAACACCACGCGCCCGAGGTACTCGAGGTTGACCTGGTGGACGATGCCGGTGCTCGGCGGCACGACCTTGAAATTGTTGAACGCGGTCTGGCCCCAGCGCAGGAACGAGTAGCGCTCGCCGTTGCGGCCGAATTCGATGTCGGTGTTGCGCGCGAGCGAATCGGCGGCGCCGTAGGCATCAACCTGCACTGAATGGTCGATGACGAGCTCGGCGGGTGCGAGCGGGTTCACGCGCGCAGCGTTGCCGCCCAGGCGCGTGATCGCCTCGCGCATCGCGGCGAGGTCGACGATGCACGGCACGCCGGTGAAGTCCTGCATGATCACGCGCGCCGGCGTGAAGGCGATCTCGTGCGCGGGCGCTGCCTTCGGGCTCCAGGTGAGCAAGGCCTCGATGTCCGAGCTCGTGACGTTGACGCCGTCCTCGAAGCGCAGCAGGTTCTCGAGCAGGATCTTGAGCGAGTAGGGCAGGCGACCGAGATCGTGGCCCTGAATCGCGGGTATCCGGCAGTACTGGAACTGGCGGCCGGCGACGTCGAGCGTCGCGCGCGTCTTGAAGCTGTCGGTCATGGCTACTCCCGCTGCAACCGGCCAATCATACAGCGGGCGGCACTCGCAATCGTGTCGCCGACGAGGAGTTTCTTCAGGCGGCGGACGAATCGAGGTGCGCGCCGGCCACGCCCAGCGTTGCGAGGATCACGCCGCCGCCGAGGCATTCATCGCCCGCATAGAAGGCCGCGTGCTGCCCGGGCGCGACGCCGCGCAGCGGCGCATCGAGCAGCACCTCGGCGCCGTCCGCCGTCCACGCGAGGCGGCAAGAAACTGCCGCCTGGCGGTGGCGCACCTGCACGCTCGCGGCGAGCACGGCAGCGGGCGCAGGCGCGAGCCACGCGACCGGCCCGGTCCGGAATGCGCTCGACTGCAGCAGCGGATGGTCGTGCCCCTGCACGACGATCAGCGCGTTGCGCGCGAGATCCTTGTGCGCGACGTACCACGGCGTGCCCGCGTGGCGCGCGAGGCCGCCGATCTTGAGTCCCTGGCGCTGGCCGATCGTGTGGTACATGAGCCCGTCGTGGCGGCCAAGCCGCTCGCCGCTCGGCGTCTCGATCGGGCCCGGCACCGCCTTCAGATACGACTCGAGGAAGGCGCGAAACGGTCGCTCGCCGATGAAGCAGATGCCGGTGCTGTCGGGCCGGTCGTGAACCGGCAGCCCCGCGGTGCGCGCGAGCTCGCGCACCTCGCCCTTGGTGAGGTCGCCGAGCGGAAAGCGCGTCGCCGCGAGCGCCGTGCGCGGTACCTGCTGCAGGAAGTAGCTCTGGTCCTTGTCGCGGTCGCGGGCGCGGCAGAGTCGCGCGCGGCCGCTGCCGACCTCGATGCGCGCGTAGTGCCCGGTCGCGAGGCAGCTGCCCCCGAGGCGGCGCATGTAGTCGAGGCAGGCCCCAAACTTGACCTCGCGGTTGCAGAGCACGTCCGGGTTCGGCGTGAGGCCGGCGGCGTAGTCGGCGAGGAAATGCGCGAATACGCGCTCGCGGTACTCGGTCGCGAAGCTGACCCGGTGGATCGGTATGCCGATTGCCTCGGCAACGAGGCGCGCGTCCTGCCAGTCGGTCGCGGCCGTGCAGTAGCCGGCCTCGTCCTCCTCCCAGTTGCTCATGTGCAGCGCCTCGACCTCGTGGCCGGCGCGGCGCAGCAGCAAGGCCGCGACGGCAGAATCCACGCCGCCCGACAGCGCGACGATGACGCGTTCACTCATCGCAGAAGTATAGCCGGCCCGGCCGGGCTCAGCTTTGCAGGGCCGCCGGTGCGCGCGGCGCGCCGCTCTCGTTCCAGCCCTCGTCAAAGTGCTCGAGGTGCAGGCGCGCAACCTGGGAGTTCCTGAGCTCGCAGATGCCGTCCCAGCGCGTGTGCTGCAGGCGGTACAGCGTCGCCTGGTCGTCGGCGATCATGAAGGTGGCGGGGTTGTCGCGAAACGGCGCCTGCGCGTTCCGGATCTCGACGTAGCTCGTGAGCTTGCGCGCGAGCGCGATGAACTCGTGGCGGCTGTACATGATGCGGCCGGGGTTCAAGACCAGCACGCGCACCTTGGCGAAGCGCGGCCCGAGCACCAGGCGCTTGACCGCGGTGATGAATGGCGGGTACTCGAAGATCGAGGACTCGAGGTCGTGCGTGCAGAGCGTAAGCACGCGCTGCGCGGCGCTCGCGACGGTGGTCGCGGCGGCGCGCACGTCCTCAACGGTCGAGAGCACGGTGCGTGCTGCCGTCAGGCGTGGGACCAGGACATTGCTCGGCGGAAAATGCAAGCCGCATCCTCCGATGGCGGATACCTGCCTCGTCGAACTCGGAGCCCTCGGCGACGAACCCGTGCGCGCCGTAGAAATCGAGGGCGGCGATCTGCGCGTTCAGGTGCACCGCGTCGAGTCCCCGTCCGCGGGCGAGCTCAACGAGATGCCTGAGCATCAGACTGCCAATGCCAAGCCGTCGCGCGGTTCCCAGCACCGCGAGTCTGCCGATCTTACCGGTGGCCTCCAGTCGCCCCGTGCCGACTGGATCACGGTTCAGGCGCACCAGCACGTGGGTCGCCCCCCGATCGGCGGCATCCCACTCGTCTTTTTCAGGGATTCCCTGCTCGCGGACGAAAACCGCCCGGCGCACGGCGATGAGCGCCTCGGCATCCGTGGACCAGTCGGTGAGGAGGAGCTCGACCCCGGCCGCGTCAGGCATCGCGGGCGAGCATGTGCGCAAGACCGATGTAGTCGGCGGGGGTGAGCTGCTCGAGTCGGGCGCGCTCGGCCGCCGGAATCGGCAGCGTCGCGATGAACGCCTGCAGCGCAGCGGCGTCGATGCGCCGGCCGCGGGTGAGGGCCTTCAGCTGCTCGTAGGCGTCCTCGACGCCGTAGCGACGCATGACGGTCTGCAGCGCCTCGCCGAGGACTTCCCAGTTCGCATCGAGATCGGCGGCGAGCCGGGCGGGGTCGGGCTCGAGGCGTCCGAGGCCGCGCTCGATGGAGAGAAAGGCAAGCAGCGCATGCGCGAGCGCGACGCCGACGTTGCGCAGCACGGTCGAGTCGGTGAGATCGCGCTGCCAGCGCGACACCGGCAGCTTCTCCGAGAAATGCCGGAGCAGCGCATTCGCGAGGCCAAGGTTGCCCTCGCCATTCTCGAAGTCAATCGGGTTCACCTTGTGCGGCATGGTCGAGCTGCCGACCTCGCCCGCGACCACGCGCTGGCGGAAGTAGCCGAGCGATACGTAGCCCCACGCATCGCGCGAGAAATCGAGCAGGATCGTGTCGAGGCGGGCGAGCGCGTCGCAGTACTCGGCGATCCAGTCGTGCGGCTCGATCTGGGTCGTGTACTCGTTCCAGCCGAGCCCGAGCATGCCGACGAAGCGCTCCGACGCCGCGCGCCAGTCGATCGCCGGGTAGGCGACCCGGTGCGCGTTCCAGTTGCCGACCGCGCCGTTCATCTTGCCGAGCGCGACGACGCCGGCGAAGCTGTCGCGTGCGCGCGCGAGGCGCGCGGCGACGTTGGCGAGCTCCTTGCCGAGGGTCGTGGGAGTCGCCGCCTGGCCGTGCGTGCGCGACAGCATCGGCAGGTCGGCGTAGCGGTGCGCGTGCGCGACCAGCCAGGTGTGCAGGCGTCCGATCGCGGGCAGCAGCACCGCGTCGCGCGCCGCCTTCAGCATCAACGCGTAGCAGAGATTGTTGATGTCCTCGGAGGTGCAGGCGAAGTGCACGAACTCGAGCTCGGCCTTGGTCGCGCCGGCGTCGGCGAGACGCGCGCGCACGTAGTACTCGACCGCCTTCACGTCGTGGGCGACGCGGCGCTCCTCGGCCTTGACCGCCGCCGCCTCGCCGTCGGGCGCGGCGACAACAAGCGCGTCCGCGGCCTTAAGCACGGCGGGCGCCAGCCCCTTGAGCTCAGCCAGGGCGAGGTCGCGCGCGAGGAACAGGAACCATTCCGCCTCGACGCGGACGCGGTGCCGGATGAGCGCCGCTTCGCTCAAGAGCGGGCGCAGCTCCGCGCACTTCTCGGCGTAGCGGCCGTCGACGGGCGAGAGCGCAGCGAGCGCGTCGGCGAGGGGCTGGGGGCGGTCGGTCACGGTGCTCGGCATCCTTAAAGTGCTAGGATGAACCGCTCTATTCTATCGCTCCCGACGGAATGCCCGAAAAGGACTTAAGGCTCGAGCACGACAGCATGGGCGTCGTGGCGGTCCCGGCCGACGCGCCGTGGGGCGCGCAGACCCAGCGCGCCCTCGAAAACGTCCGGCTGAGCGAACGGCTGCTGCCCGCAGCCTTCATCCACGCCCTCGCGCTGATCAAGTGGGCCGCCGCGCGCGTCAACGCGCGCCGCGGCACCCTCGCCAAGCCCAAGGGTGCCGCGATCGAGGCGGCCGCACTCGCGATCCTGGAGGGCGCCGCCGCCGGCGCCTTCCCGCTCGACGTCTTCCAGACGGGCTCGGGCACCAGCAGCAATATGAACGTGAACGAGGTCATCGCGCACCTCGCGAGCGCCGCACTCGGCGCCCCGGTGCACCCGAACGATGACGTCAACCAGGCCCAGAGCAGCAACGACTGCGTGCCCTCGGCCATCCACGTGAGCGCGGCGCTCGCGCTCAGCCGCGAGCTGCTGCCTGCGCTGCGCCACCTGAGCGCTACGCTCGCCGCGCGACTCCCGGCGCTCGACCGGGTCGTGAAAACCGGTCGCACGCACCTGATGGACGCGATGCCGCTCACGGTCGGGCAGGAATGGAGCGCGTGGCGCCAGCAAGTCGAGGATTCGATCGCGCGGCTCGAATCGAGCCTGCCGCGGCTCCTGCGCCTCGCGCAGGGCGGCACCGCGGTCGGCACCGGCGTCAATGCCCCCGAGGGCTTTGGCGCGGCGGTCGCGGCCGAGCTTGCGGCGAGGACCGGCCTCGCCTTCACGCCCAATCCCAACTTCTTCGCGGCGCTCGCCTGCCAGGACACCGCGCTCGAACTCTCCGGCCAGGCGCGCGCGACCGCGGTCGCGCTCGGCAAGATCGCGAACGACCTGCGCTGGATGAACTCGGGGCCGCTCGCCGGGCTTGCCGAGGTCTCGGTGCCGGCCCTTCAGCCCGGGTCCTCGATCATGCCGGGCAAGGTCAACCCGGTCGTGCCGGAGGCGGTCGCGATGGCGGTGGCCCAGGTCATCGGCAACGACACCACGATCACGACCGCCGCGCAGCTCGGCACCTTCCAGCTCAACATGGGATTGCCCGTGATCGCCGCCAACCTGCTCGAAAGCCTCGCGCTCCTCGGCCACGCCGCGCGTGCGCTCGCCGACCGGGTGCTGGCGGGCGTCGTGATCAACGAGGCGCACCTGGTCGAGGCGCTGGCGCGCAATCCGATCCTGGTCACCGCGCTCAATCCGCTGATCGGCTACGAGGCGGGCGCCAGGATTGCGAAGGAAGCCTACGCGAGCGGCGAGGCGGTCCTCGAGGTCGCGATCCGGGTCACGGGACTGCCGCGCGAGCAGCTCGCGCGGCTGCTCGACCCGCGGCAGCTCACGCGCCCCGATTCGACGAAATGACGGCGCCGGACACGGCCATTCCGGGCGACGAGGAACTGCGGGCACTGCTGCGCCGCCGCTTCGCCGGCACCGTGCCGGGGGAAGCCGGGGACGACCGCTTCCTGGGCCTGACCGCGCAGGAGAGCAAGCGCTTTCGCCACCTCGTAGCGCCGAGGACGACCGCGGCCGCCGTGCTGGTGCCGATCGTCGATCATCCCGCGGGCCTCACGGTGCTATTCACGGAGCGCTCCTCCGACCTTCGCCGCCACGCCGGTCAGGTTTCCTTCCCGGGCGGGCGGCTCGAACCCGGCGATGCGGGTCCGGTCGCGACCGCGCTGCGCGAGACCGAGGAGGAGATCGGGCTCGACCGCCACAACGTCGAGGTCATCGGCTTCCTGCCCGGTCACCTCATCATCAGTGGCTACCGCGTGACGCCGGTGGTCGCGTTCGTGAAGCCGGGCGCGCCGCTTCGGCTCGATCCCGTCGAGGTGGCCGCGGTGTTCGAAGTGCCGCTGCGCCACATCCTCGATGCCGCGAACCACCGGCCGCGCCCGCGCGAGATCGACGGCGAGGTGATCACGCTCCACGACATTCCCTACAACACGCACAACATCTGGGGTGCGACGGCCGGCATGCTGATCACCTTTCGTCGCTTCGTGCTGTCGGGCCCCGATGCGACCGAGGTCCGCCGCCGTGGATGAGCTGCTCGCCATCATGGCTCGGCTGCGTGACCCTGCGGACGGCTGCGGCTGGGATCTCGCGCAGAACTTCGCGAGCGTCGCGCCGTTCACGCTCGAGGAGGCCTACGAGGTCGCCGATGCGATCGAACGCGGCGATCTCGACGACTTGCGCGAGGAACTCGGCGATCTCTTGTTCCAGGTCGTGTTCCACGCGCGCATGGCGGAGGAGCAGGGCGCCTTCGACTTCGCGGCCGTCGCGCACGGCATCGCCGCGAAGCTGGTGCGCCGCCACCCGCACGTGTTTGGCGGCGAGCGCCTCGCCGATGCCGCCGCGCGCGCGCGGCGCTGGGAGGAGCTGAAGGACGCCGAGAAGGCCGCCAAGGCCGCGCGCGCCGGCGCCGCCGGCAGCCCCGGAGTCATGGACGACGTGCCGCTCGCGCTGCCGGCGCTCGCGCGTGCCGCCAAGCTCGGCCGGCGCGCGGCGCGCATCGGCTTTGACTGGCCGGACGCGAGCGGCGCCCGCGACAAGGTCGCCGAGGAACTCGCCGAACTCGATGCCGCGCGCGCCGAGGGAAGTCGCGCGGCCATCGAGCACGAACTGGGCGATCTCCTCATGGCGGTCACGAGCCTCGCCCGGCACCTCGACGTCGATCCCGAGGCGGCGCTCAGGGCGGCGAACGGCCGCTTCGTCAGCCGCTTCCGCCACGTCGAGGCGCGCGCGCGGGCGAGCGGGGCGAGCGACGTCGCGACGCTCGAGAGCTACTGGCAGGAAGCGAAAGCCGGCGAACGGCCCAAGGGCTGAGCATGGCCGAACCGCGCGCGCTGCCCCCGCTCGCGTACCCCGCCGAGCTGCCGATCGTCGCGCGCCGCGAGGAGATCGTCGCGGCGATCCGCGCGCACCAGGTGCTCATCGTCTGCGGCGAGACGGGCTCCGGAAAGACCACCCAGCTCCCCAAGATGCTGCTCGAGGCGGGCGCGCTCGGCCGCGGCCTCATCGGCCACACGCAGCCGCGCCGCATCGCGGCGCGCGCGGTCGCCGCGCGCCTCACCGAGGAACTCGCCGGCGCGCCCGCCGGCTTCGTCGGCTACAAGGTCCGCTTCAGCGACGGCACCTCGCCCGAGACCGCGATCAAGCTGATGACCGACGGCATCCTGCTCGCCGAGGCGCGGCACGATCCGCTGTACCGGCGCTACGACGCGCTGATCATCGACGAGGCGCACGAGCGCAGCCTCAACATCGATTTCCTGCTCGGCATCCTGCGCGGCGTGTTGCCGCGCCGGCCCGAGATGCGCCTCATCGTGACCTCGGCCACGATCGACACCGAGCGCTTCTCGAGGTATTTCGGCGGCGCGCCCGTGATCGAAGTGTCGGGGCGCGGCTACCCGGTCGAGACCCGCTACCGGCCGCTCGACGAGGACGTTGACGATCGCTTCGATCCCGGGCTCACGGCCGGGATCCTGGGCGCGCTCGAGGAGCTCTCGACCGAGCCCGGCGAGGTAGGCCTCGGTGACGTGCTGGTGTTCCTGCCGGGCGAGCGCGAGATCCGCGACGCCGCGGAGGCGATCGAGCAGGGCTTCGGCGAGCGGCTCGACGTGCTGCCGCTGTACTCGCGCCTCGCCTGGTCCGACCAGCAGCGCGTCTTCGACCGTCGCGGCCGGCGCCGCGTCGTGCTCGCGACCAACGTCGCCGAGACCTCGCTGACGGTCCCCGGGATCCGCGCCGTCATCGACTCGGGGCTCGCGCGCATTTCGAGTTACAGCGCACGCGCGAAGATCCTGCGGCTGCCGATCGAGCCGATCTCGCAGGCGAGTGCGCGCCAGCGCGAGGGCCGCTGCGGGCGCCTGGGCCCCGGCGTCTGCATCCGCCTCTACGCCGAGGACGATTTCGAGGCGCGCGCGCCATTCACGCCCCCGGAGGTGCTGCGCACCAACCTCGCGAGCGTGATCCTGCAGATGGCGACGCTCGGCCTCGGGGCACCTGACGAGTTCCCGTTCATCGATCCTCCGGAGACGCGCCTCGTCAACGACGGCTACCGGCTGCTTGCGGAACTCGAGGCGGTCGACGAGCGGCGCATCGTCACCGAAACCGGCCGGCAGATGGCGCGCATGCCGGTCGATCCCCGACTCGGGCGCATGCTGATCGAGGCGCGGCGCCTGGGCGCGCTCCGCGAGGTGATTGCGCTCGTGGCCGCGCTCTCGATCCGCGACCCGCGCGAGCGACCGGAGGAGCGCCAGCAGGCCGCCGCAGAGGCGCACGCGGCGCTCGCGGATCCGGGCTCCGATTTCCTGACGCTGCTCAGGATCTGGAACCGCTACCTCGCGGAGCGCGCCAGCCGCACGCGCGGAGCGGTGCGCCGCTGGTGCGCGGAGTCGTTCCTGTCCGCCGCGCGCATGCGCGAGTGGGAGGACCTGAACGCGCAGCTGACCGACGTCGCAGGCGAACTCGGCTGGACGCTCAACGAGAAGCCGGCCGACCCCGAGCCCGTGCACCGCGCGCTGCTGACGGGACTCCTCGGCAGCATCGGCGAGAAATCCGAACGCGGCGATTTCCTCGGGCCGCGCGGGCTGCGCTTCGTGGTCGCGCCCGGCACGCCGCTCAAGGCACACCCGCCGCGCTGGCTCATGGCCGCGAGCCTGATCGACACCGGCCGGGTCTACGCGCGGCTGGTCGCTGCCATCGAGCCGGCGTGGATCGAGGCCGCCGGCCGCCATTTGGTCAAGCGCGAGTACACCGAACCCGAATGGGACGCCGAGCGCGGCATCGTGAGCGCGCACGAGTCCGTGAGCCTCTATGGCCTGTCGCGGGCCGGCGCGTCAACTACGGCAGCGTCGCGCCCGCGGCGGCGCGCGAGATCTTCGTGCGCGAGGCGCTCGTGCACGGTCGCTCGCGCCTGAAGGCTCCCTTCCTCGCCAACAACGCGCGCGAGAAGGCGGCGCTCGCGGCGGAAGAGGCGGCACTGCGGCGTCACGTGGTGCTGGTCGACGAGGTGGAGGAGGCGGCGTTCTACCTCGCGCGGGTGCCCGCGACCGTGCATTCGCTGGTCGCCTTCGAGCGTTGGCGGCGCGAGGCGGAGCGCGCGGCGCCCCGACTCCTTTTTATGGCGGCACCGGACCTGCGCCGCCGCGGGGCGCCGCTTCTCGACCGCGAGCGCTACCCGGCGACGCTGCCGCTCGCGGGCAACCGGCTCGCGGTCGAATACCGCTTCGAGCCCGGCCACGCGCGCGACGGCGCGACGCTCGACGTACCCGCGCCGCTGCTCGCCAAGCTGTACGCGGACGAACTCGACTGGGGGATCCCCGCGTGGCGCGAGGAAAAGCTGACCCAGCTGATCCGCGGGCTGCCGAAGGCGCTGCGCCGGGCGCTGGTGCCGGCGCCCGACGTCGCCCGGCGCTGCCTCGGCGAGCTCGCCGGCCACGAGGCCGAGCCGTTCCTGGCGACCGTCGCCGGCGCGCTCGCGCGCCTCGGCGGGCATCCCTTAAGCGCCGAGGAACTCGCGGCGGTGCCGCTCGCGGATCATCTGCGGCTCAATCTGCGCGTGCTCGATGCCGCGGGTGCGGTGGTCGCCGAGGGCCGCGAGCTCGCGCCTCTCAAGAGGAGCGCGGGCGCCCGGGAATCGGTCGCGAGCGCGATCGGAGGCCCCGCCGATCCCTGGACGCGCAGCCCGGTGCGCGCCTTCGACTTCGAGAGCGTGCCCGACAGCTTCGAGGTCACGCGCCAGAGCGTGCGGCTCGAGCTCTATCCCGCGGTGCGCGACGAACTGACGCACGTCTCGCTCGTGCTGCTCGCCGAGCGCGGCGAGGCGGACGCGCTCACCCAGCGCGGCATCGTCCGCCTGCTCGCGCTCGGCCTCGCGACTCCCTTGCGCCACGCCGAGCGGCTCATCTACGAGG
>JANXZZ010000033.1 GCA_025355245.1 Pseudomonadota bacterium | reverse complement strand
CGCTTATGTCCCGACCGCGAGGTCAGGCCGTCTTGTACTCGTCTTCGCGCCGCAACGTGACCGGCGGCCAGCCGTCAAGGCGCATGCCGAGCGACAGGCCATGGCCCTCGAGCACTTCCTTGATCTCGGTGAGCGACTTCTTGCCGAGGTTCGGCGTGCGCAGCAGCTCGACCTCGGTGCGTTGCACCAAGTCGCCGATGTAGTGAATGTTCTCGGCCTTGAGGCAATTGGCGCTGCGGACCGTGAGCTCGAGCTCGTCGACCGGCCGGAGCAGGATCGGGTCGAACTGCGTCTCAACCGCCTTCTGGCCGCCCTCTTCCTGGCCCTGCAGGTCCACGAACACCGACAGCTGGTCCTTGAGGATCCCGCCGGCCCGGCGAATCGCCTCTTCCGGATCGATCGTGCCGTTGGTCTCGATGTCGATGATCAGCTTGTCGAGGTCGGTGCGCTGCTCGACGCGGGCCGATTCGACGTTGTAGGTCACCCGCCGCACCGGCGAGAACGAGGCGTCGAGCTGCAGGCGGCCGATAGGACGCGTCTGCTCCTCGAAACCGCGGGCAACTGCCGGGCGGTAGCCGCGGCCGCTCTCGATTTTGAGGGTCATGTTGAGTTCGCCGGCCTTCGTCAGGTTGGCGATGACGAGCTCGGGGTTCAGGATCTCGACGTCGTGGTCGCCCTGGATGTCGCCGGCACGGACCGGACCCGGGCCCTTCTTCACGAGGCGCAACTCCGACTCTACGCGCGCGTGCATGCGCACCGCGACGAGCTTGAGGTTGAGGAGAACGTCGACGACGTCTTCCTGCACTCCTTCAATCGAGGTGTACTCGTGCAGCACGCCGTCGATTTCCACCTCGGTGATCGCCGCACCGGGTAGAGACGACAACAGCACGCGACGCAGCGCGTTGCCGAGCGTGTGGCCGAAGCCCCGCTCGAACGGCTCGATGATCACACGCGCATGCCGGGGCCCCTGCGGGGTCACCTTGACGACGCGCGGCTTCAAAAATTCTGCAACTGATCCCTGCATTTGCGGCACCTGGAGTCTGCGACCAAGGCTCCCGGGCGGGAGCCTGATTCAAATTACTTCGAGTACAACTCGACGACGAGGTTCTCGTTGATGTCCGGCAGAATCTCGTCCCGATCGGGGACGGTCTTCAGGGTACCGGACATCTTCTTTTCATCGACCAGCACCCAGTCCGGAAAACCGTTCTGCGCGGCGATCGACAGCGCGTGGGCGATGCGCCCCTGCGCCTTCGCGTGCTCACGAACCTCGACCGTGTCGCCAGCGTTCACCTGGTAGGACGCGACGTTGACGAGCTTGCCGTTGACGTTGACGCCCTTGTGGGAAACGAGCTGGCGCGCTTCGGCGCGGGTCGTTGCGAAGCCCATGCGGTAGACGACGTTGTCGAGCCGACGCTCGAGCGACTTCAGCAGGTTCTCGCCGGTCGCACCGGGACGGCCCGCGGCCTTGGTGTAGTAGTTGCGGAACTGGCGCTCGAGCACGCCGTACATGCGGCGCAGCTTCTGCTTCTCGCGCAGCTGCACGCCGTAGTCCGACAGCCGCTGCTTGCGCTCGCCCTTGACGCCGCCCGGGGGCACTTCGAGCTTGCACTTCGACTCAAGCGTCTTCACACCGCTCTTCAGGAAGAGATCGGTTCCCTCGCGGCGCGAGAGCTTACATTTCGGTCCCAGATACCTTGCCATTGCGTTCCTCGAAACTTGTCGCGACGGGCGGCCGCGTTAGACGCGGCGCTTCTTCGGCGGACGGCAGCCGTTGTGCGGGATCGGAGTCACATCCGAGATGCTCGTGATCTTGAGGCCACAGGCGTTGAGCGCGCGGACCGCGGACTCGCGCCCCGGGCCCGGGCCCTTCACGCGGACCTCGACGTTACGCACGCCGTACTCCTGCACCGCGACTCCGGCCTTCTCCGCCGCGACCTGCGCAGCGAACGGCGTGCTCTTGCGCGAACCGCGGAAGCCGCAGCCGCCCGAGGTCGCCCAACTGAGCACGTTGCCCTGCCGGTCGGTGATCGTGATGATCGTGTTGTTGAACGAGGCATGCACGTGCGCGACCGCGTCGCTGAGCTGGCGACGGGCCTTTTTGGCACGGGGGGCTTTCTTGTCGCCGCCACCGGCTTCGCCGGCGGCCGGCTGCTGCTTCTGTTCAGACATTCGCGATTCTTCCTAAAACGAGTTTGATCAGACCTTGCCCGGGGGTGCGTTCAGCTTCACGGCCTGCTTGCGCGGACCCTTGCGGGTGCGGGCGTTGGTACGCGTGCGCTGGCCGCGCATGGGCAGGCCCTTGCGGTGGCGGATGCCCCGATACGAACCCATGTCCATCAGCCGCTTGACGTTCATTGCCGTTTCGCGACGCAGGTCGCCTTCGACCGTGATGCGCGCGATGAATGAACGCAGCGCCGCGACCTCGGTCTCGGTCAGGTCCTTGGTCTTGGTCGTCGGAGCGACGCTCGCGACCTCACAGGCCTTGCGCGCGGTCGTGTGACCGACGCCGAAAATATGAGTCAGCCCAATGACAATGTGCTTGTTCATCGGGATGTTGATGCCGGCAATGCGCGCCATTTGCTGCCCTACGAAACGCCGCGGAAAAGCGCGGCAGTATATCTAAAAAACTGCATTCACTCAACCCGAAAATCCGGGTTTTTGCAGGCCAAACGCGTCGCGCCGGACTCCCCGACGCCGACCCGGCCCCTTAGCCCTGACGCTGCTTGTGGCGGGCGTCGGAACAGATGATGAAGACGATCCCGCGCCGACGGACGACCTTGCAGTTCTTGCAAATCTTCTTCACTGACGGACGGACTTTCATGACTCGGGATCCTCGGGTAGCTCTGCCGGGGCCGCGCTCAGCGCAGCCCGCCCGGGCGGCCAGCGCCGCGCAGGTTGGCCTTCTTGACCAAACCTTCGTACTGATGGGACATCATGTGGGCGCGCAGCTGGGCTATAAAGTCCATGACCACGACCACGATGATGAGCAAGGACGTGCCGCCGAAGTAGAACGGCACATTTCCCCATGAAATCAACACCTCCGGCAGGAGGCAGACCGCAGTCACGTAGACGGCGCCCCACAGCGTCAGGCGCGTCAGCACCCGGTCGATGTACTCGCCGGTCTGCTGGCCGGGACGGATGCCGGGGATGAATGCCCCGGCCTTCTTGAGGTTGTCGGCCGTCTCGCGCGAATTGAGCGTGAGGCCCGTGTAGAAGAAGCAGAAGAACACGATCAGCGTCGCGTACAGGAGCATGTGCAGCGGCTGGCCGTAGCCGAGGGCCGCGGCGAGGTCCTGCATGAAGATCTTGACGCTGCCGCGAATCCCCGTCTCGCCAGTGCCGGTGCCCGCGAAGTTCGCAAGGGTCGCCGGGAACAGCAGCAGGGAGGAGGCGAAGATCGGCGGGATGACGCCCGCGGTATTGAGCTTGAACGGCAGGTGACTCGACTGCCCCGCCATCATGCGACGTCCCACCATGCGCTTCGCGTAGTTGACCGCGATGCGCCGCTGGCCGCTCTCGACAAACACGACGAACATCGTCGTCGCCGCGACCACGAGCGCGAGCACGATCGCGAAGGCTGCGTTCATCTCGCCGGTGTTGATCTGCGTCAGCGAGTTACCGAGCGCGGCGGGGATGCCCGCGACGATGCCTGACAGGATGATCATCGAGATGCCGTTGCCGATGCCGCGCTCGGTGATCTGCTCGCCGAGCCACATCAGGAACATCGTTCCGGTCGTCAGTGTCACCGTCGCGACGCCGAGGAATACGGGGCCCGGATTGAGGACGACGCCCTGGTTCTCGAACGCGTAGGAAGCGCCGAAGCCCTGGAAGATGGCCAGGATCACCGTGAAATAGCGCGTCTTCTGCGTGATGCGCCGGCGTCCCGACTCGCCTTCCTTGCGCCATTCCGCCCACGGCGGGTACACGACGGCGATCATCTGAATGATGATCGAAGCCGAGATGTACGGCATCACGCCGAGCGCGAAGATCGACAGGCGTGACAACGCGCCGCCGGAGAACATGTTGAAGAGGCCCAGGATCGTTCCTTCCTGTTCCTGGAAGAAGCGCGCGAGGGCGATCGGATCGATGCCCGGCGTCGGGATGAACGTGCCGATGCGGTAGACGATCAGGCCACCCGCGAGGAACAGCAGGCGCTGGCGAATCTCGGCCAGTCTCGCGACTTGGCCGAATCCTGCCATCGGATTGGATCCGGAGGACGACACGCGCTCTACTCGACCTTTCCGCCGGCCGCTTCGATCGCCGCGCGTGCACCCTTGGTGACACCGAGGCCCTTGACGGTCACGGCCGTCGTGATCTTGCCCGACAGGATGATTTTCACCTTGAGGACGCTGGCGGGAACCGCGCTCGCGGCCTTGACGGCGGCGAGATCGACCGAGCCGCCCGACTTGCCGGCCAGCATCGCGAGCGTGCTCAGCGTGATTTCGCTGCGCGTCGCCTTCACGGCGGAACGGAAACCCATCTTCGGCAGGCGGCGCTGCAGCGGCATCTGGCCGCCCTCGAAGCCGACCTTGTGGTAGCCGCCCTTGCGCGCGCGCTGCCCCTTCACGCCACGGCCGCAGGTCTTGCCCTGGCCGGCGGAGGCGCCGCGACCGACGCGAAGCCGGACTTTCTTGCTGCCCGGGGCGGGCTGCATGTCATTGAGTTTCATCGCAGTACCTTCGCTTAGGCTTTCTCGACCGCGAGCAGGTGCTCGGCGGTCTTGATCATTCCGCGGTTAGAGGGCGTATCGAGCACTTCGACCGAATGACGGATGCGGCGCAGGCCGAGGCCCTGCACCGAGGCGCGGATGTTCCGCAGCTGGCCTGCCGTACTGCGCGTCTGCGTAACCTTGATCTTGCCGCTCATATGCTGGTTCCTTGGAAAACGCCCGACCGTCAGGTCAGGATTTCCTCGACCGACTTGCCGCGCTTCGCGGCGATGTCCTCGGGCGAGGAAATGTGCGCGAGCGCATTGAAGGTCGCGCGCACCACGTTGATGGGATTGCGCGACCCGTAGCTCTTGGCGAGCACGTTGCGCACGCCCGCGCACTCGAACACCGCGCGCATGCCGCCGCCGGCGATGACGCCGGTACCGCTCGATGCGGGCTGCATGTACACGCGTGTCGTGCCGTGCGCGCCCTTGATTGCGTAGTGGATCGAGTCCTCGCGCAGCGGCACGGTGAGCATGTTCTTGCGCGCCTGCTGCATCGCCTTCGCGATCGCGGTCGGCACTTCACGTGCTTTGCCGTAGCCAAAACCGACACGGCCGGCGCCATCGCCAACGACCGTGAGCGCGGTGAAGCCGAACTGCCGGCCGCCCTTCACGACCTTCGCCGTGCGGTTGACCGCAACCAGCTTCTCGATCAGGTCGTCGCCGCTGGACGTCTTCTCGGGTCTCGCCATGGTGAAATCCCTGCCTGAATCCTGTTAGAAAACCAGCCCGCCCTCGCGGGCGGCGTCGGCCAGCGCTTTGACGCGGCCGTGATAGCGGAAACCCGCCCGATCGAATGCAACTGTCGTGACGCCGGCGGCTTTGCCGCGCTCGGCGATCGCCTTGCCGACGGCCGCGGCCGCTGCCACGTTGCCCGTCGCCTTCAGGCCTTCCTTCACGGAGGCCTGAACGGTCGAGGCGCTCGCGAGTACCTTGCCGCCCGCGCCATCGATGATCTGTGCGTACATATGTTGCGGCGTGCGATGCACAGTCAGCCGCGCGACGCGCAGCTCGCGAATCTTGGCCCGGGTGCGGGTAGCACGCCTGAGGCGCGTGCCCTTCTTGTCGATGATCTTTTTCATGGCGGCCTACTTTTTCTTGGCTTCCTTGAGCTCGATCTTCTCGCCGGCGTAGCGCACGCCCTTGCCCTTGTAGGGCTCGGGCGGCCGGTAGCCGCGGATCTCGGCAGCGACCTGGCCTACCTTCTGGCAGTCCATGCCCTTGACGAGGATTTCGGTCTGGCTCGGGGTTTCGATCGTGATTCCCTCGGGAATCGGATAAGCGACCGGGTGCGAGAAGCCGAGCGTGAGGTTGAGCGCCTTGCCGGCGACCGCGGCACGGTAGCCGACGCCGACGAGCTCGAGCTTCTTCTCGAAGCCCTTGGTGACGCCGACGACCATGTTGGCGAGATGCGCGCGCACGGCGCCGCCGGCCGGACGCATCGCCAGCGAGCCCATCTGCACGGTCAGCGTCTGCTTGTCCTGCGCGACCGACAGCCCGCTCGCGAGGGCTACCGACAGCGAACCCTTCGCGCCTTTGAGCGTGACGCTCTCGGCGGTGACGGTCGCCGTCACGCCCTGCGGCAGGTCTACTGGCTTTTTTGCAACTCTGGACATGTCGGGCCCCTCAGGAAACCACGCACAGGACTTCGCCGCCCTGGCCGACGGAGCGCGCCTTGCGGTCCGTCATGACCCCTTGCGAGGTCGAAACAATCGCTATTCCGAGTCCGCCGAGAACCTTCGGGATCGCTGTCTTGCCGCGATACGAACGCAGCCCCGGACGGCTGACCCGCTCGATGCGATCGATGACCGGGCGACCCTCGTGATACTTGAGCTGCACCGTGAGCGTGGTCTTGCCGCCGTCGCTGGTGGTCGTGAAGCCTGCGATGTAGCCCTCATCGCGCAACACCTGCGCGATCGCCACCTTCGCCTTGGAAGTCGCGCAGCTCACTTCGGGCTTGCGCGCGGACTGGCCGTTGCGGATGCGCGTAATGAAATCTGCAATCGGATCGGTCATGCTCATGAACGCGCCCTCACCAGCTCGACTTGGTCAAACCCGGCAGCTCGCCGCGGTTCGCAGCCTCACGCAGCTTGGTGCGTGCGAGGCCAAACTTCCGGTACACACCACGCGAACGCCCGGTCACCGAGCAGCGGTTGCGCTGCCGGTTCGGATTCGAGTCGCGCGGCAGCTTCTGCAGGGTCTCTTGCGCGGCCACACGCTGCTCGGGTGAGCTGCGCGGGTCGCGAATGAGCTCCTTGAGCTTCGCGCGCTTCTGCTGATGCTTCTTGGCGAGCGCCTCACGGCGTTTCTCGCGTTCCAGCATGTTGGTCTTGGCCATTGCCGTTACCTTTCCGAACTGCTTGCGGGCGTTCTTGAGAAAAAAATTACTTGCGGAAGGGGAAGCTGAACGCCGTTAGCAGCGCTCGCCCCGCCTTGTCGTCGACCGCGGTGGTCGTGATCGTGATGTCCATTCCCCGAACCTTGTCGACCTGGTCGTACTGGATTTCGGGGAAAATGATCTGTTCCTTGACGCCGAAGTTGTAGTTGCCACGACCGTCGAATGCCTTGGCGGGCATGCCGCGGAAGTCGCGGATTCGCGGGATCGCGATACTGACGAGACGGTCCAGAAACTCGTACATGCGCGCACCGCGCAGCGTCACCTTCGCACCGATCGCGAGGCCCGCGCGCAGCTTGAAGGTCGCGATCGCCTTCTTCGACTTGCACAACAGCGGCTTCTGACCCGTGATCTTGATGAGGTCGCCGACCGCGTTGTCCATCAGCTTCTTGTCCGCGACCGCTTCGCCCACGCCCATGTTGACCGTGATCTTCTCGATGCGCGGCACCTGCATGGGATTGGTAACGCCGAGCTCCTTCATGAGCTGCGGCACAACGACTTCGCGATAGTGCTTTTGAAGCCTGGCCATGATCGTTAGATCCTGTTTCCGTTTTTCGAGGTCGCGACGCTCAGGCGTCGACAACTTCACCGTTAGACTTGAACACGCGAACCTTGCGGCCGTCGTCGAGCTTCTTGAAACCGACGCGGTCGCCCTTCTTCGTGATCGGATTGAACAGCGCCACGTTCGAGACGTGCAGCGCAGCTTCCTTCTGCACGATCCCGCCCTGCGTGTTGCGCTGCGGATTCGGCTTCTGATGCTTCTTCACCATGTTCACGTTCTCGATGACGACGTGCTCGTCGTCTACCACGCGCAGCACGGTGCCCTGCCTGCCCTTGTCGCGCCCGGTCGTCACGATGATCCGGTCGCCCTTGCGAATTCGATTCATGTCCTGTCCTCGTCCTTTTCCGGGGTCCCTTACAGGACCTCGGGCGCCAGCGAGATGATCTTCATGAACTGCGTCGAACGCAGTTCGCGCGTCACTGGTCCAAAGATGCGGGTGCCGATCGGCTCGAGCTTGTTGGTCAGCAGCACGGCGGCGTTGCCATCGAAGCGGATCAGCGATCCATCGGCCCGACGCACGCCGTGACGGGTGCGCACCACGACGGCGTCGTAGACCTCGCCCTTCTTGACCTTGCCGCGCGGAATGGCGTCCTTGACGCTCACCTTGATGACATCGCCAACGCGCGCGTAGCGGCGCTTCGAGCCGCCGAGCACCTTGATGCACATGAGGCTGCGCGCACCGCTGTTGTCAGCCGCCGCGAGCAGGGTTCGCATCTGGATCATGTCGATGTATTCCTAAAGGCTTCAGCGCGTGCCGCGTTCGACAACGCGCACCAGCTTCCAGCTCTTGTGACGCGACAGCGGGCGGCACGGGGTGATCGACACCACGTCGCCTTCCTTGCACTCGTTCTGCTCGTCGTGGGCGAGCACCTTAGTGGTGCGGCGCACGTACTTGCCGTAGGTCGGGTGCTTGATCAGCCGCTCGACGGACACAGAGATGGTCTTGTCCATCTTGTTGCTGACGACGCGGCCCGTCATGGTGCGCTCGCCGGCCGCCGGAGCGACGGCGGTGGAACTCTCGGTAGACATCAGACCTTACCTCCCACACGCTGCTGACTGAGCACCGTCTTCACGCGCGCAATGTTCTTGCGCACCTTGCCGAACTGGTCCGGCTTCGCGGGCTGGCCCGCCGCCGCGGCCATCCGCAGGTTGAACTGTTCGCGGCGCAGCTTCAGGAGTTCCTCCTGCAGCTCGGCCGGCGTCTTCTTGACGAGATCCTTGATATTCATGTGCGTTCCTACTGTCCCGTGCTCAGCGCACCTGGCGCTTCACGAACATGGTCGGCAGCGAGAGCTTGGCCGCGGCCAGGCGAAACGCCTCGCGCGCATCCGCCTCGGTGATGCCTTCCATCTCGAACAACACCTTGCCGGGCAGCACGCGTGCGACCCAGAACTCGACGTTGCCCTTGCCACTGCCCATGCGCACTTCGAGCGGCTTCGCGGTGACCGGGATGTCCGGGAACACCCGGATCCAGATCTGCCCGCCTCGCTTCACGTACCGGGTCATCGCGCGACGCGCGGCCTCGATCTCACGTGAGGTCATGCGGCCGCGGTCAGTCGCCTTGAGGGCAAACTCGCCGAACGCAACGGAACTGCCGCGGTGCGCGGAGCCGGAGTTCGTGCCCTTGAACTGCTTGCGGTACTTGGTTCGCTTTGGCTGCATCATGGTCGTAGTTCCAGAACTTCAGCGGATCAGACCGCCGGAGCGGCCTCGGGTGCGGCCACCGGCAGCGCGGCTTCGGCGGCCTGCGCCTCGAGCGTCGCCTTGTCGAATACCTCGCCCTTAAAGATCCACACCTTGACGCCGATGAGCCCGTAGGTCGTATGCGCCTCGGCCAGGCCGTAGTCGATATCGGCACGGAAGGTGTGCAATGGAATGCGGCCTTCACGGCTCCACTCGGTGCGCGCAATCTCGGCGCCGTTGAGGCGACCCGAAGCGCGCACTTTGATGCCAAGCGCGCCGCTGCGCATCGTGTTAGTGACCGCGCGCTTCATCGCGCGACGGAACATCACGCGCTTCTCGATCTGCTGCGCAATGCCTTCTGCCACCAGCTGCGCGTCGAGCTCAGGCTTCCTGATCTCGGCTATGTTGAGGCGCACGTCCTGCACCGGCAGCTTCATGCGGCGGGCGACTTCGGTGCGCACCTTTTCGATGTCCTCGCCCTTCTTGCCGATCACGATGCCGGGACGGGCGGTATGGATCGTGATGTTCACGCGCCGCGCGGCGCGCTCGATGTGGATGCGGCTCACGGACGCATCCGCGAGGCGCTTCTTCAGGAACTCGCGGACGAGGTAATCCGTACGCACGTAGGCAGCAAAGTTCTTCGAGTGGGCGTACCACTTCGAGGTCCAGTCCCGCGTAATGCCAAGACGGATGCCGATCGGATTTACTTTTTGGCCCATGTGTCTCTAGTCCCCGGCCTTACTTGGCCGCATCCGCTACGTAGACCGTGATGTGACTGTTGCGCTTGACGATGCTGTTGCCGCGGCCCTTGGCGCGCGCGTGGAAGCGCTTCAGCGTTGGCGCGGTGTCGATCTCGATGCGCGACACCTTCAACTCGTCGATGTCGGCGTTGTGGTTGTGCTCGGCGTTCGCGATCGCGGACTCGAGCACCTTGAGGACCATTTCCGCGCCCTTCTTGGGCATGAACTTCAGGATCGCAAGGGCCTTGCCGACCGGCTGGCCGCGGACGACGTCGGCGACCAGGCGGCATTTCTGCGGCGAGATGCGGGCGTGGCGGTGCTTGGCGTAGGTCTGCATGGCCTTATTCCACCGTCGCCTTGCGGTCGCCGCCGTGCGCCTTGAAGGTGCGCGTCGGGGAGAACTCACCGAGCTTGTGGCCAACCATGTTTTCCGTGATCAGCACGGGCACGTGGTTGCGGCCGTTGTGGACGGCGATCGTCAGGGTCACCATTTCAGGTGTGACCATGGAGCGTCGCGACCATGTCTTGATCGGACGGCGATCATTCTTGGCGGCCGCGATCTGCACCTTCTTGGCAAGGGGCAGGTCGACGAACGGGCCTTTCTTTAGCGAACGTGGCACGGTGAGACCCTCGCGTTACTTCTTACGCCGCTGCACGATGGATGAACTCGTGCGCTTGTTGTGGCGCGTCTTCTTACCCTTCGTCTGCCAGCCCCACGGCAATACCGGGTGCGGGTTGCCCTGACCGGACTTGCCCTCGCCGCCGCCGTGCGGGTGATCGACCGGGTTCATGACGACGCCGCGGACCGTCGGACGGATGCCGCGCCAGCGCTTGGCGCCGGCCTTGCCGAATACGCGCAGGTTGTGCTCGTCGTTGCCGACTTCGCCGATCGTGGCGCGGCAGTCGACGTGGACCTTGCGCATCTCGCCCGACTTCAGGCGGATCAGTGCGTGCAGGCCCTCGCGCGCGGTGAACTGCGCCGAGGCGCCTGCGGAGCGGGCGAGCTGGCCGCCCTTGCCGGGCTTCAATTCGATGTTGTGGACGGAGCTGCCGACCGGGATGTGCCGGAACTGCATGGCATTGCCCGGCTTGAACGGTGCCTCGGAGCCCGACAGGACCTCGTCGTTGGCCTTCAGTCCTTTGGGAGCGAGGATGTAGCGGCGCTCGCCATCCTTGTAGAGCACCAGCGCGATGTGCGCGGTGCGGTTCGGGTCGTACTCGATCTGCTCGACGACGCCGACGATGCCGTCCTTGTCGCGACGGAAATCGATGATGCGGTACTTCTGCTTGTGGCCGCCGCCCTTGTGGCGCGTGGTGATCCGGCCGGAGCTGTTGCGCGCGCCGGTCGAATTCTGCGAGACGAGCAGCGGCGTATGGCCCTTGCCCTTAAAGAGGTGCTGCCGGTTCGGCTTCACGACGAAGCGCGTTCCGGGGGAGGTGGGCCGCAGTTTGATCATTGCCATGGTCTAGTCCTTCCGCGCGGCTCAGGCTTTCGCCGTGCCGGTGAAGTCGATGGTCTGTCCCGTCTTCAGGCTCACATAGGCCTTCTTCCAGTCCGACCGCTTGCCGATCGTCCCGCCGAAGCGTTTCTCCTTGCCGCCGACGTTGACGGTCTGCACGGCCTCGACCTCGACCGAGAACATGAGCTGCACGGCAGCGCGGATCTCGTGCTTGGTCGCATCGGTGCGCACGCGGAACACGTACTGGTTGGCCTTTTCGGTCGCGCGCGCGGCTTTTTCGGAGACGTGCGGCGTGATCAGCAGGTTGATGAGCCGCTCGGTCGCTTGACCCGCGATGACGGCCTTGGCCGGCGGTGCCGGCCGCGGGATATTGCGCTTCATGTCAGGCGCTCCTCGAGCATCTTTAGCGCGCCCACGGTCGCGAGGACCTTGTGGTGGCGCGCGAGGCTGACGGGATCGAGCTGCGCAACCGCGAGCACTTCAACGTGTGGCAGGTTGCGGGCGGCGAGGAACAGCTTCTCCTCGAACGCCTCGACCAGGATCAACGCGCGATCGAGCCCGAGGCCCTTCAGGTGCTCAACCAGCAACTTCGTTTTCGGCGCCGCAAGTTCGAGCGACGGCGTGACGATGAGTCGGTCGGTGCGGGCGAGCTCGGACAGCATCGAGCGGATCGCCGCCCGGTACATCTTGCGATTGACCTTCTGCGTGAAGTCGCGCGGACGCGCGGCGAAGGCACGGCCGCCTCCGACCCAGATCGGGCTGCGGATGCTGCCGGCACGCGCGCTGCCGGTGCCCTTCTGCGCGTGCGGCTTGCGGCCGCCGCCACGGACTTCGGCCTTGGTCTTCTGCGCCTTGGTGCCCGCACGGCCGCCAGCCATGTAGGCCGTCACGACCTGGTGGACCAGCGTCTCGTTGAATTCGCGCCCGAAGGTGGCATCGCTCACTTCGAGTTCGGCGCTGCCCGCTGCGGCATTCACAACCTTGAGTTTCATGGGCGTGCCTCGGGACTATTTCTTGACCGGCTGCAGCCGCTTGCGGCGCGCCTGGCCCTTGGCCTTCACCGACGGCCGCACCACAACGGTGCCGCCTTCGGTGCCCGGGACGGCGCCGCGGATGAGCAGCAAGTTGCGCGCGGCATCCACTTCGACGACCTTGAGATTCTCGACGGTGCGACGGCGCACCCCCATGTGGCCCGACATGCGCTTGCCCTGGAACACGCGGCCCGGCGTCTGGCGCTGGCCAATGGATCCCGGGGTGCGGTGCGTGAGCGAGGCGCCGTGGCTGGCCATGCCGCCCGCGAAGTTGTGGCGCTTCATGACGCCCGCGTAGCCCTTGCCCATCGTCGTGCCGGTCACGTCGACGACCTGGCCCACCGTGAACATGTCGACCTTGATCTCGCTACCGGCCTTGAGATCCTCGCCGTCCTTGGAACCGAGGCGGAACTCGAAGAGTGCCTCGCCGGGGGAGAGATTCGCCTTGGCGTAGTGGCCCTGCACCGACTTCGAGAGCCGGGAGGCGCGCTGCTGGCCGAAGGACACCTGCACGGCGCGATAGCCGTCCGTGTCGGCGGTCTTCACCTGTGCGACGCGGTTCGGGAGCGCCTCGATGACGGTTACCGGTACCGTCTCGCCCGCGTCGGTAAAGACGCGTGTCATGCCTCGCTTGCGGCCTACGAGGCCCAAGCCAGATTTAAGGCTCATTGGGTCTTCCTCTTTACGTCCGCCTGCTGCAATTGGCAGGCGGCACTTCAAATTCGCCCTCGACCGGACCCTTAAGGACCCTAGCCGGAGCAGCCCATCAGCTAACGACTCGGTCGGCCCGGGATCCGTACCGTGGTATCGACCCCGCGCCGATTGCGGCGGCTTGCGCCACCGAATGGTTGTCTGGGTCGACCTGCGGACAGCCCGTCCGGGCGGACGAACCGAATCGAGCCGCCTATTTTAGGCGGCGACCCGTCCCAATGCAACTCTGGAAGCCCCGCTGACGCCCTCGCCGGCCGGATTTCCCTCAATTCAGCTTGATCTGGACGTCGACCCCGGCCGGAAGCTCGAGCTTCATCAGCGCATCGACCGTCTTGTCGGTCGGATTCAGGATGTCCATGAGCCGCTTGTGGGTGCGGATCTCGTACTGGTCCCGGGCGTCCTTGTCGCCGTGCGGCGAGACGAGCACGGTGAAGCGCTCCATCTTGGTCGGCAGCGGGACCGGACCCCTGACGGTCGCGCCGGTGCGCTTGGCCGTCTCGACGATTTCACGGGCCGAGGTGTCGATCAGGCGGTGATCGAAGGCCTTGAGCCGTATACGAATATTCTGATTTGCCATGTCACGGACCCCTTGGTCAAAAAGCGGCAGAAACGTTTAGGATCTGCCCGATATCCCCGTCGAACCCGGCGGGCCGCGCAGTGTACGCGGCCCGCCGGCTATTTACGCAAGAATCTTCGAGACGACGCCGGCGCCGACGGTCTTGCCACCCTCGCGGATCGCGAACCTGAGGCCATCTTCCATCGCGATCGGGCTGATCAGCTCAACCACCATCTTGATGTTGTCCCCCGGCATGACCATCTC
>JANXZZ010000029.1 GCA_025355245.1 Pseudomonadota bacterium | reverse complement strand
CGCGCGCATCTCCTCGCGGTTGCCGGCAAGCAGCATCCACAGGTCCTGGACGGCCGGACCGGTCATGCAGTCATCGAGATCGACGAAATGCGGCCCGACCTCGGTCCAGAGGATGTTGCCGCGGTGGCAGTCGCCGTGGATGCGGATGCGCCGCAGCGGCGCTGCGGCGCTGAACGCCTGGTCGATGCGTCCGATCAGGGATTCGGCGAGCTCGCGATAGCGATCCACCTGGTAGTCCGGGAGCCAGCCGCCCTCGAGCACCGTTTCAGCCGAACGCACCGCGAGCGCCTCGACGTCGAGCGAGGGCCGCTCGGTGAAGCGCCCCGCGGCGCCCATCCGGTGCAGCCGTCCGAGGAACCGCCCCATCAGCACCCGGTCGTCGTGGCTGTCGAGGTCGGGCCAGCGGCCGCCGCGGCGGGGGTACGCGGCGAAAGGGTAGCCCGCGTGGGTCATGAGCGTCTCGCCGCCGACCACGAGCGGTGCGACGACCGGGATTTCGGCCGCCGCGAGTTCGAGTGCGAAGGCGTGTTCCTCCAGAATCGCCGCCCGGGTCCAGCGGCGCGGGCGGTAGAACTTAACGACGACCGGCGTCGCCTCCTCCACACCGACCTGGTAGACCCGGTTCTCGTAGCTGTTGAGCGCTAGCACCCGGCCGTCGGAGCGAAATCCTGCCTGTTCCACCGCCGCGATGACCGCGTCGGGCGTCAGGCGGGAATAAGGGGTTTCGTCTGTTTCGCTCGCAAGCGACTGTTCCATCGGCTGATTATGCAGGACTCGACGCACCGCAGCGTCGCTAAACTGCGGCCTTCGTCGCACGCCACTGCCACGACCGATTGCTATGCTTGGCCGTCTACGCAACCCTGGGCGGGACCGATGAGCGGGAACGGGATATTGGTCACTGGCGGCGCCGGCTATATCGGCAGCCACGTCGGGCGCCAGCTGGGCGAAGCCGGCGAGCGGGTCGTCACGCTCGATAACCTGTCGCGCGGCTTTCGCCACGCGGTCACCTGCGGCACGCTTGTCGTCGGCGACACCGGCGATCGCGCGCTGGTGCTTGAGCTGCTGCGCGAGCAGGCGATCGGCACGGTCATGCACTTTGCTGGCTTTACGATCGTTCCCGAGTCCGTTGCACAGCCGCTTAAGTACTACGACAACAACACCGCGAGCACACGCACCCTCGTTGAGTGCTGCGTCGAGGCCGGGGTCGACCAGCTGGTGTTTTCCTCGACCGCGGCGGTGTACGGCACGCCCGCGAGCGGCGTCGCCGACGAGGACACGCCGACCGCCCCGATCAATCCTTACGGCACCTCGAAACTGATGAGCGAGTGGATGCTGCGCGACGTCTCGGCGGTCACCCCGCTTCGGCACCTGGCGCTGCGCTACTTCAACGTGGCGGGATCCGACCCCGGGGGGCGGATCGGCCAGTGCACGCCGGCGGCCACGCTGCTGACGAAGGTGGCCGTCGAGCACGCTGTCGGCAAGCGACCGTACGTGTCGATCTACGGCACGGATTACGCGACACCGGACGGGACCGGGATTCGCGACTACATCCACGTTGAGGACCTGGCGTCGGCGCATCTCGCCGCGCTCGGCTATCTGCGCCGCGGCGGCGCCTCGACGATACTCAATTGCGGCTACGGGCACGGCTTCAGCGTCCGCGAGGTTCTCGCGGCGGTCGCACGTGCCGCCGGCCGTCCGCTCGATGTCCGCGAGGAACCCCGGCGCCCCGGCGATCCGCCCAAGTTGATCGCCCGCGCGGAACGAGTCCGCACGACGCTCGGCTGGAACCCCCGCTACGACAACCTGGACCAGATCGTTGGCGACGCTCTGCGCTGGGAGCGCAAGCTTCTCGCCCGGTCGGCCGCCTAGCTCCGCCCGCACCGACGCCGGAACGCGACACGCTCGCGCCTGCCGCAATCGTGTGCGGGTGAGTAGGCAGAACCGCCCGAAACTGGTGATTGACGCTGATATCATCCGACCAATGCGCGTTGCGCGACCCAAGTCCCTGAGCGGCCTCCTGCTGATCGGTTTCGCGTTGGTCGCGATTCCGCTGCTGGTCGCCGTCGTCAATGCGACCCTGGAGATGAAGCAGCTGACCAAGCGCAGCGAACGGCTCGTCCACCACGGCGTCGACGTCACCCACGAAACGCAGGAGCTCCTCAAGCTCATCCCGCTGATGGAAGGCACGGCGGGCCTCTATCAGGCCCTCGGCGTGCGCAAGGATCTCGATACGTTCACGCAACACGAGATGAGTTTCAATGCCAGCCTCGCGACTCTCGAGCAGCTCGATCCCGGCACCGCCAACGCGCACATCATCGGGTTAATTCGCGCGGATGCGGTGCGTCTCGCCGACGCGCTCGAGCGCGGTCCGCCGGGTTCGCCGGAACTCGGGCAGGCGATCGAGGTCTTCAAGTCAGTGCGCGACTCCGTCGAGGTGCTGAGGCAGCAGAACGGTGCGGACCTCAACACGCAGCTTGCGACCGTGCAGCAGATCGCGGCCGAGACCGAGCGCAAGCTCTACTGTCAGGCGGCGGCGCTGGTCCCCGGCACTGCGCTCATCGTGCTGGTCTTCGTCTCGCTGCTGGCGCGCCCGATCCGGCAGATCGACCAGGCGATCAGCGAACTCGGGCGCGGCACGTTCTCCCGACCCATCTTCGTTCAGGGTCCTAGCGATCTTGAGCGGCTCGGGCGCCAGCTCGAGTGGCTGCGCGCGCGGCTCCTCGACCTCGCGCAAGAGAAGAACCGCTTCCTGAGGCACATGTCGCACGAACTCAAGACGCCGCTCGCGAACATCCGCGAGGGCACCGAGCTCCTGATGGAAGGCGCCGTCGGTCCCCTCGATGCCAACCAGCGCGAGGTCGCCAACATCCTCAGGGAGAACGGCATCAAGCTGCAGCGCATGATCGAGAACCTGCTGTCCTTCAGCGCCTGGCAGGCCAAGGCGGTCGGGCTCGAACTCAGCCAGTTTTCGCTGCGCCAGCTCGTCAAATCGGTCGTCAGTGCCCAGCAGCTGACGCTGGTTGCGCATCGGGTCAAGCTGGACGTGAAGGTGCAGGACATCGAGATCACGGCCGATCGCGGCAAGCTGCGCCTGATACTGGACAATTTGATGTCGAATGCCGTGAAGTACGCGCCGCGCGAGGGCACGATCTTCATTCACGCGCTCAACTACAAAGACCACCTGATCCTCGACGTCGCGGATAGCGGGCCCGGAATTCCCAAGGACGACCGCGCGCACATCTTCGAGGCGTTCTATACCGGGCGAATCGAACAGGCGGGCCCGGTGAAGGGTACCGGCATCGGCCTCTCGGTGGTCCTCGAGTTCGTGCAGGCGCACGGGGGCACGATCGAACTCGTCGACGGCGTGCACGTCGGGGCACATTTTCGGATCCGCCTGCCGGCCCGGCCGGCGGAGGTACGCCCGCAAGCGAGCGATGCGACGGACGCGGCGGCATGAGCACGATGCGCATCCCTGCCGCCCTCACGCTCGCCGCGACGCTCGCGGCCTGCGGCGCGATCAGCGACCCCTTCGGCAAGCCCGCCCACGAGCACGTCGAACCCGTGATCAACCGCTCGGCCGCGGATGCCGAGGCCGCGCGCGACTACCTGGCGATGCTGCAGACGCTGCAATCCGCGGCGCCCGCCGCCCAGGCCGAACAGTTCCAGGCCGCGCGCGGCGCCGCCGAAAGCACGCCGACGACGATGAACCGGCTGCGCTACGCGCTGATGCTGGGCCTGCCCGGCCATGCGGCCGCCGATCCTGTCGCCGCTCGCAGACAGTTGTCAGAATTGCTGGCAAGGCCAGAATCCATGTTGCCGGCCGAGCGCGCGCTCGCGGCCATCGTTCTGGCCAGCGTCGACGACCGGCTCGTGCTTATCGCCGAAACGCGTCGTGTGGAGCAGGATAGCGGTCTGCGGGACAAGGATCGCAACACCGCCCTGCAGAAGCGCCTACAGACGGAACAGGATGAGAATGCGAGGCTGCGGCGTGCGCTCGACGATGCACAAAAGAAACTCGATGCCGTCACCGAGGTCGAACGATCGATCACCGGCCGGGGCAACCCGCCGAAACCCTAAGAGCTGAGGCAGAACCGCGATGCAGGCCCTACGCAAAGACTCCCAGAAACGCCGCGCCAAGATTCTCGCCGTCGACGACGACCCGGGCCTGCTGCGCTTGCTGACGATTCGGCTGCGGTCGGAAAACTACGAAGTCGAGGCGGTGCAGAGCGCGGCCGAAGCGCTCGCCGCGATGGCCCGATTCCGGCCCGACCTCGTGATCACCGACCTGCGCATGGACCAGATGGACGGGATCGGGCTCCTCAAGGAGCTGCAGGCGCGCTGGCCCGGCCTCAAGGTGATCTTGCTGACGGCGCACGGAACCATCCCGGATGCGGTGCGGGCGACCCAAAGTGGCGCCTTCAGCTTCATGACGAAGCCGGTCGAGAAGCAGGAGCTGCTGGAACAGGTGCAGAAGGCGCTCAAGATTTCGGGATTTCCGACGGTCGATGAGGAATGGCGGGCGGACATCATCACGCGCAGCCCACTCATGGAGGAAAAGCTCGGCCAGGCTCACCTCGTGGCCGGCACCGATGCGCGCGTACTGCTGACGGGCGAGGCCGGCGTCGGCAAGAAACTGCTCGGCCGGGCGGTGCACCGCGCGAGTACCCGTCGTGCCGGTCCCTTTCTCGTCATCAGCTGCAGCGAGGTCGCCGAGAGCGAACTCGAGACGGATCTATTCGGCTACGACAACGGCGCGGTGCCCGGCGCGGCGCGCACGCAGCGCGGCCTGCTGCAGGCTGCCGAGGGCGGCACGGTGGTTCTGGAGGAGATCTCCGATCTTCCGGTCGGCCTGCAGTCGAAGCTGGTGCGGACGCTGCAGGAGAATCGGGTCCGGCCCGCCGGGACCGACGAGACGCAGCCGGTCAACGCGCGGATCATGGCGACGACTCGCCAGGACCTGACCCAGCTCATGGTGCAGGGCAAGTTCCGCGAGGACCTCTACTACCGCCTGAACACGGTGCATATCGACATTCCGCCGCTGTCGCGCCGCCGCGAGGATATTCCGCTGCTGGTCGCACACTTTCTCGAACAGATCGCGGTCGAGACCGGCGTCCGCAAGATCTATTCCCCCGAGGCCGTCGAATTCCTGGCGACCGTCGACTGGCCGGGCAACGTGCGCCAGCTGCAAGCCGTCGTTCGCCAGAACGCGACGATCGCGCAGACCGCGGTCATCAGCGCCGAAATCGCCGAGCAGGCGGTTGGCGCTGCCAGCGGCTTGCCGTCCTTCGATGCCGCGCGCGACGAGTTCACGCGCAACTACCTCGTGCAGATCCTGCAGATCACCGGCGGCAACGTGAGCCAAGCGGCGCGGCTCGCCAAGCGCAACCGCACCGACTTCTACAAGCTGCTGTCCCGCCACCAGCTGACGCCGGACGAGTTCAAGGCGCGCTGACTAGCGCCGCGCGAGGCTCGAGCGCAGGCACACGAGCCCGCCGACAACGAGCGGCAGCACCATCAAGAGCTGGTAGACGACGGAGGCCGCGAGCGCGCCGTCCTCGGCGATACCGAGCGGCTTGAGCGTCACGAGGAACGCGACCTGGACTGAGCCTGCGTAGCCGGGCGCATTCGGCAACAGGAACGCGACCACGATTCCGACGACGACGAGGCAGCAGCTCGCGAACCCAACCGGAAGACCGATGACCGCCGCGCAGCCGTAGACGGCAACGGCCACCGATAGCCACTCGAGCAGCGACCAGGCGAGCACCGCGGCCGACGTGCCGGGTGACCTGACCGGCGCGAGCCCGGCCAGCGCAGCCGCCAGCTGTGCGTCGATCCAGCCGCGCGCGCGCGCCGGCAACGGCGACACGACGACGCCGGCAAGGCGCGTGACGCCGGACGGAAGCGCGAGCGCCAACACGATGAGCGCCGCCAGGAGCGCCGCAACGATCGCGATCAGGCGCATCGCGGTCGTAATCTCGGCCGAGGCACCGATGGAGCCGAGTGCGCCCGAGCCGAC
>JANXZZ010000347.1 GCA_025355245.1 Pseudomonadota bacterium | reverse complement strand
GTCATCGACGACCAGCGCCACCACATCGAGGACCTGGAGCGGTTCATCCGCACCTGAGCGGGACGGTGCCGGTGCCGCGCGCGGCCGGCGCCCGCGAGGCGGAGAGTGCTAGCTGCTATAGTCCGCCCCAGCTTTTCAAGGGTTTAACCGTGCCGGAGATCGCCGGAGCCGCGCTCGAGGCCGACAACCTGCACCTGTGGCGCGGTACCCGTCACGTCCTGCGTGGCCTCTCGTTCCGCGCCTCGGCCGGCGAGTCAGTGCACGTGCGTGGACCGAACGGCTGCGGCAAGACGTCCTTGCTGCGCACCCTCGCGGGATTCCTCTGGCCGGAGGAAGGGCAGACGCGCTGGAACGGGGTCGACACCCGCGCCGATCGCGACGCTTTCGCCGCGGATCTCGCCTACCTCGGTCACGAAAACGCGCTCAAGGCCGATCTCACGCCGCTCGAGAACCTGTGCTTCGCGACCGAGCTGCGCTACCCGACGAGCGCCGCTGCGATCGAGGCGGTACTCGCGCGGCTCGAGATCCGCGCGCAGCGCGACCTGCCGGTGCGGGTGCTGTCCGCCGGCCAGCGCCGCCGCGTCGCACTCGCGCGCGTGATGCTCGCGCGCGCGCGGCTATGGCTGCTCGATGAGCCGTTCACGAACCTCGACAGCGACGGCGCGCGCGCGCTGTCCTCGGTTCTTGCCGAGCACGTCGCCAGCGGCGGCATCGCGATTCTCACCGCGCACGCGGAACTCGAGCTGCCGGGAACGCTGCTGCGGCGCCTTGAACTCACGTGACCGAGCTGGGTACTCACCTCGGGCGTGCGGCCTGGCTCGTTTTCGAACGTGACGTACGTCTCGCATTGCGGCGCTGGGAACAAGTCACCCATCCGGTGGTCTTCTTCCTAATGGTCGCGACCCTGTTCCCGCTGGCCCTGAGCCCGGAAGCGTCGCTACTTAGGAACATCGCGCCGGGTGTGGTGTGGGCGGCGGCGCTGCTATCCTCGCTGTTGGCGCTCGATGCGCTGCTCAGGGCCGATCTTGAGGACGGCACGCTCGAGCAGCTGGCGCTTTCCGGGCAGCCACTCGGTTGGTTGCTGCTCGCGAAGACGCTGGCGCACTGGGTCTTAAGCGGGCTGCCGCTGGTGATCACGGCGCCGCTGGTCGCGATCTCGCTGGCCGCGCCCGGCGAGTCGGTCGGGGTGTTGATGGTTGCGCTCGTGCTCGGCACCGGCGTGCTCAGCTTCATCGGCTCGCTGGGCGCGGCGCTGACGCTCGGCTCGCGCCGGGGCAGCGTGCTCCTGTCGCTGCTGGTACTGCCGCTCGCGATGCCGGTGCTGATATTTGGAGCGCGCGCGACGGATCTTGCGATCCGCGGCGAGGCGGCGAACGGGCCGCTGCTGCTGCTGGGTGCGATGCTGGCGCTGTCGGTCACGCTCGCGCCGCTGGCGGCTTCGACGGCCGTGCGGATCAGTCTGGAGTAAAGAATCGTGGCGACCTGGACGTGGTTTCACAAGCTTGCTTCGCCCCCGCACCTGTACCGGATCGCGGGCAAGATGTTCCCGTGGTTCGCGATTCCCGCGGCGCTGCTCGTCGCCGGTGGGCTCTACGGCGGCCTCGTGCTGGCGCCGCCCGACTATCAGCAGGGCGATGCCTTCCGAATCATCTACGTGCACGCGCCGGCCGCGTGGCTCTCGCTGATGTGCTACACGATGATGGCGGTCGCGGCGGCGGTCGGGCTCGTCTGGCGCATCAAGCTCGCGCACGCCTTCGCCGCGGCGACGGCGCCGATCGGCGCCTCGTTTGCGCTCCTCTGCCTGGTGACCGGTTCGCTGTGGGGCCGGCCCATGTGGGGCACTTGGTGGGTCTGGGATGCGCGGCTCACCTCGCAACTCATCGAGTTCTTCCTGTATCTCGGCTACATCGCTTTGCATTCGGCGTTCGATGACCTGCAGCGCGCCGACCGCGCGAGCGCGCTGCTGGCGATCGTCGGCGTCGTCAACGTGCCGATCATCCATTACTCGGTGTACTGGTGGAACACGCTGCACCAGGGCTCCACCGTGCTCGCTGCGGACGGTCCGAAGATGCCGGCGTCGATGCTGGTACCGCTGCTGATGTCGTTCGCCGGCTTCACTCTCTTTTATGGGGCGCTCGTCTGCGTGCGACTGCGCGGCGAGGTCCTGACGCGGGAACGCAATGCCAGTTGGCTGCAGGAACTCGGCGCGCACTGAGGCGCCGGCAGGAACGTGAACATGGGCCATTTCCTCGACATGGGTGGGTACGCGCGCTTCGTCTGGCCCGCGTACGCGCTCGCCGCGGTCGTGTTCGCGTGGAACATCATCGCGGCATGCCGCCTGTTCAATGCGGCGCTCACGAGGGCATCGCGCGCGGCGATCG
>JANXZZ010000332.1 GCA_025355245.1 Pseudomonadota bacterium | reverse complement strand
ATCTCGGCCTCGACCCAGAGCGCGGGCAGGCCCGACTCGAGCAGGATCCGCGCCTCGCGGTTGAGCCGCGTAACGGTATAGACGTCGCGGCCGGCGCGGGCCTCGGGAGGGCGCTCCATGTACGAATACTAGCCGGATGGGGGCGGTGGCGCCGCTCGGGGTCATTTCCGCGCTCGGACTGCTCGCCTCCCCGTTCGCGGTCAGCGTCAGCGTCTGGGTGCTGACGGTGGCGCCGACGAACCCGTCGGCCGTCCCCGGCTGGGCCTCGACGGTTCTCCCGATCACGTTCATCGGCAGCATCCAGATCCTCTCGCTCGGCGTGATCGGCGCGTATGTCGGCAAGATCTACCTCGAGACCAAGCGCCGGCCCCGGTTCATCGTCGATCGCACGCTCGGGCTCCCGGGCGGCGGCTAGGCGCGCCGCGGCGGCGCGCTCGCGAGGGCGTCCGCGGCCGCGCGAGGCGTTTCACGGGTTTTTCTTGCCCGGGTACCGCGGTTTCGGTTTACGGCGACGCCCAAGGCCAGTACAATAACCGGCTTTACTCAATCCTCCCCGGCGGAGCGAGTGAGCGACGCATCGGCCCGCCGCAGGATCCCGCGGCAGAGGGCTGTCCATGCGAATCGATCAGGAAGCACTCACCTTCGACGACGTACTGCTGGTGCCAGCGTACTCCGAGGTATTGCCACGCGAAGTCGACCTGTCGACGCGCCTCACGAAAAACATCCGCCTCAACCTGCCGCTCATGTCCGCCGCCATGGACACCGTGACCGAGGCGCGTCTCGCGATCACCATCGCGCAGGAAGGCGGCATCGGTATCGTGCACAAGAACATGAGCGCGGCGGCCCAGGCCCGCGAAGTGCTGCGCGTCAAGAAGTACGAAAGCGGCGTCATTTCCGATCCGATCACGGTGACCCCCGACAGGACGATCCGCGAGGTGATCGAGCTCACGCGCGCCAAGGGCATCTCGGGCGTGCCCGTCGTGACCGCCGACAGCGAGGTCGTCGGCATCGTCACCCACCGCGACCTGCGTTTCGAGCAGCGCTTCGACTCGCCCGTCGCGACCGTCATGACGCCGAAGGAACGGCTCATCACCGTGCGCGAAAACGCTCCCAAGGACGAAGTGCTGCTGCTGCTGCACCGCCATCGCATCGAGAAGGTGCTGGTCGTCGACGCGGCGGGGCGCCTCAAGGGCATGATCACGGTCAAGGATTTCCAGAAGGCGACGGAGTTCCCGCGCGCCTGCAAGGACGGCAGCGGACGCTTGCGGGTCGGCGCCGCCGTCGGCACCAGCCCTGATACCCTCGATCGCGTCGCACAGCTGCGCGAAGCCGGCGTCGACGTCGTCGTCGTCGACACCTCGCACGGCCACTCACGCGGCGTGCTTGAGACGATCGCGCGCATCCGCAAGGCGCACCCCGATCTCGACCTCATCGGCGGCAACATCGTGACGGCGGAGGGCGCGCTCGCGCTCGTCGGCGCCGGTGCCGACGGCGTCAAGGTCGGAATCGGCCCGGGCTCCATCTGCACGACCCGCATCGTCGCCGGCGTCGGCGTGCCGCAGATCAGCGCGGTCGCGAACGTCGCCGCCGCGCTCGCCAAGAGCGGCGTCCCGCTCATCGCCGACGGCGGCATCCGTTTCTCCGGCGATCTCGCCAAGGCGCTCGCGGCCGGTGCCCACTCGGTCATGATCGGCGGCCTCTTTGCCGGCACCGAGGAGTCGCCCGGCGAGGTCGAGCTCTACCAGGGCGCCTCCTACAAGTCCTACCGCGGCATGGGCTCCCTCGGCGCCATGGCGCAGCGGCACGGCTCCTCCGACCGCTACTTCCAGGACACCACCAGCGAGCTCGAGAAGCTCGTTCCGGAAGGCATCGAGGGACGGGTGCCCTACAAGGGCAGCGTCGTCTCGATCCTGCACCAGCTTGCCGGGGGGCTCCGGGCCGCCATGGGCTACACCGGCAGCGCCAGCGTCGAAGACCTGAGATCCAAGCCGCGGTTCGTGCGCATCACCAATGCGGGCGTCCGCGAGAGCCACGTCCACGACGTGACCATCACCAAGGAAGCGCCCAATTACCGGATCAGCTGACCGCGCGGGCCTTGCCCGCGCCGGGCGGACCGCCGCGAGCGGAGACATCCACGCGCACCGGATCCTGATCCTCGACTTCGGCGCGCAATACACGCAGCTGATTGCGAGGCGCGTTCGCGAACTCGGCGTCTACTGCGAGATCCACCCCTGGGACGTCGACGATGGCACGGTGCGGGCCTTCGGCGCGCGCGCGATCATCCTCTCTGGCGGCCCGGATTCGGTGACCGTCGATGCCGCGGCCCGCGCGCCCGAGTCGGTATTCACGCTCGGCGTGCCCGTGCTCGGCATCTGCTACGGAATGCAGACGATGGCTCACCAGCTCGGCGGGCGGGTCGTGGGCTCGAGCCACCGGGAATTCGGCTATGCCGAGCTCGAGGCGGTGCCCGACGCGGTGCTCTTCAGCGGCATTTCCGACCGGATGAGCGCCGGCAAGACGCCGATCCTCGACGTCTGGATGAGCCACGGCGACCGGGTCGAGACTTTGCCGCCGGGATTCCGGGTCACGGGCCGCTCGGGCAATGCGCCGGTCGCGGCGATGGAAGACGCGGCACGCCGTTTCTACGGCGTGCAGTTCCACCCCGAAGTGACCCACACGCTGCAGGGGGCGCGTCTGCTGGAGCGCTTCGTCCGCGAAGTCGCGGGCTGCGACGCGCTCTGGGATGCGAGCCACATCGCGGCCGACGCAATTGAGCGCGTCCGCGCCGACGTCGGCACGGACCGCGTGCTTCTCGGGCTTTCGGGCGGCGTCGATTCTTCGGTCGTCGCGGCGCTCCTGCACAAGGCGATTGGCGCGCAGCTCACCTGCGTGTTTGTCGACCATGGGCTCCTGCGCCTCGACGAGGGCGACCAGGTCATGGCGACGTTCGCCGAGCACATGGGCGTCAAGGTGATCCGTGTCGATGCGAGCGAGCGGTTCCTGTCCGCGCTCGCCGGGGTCGAGGACCCCGAGCAGAAGCGCAAGGTCATCGGCCGCGTGTTCATCGAGGTCTTCGATGCCGAGGCGCAGAAGCTGCGCAGCATCCGCTACCTCGCGCAGGGCACGATCTATCCGGACGTGATCGAGTCGGCGGGCGCGAAGACCGGCAAGGCGCACGTGATCAAGTCGCACCACAACGTCGGTGGCCTGCCCGAGAAAATGAACCTGAAGCTGCTCGAGCCGCTGCGCGAGCTGTTCAAGGACGAAGTGCGTCGCCTTGGCCTCGAACTCGGCCTGCCGCGCTCGATGGTGTTCCGGCATCCGTTCCCGGGCCCGGGCCTCGGGGTACGGATACTCGGGCCGGTGACGCGAGCAGTCGCCGAGCTCCTCCGGCACGCGGACGCGATCTTCATCGACGAGCTGCGCCGTCACGATCTCTACGACAAGGTGAGCCAGGCATTCGCGGTGTTCCTGCCAGTACGCTCGGTCGCGGTGATGGGCGACGGGCGCAAGTACGACTGGGTGATCGCGCTACGTGCGGTCGAGACGATCGACTTCATGACGGCGCAGTGGTCGCGGCTGCCGTACGACTTCCTCGATCACGTTTCGCGGCGCATCGTCAATGAGGTGGCGGGCGTGTCGAGGGTGGTCTACGACATCTCCGGCAAGCCGCCCGCGACGATCGAGTGGGAGTGAGGGTCCGCCTGCGGCATCTTCCACGGGTCCCATGCGTATTCACCGATCGTCTGGTCGTGAAACGTCGCTGCCGGCAGCGAGCGCGCGTTCCAGCTTGCGCCCGAAGACCATGATGATTACGCCACCCGCGGCGGGGATCGCGGCGTGCAATAGCCAGAATCGCGCCGGGGTCATTTTCTCGTAAAAACTGCCGACCCAGCCGACAATCAGGTTCGCTGCGAAGAAGGCGGTGAATGCAATACCCATCATCGTTGAATTGATCCTGGCAGGCGCTGTGCGGGAGACTAGCGCCATGACTGTCGGCCACTGATACATGAAGGCCACACCCAACCCTGTGCAACAGAGCACTGGCCAGATGGGATGAATGGACTCGCCCGATGACACGACAATGGCGGCAACCAGGATCAGGTAACTGGCAGAAGCGAGCCATGCGCCGATAGCGAATTTTGTCATTTCCCGCGGCTCGCCACGCCGGGACGCCTGCCATCGCCATATGGCAAACAGCAACGGCACTGCCGAAATGCTCGCAATAGCTTCGACTGACTGAAACCAAGGCACCGGGATTGTGAAGCCACCGACCTTGAGGTCAACGTGCTCCTGAATCCAGATCTTGAACATGTTGAAGAGCTGGAAATAACCTGCGAACTGAAAGACTGCAATCGCGAGCACGGCGCTGAGTGCAGCAACGACCCGCCAGTCAGCGGATGAAAGGCGCTGACTGGATTGCGCTGGCCGGCCCACCTTTGCAGGTAGATACCGGTAACCAATGAGGTAGGTTGCAAGGCCGACGAGCATGAAAAGTGCGGCGATACCAAATCCGTAGTGCCAGCC
>JANXZZ010000313.1 GCA_025355245.1 Pseudomonadota bacterium | reverse complement strand
GTCATAGCGTTTTCATTAGCCTCTCCTCATACTGGTCAAAGAGACTGTTTTACGTAAGCTAATAGATACGCTTGTTCACAAACCCCGGTTGCGTCCGCGCGTGGCGCTGCGGCCTCTCATAGTCCAAGGGATCCTTTATGGCCAAGGAAGAAGCTTTTCAGGCTCAAGGCAAAGTCATGCAGGCCTTGGCCAACACGCAGTTTCGCGTCAAATTGGATAATCACGATCGGTGATCGCACCGTCGGCGGGCTCATCAGCCGCGACTCGATGGTGGGACCGTGGCAGGTGCCGGTCAGCGACTGTGCGGTCACGCTCGCGGGCTACCGCACGCACGCGGGCGAGGCGATGGCGCTCGGCGAGCGCACCCCGGTGGCGCTCCTCGACGGGCCGGCCTCCGGGCGCCTCGCGGTCGCCGAGGCGATCACCAACATCGCCGCGGCGGACGTCGGCGCGCTCGGCGACGTGAAGCTGTCGGCGAACTGGATGGCGGCCGCGGGCGATGCCGCCGAGGACGCGACGCTCTTTGACACGGTGCACGCGGTCGGCGAGGAACTTTGCCCGGCGCTCGGCATCGCGATCCCGGTCGGCAAGGATTCGCTGTCGATGCGTTCCGGCTGGAACGAGCCGGCGGGCGCGCGCTCGGTCTGGTCGCCCGTGTCGCTGATCGTGTCGGCCTTCGCGCCGGTTCGCGATGCGCGGCGCACGCTCACCCCCGAGCTCGCGCTCGACGCGGGCCCGACCACGCTGTTGCTGATCGACCTCGGCGACGGCCAGAACCGCCTGGGGGCCTCCTGCCTCGCTCAGGTGTACGGGGTGCTCGGCGCCGAGCCCGCGGATCTCGACGATCCGGCGCACTTGCGCGGGTTCTTCGCGGCGGTGCGCGCCGCGGCCGGCCAGAATCTGCTACTCGCCTATCACGACCGTTCCGACGGCGGCCTGTTCGTCACGCTCGCGGAAATGGCTTTCGCGAGCGGCACGGGCCTCGACATCGACCTCGGGGCCGTGGCGATCGCGCGCAACGACGCGGTCGCCGCGCTGTTCGCCGAGGAGCTCGGCGCGGTCGTGCAGGTACGCGATTCCGACCTGCCCGCGGTGCTCGCCGTCTTCGCCGAGCACGGCTCCGCGCCGCGGCCGCGCGCGATCGGGCGCACCGCGCTGCACCGCCGCCTCGTCATCGACTGCGGCGGGCGCCGCGTGCTCGATGAGCCGCTGCTCGCGCTGCGCCAGGCCTGGTCGGAAACGAGCTTTCGGCTGCGCGCGCTGCGCGACGACCCGGAGTGCGCGCGCGAGGAGTTCGCGGCGCTCGCGGACGAGTCGGATCCCGGGCTCTCGATCGCGCTCAGCTTCGACCCCGAGCACGACGTCGCGGCGCCTTTCATCGCGCGCGGCGCGCGCCCGCCGGTCGCGATCCTGCGCGAGCAGGGTGTCAACAGCCAGGTCGAGATGGCGGCGGTGTTCGAGCGCGCCGGCTTCGCGCCCGACGACGTGCACATGACCGACGTGCTCGCGGGCCGCGTGCACCTCACCGACTACCCGGTGCTGGTCGCCTGCGGCGGCTTCTCCTACGGCGACGTGCTCGGCGCCGGCGCGGGCTGGGCCAAGTCGATCCTCTTCAACGCGCGCGCACGCGATGAGTTCGCCGCCTTCTTCCAGCGCCGCGACACGCTGACGCTCGGCGTCTGCAACGGCTGCCAGATGCTGGCCGCGCTCGCCGAGCTCATCCCCGGCAGCACCCACTGGCCGCATTTCCGGCGCAATCGCTCCGAGCAGTTCGAAGGACGCCTCGCGCTCGTCGAGGTGCTCGACTCGCCGTCACCGTTCTTTGCCGGGATGGCCGGATCGCGCCTGCCGGTGGCGGTCGCGCACGGCGAGGGGCGGGCGGATTTCGCCTCTCCGGCGGACCTCGCGGCACTGACCCGCGTGCGCGGCATCGCAATGCGGCACGTGGATTCGTTGGGCCGGCCCGCGACTACCTACCCCGCGAACCCGAACGGCTCGCCGGGCGGGATCGCCGGGATCACGAGCGCGGACGGACGGGTGACGCTGACGATGCCGCACCCGGAGCGGGTGTTCCGCGCGGTGCAGAACTCCTGGCGGCCGCGGCAGTGGGGCGAGGACAGCGGCTGGATGCGACTCTTCAGGAACGCCCGCGTCGCGCTCGGCTAGGAGTCTGCGCGGCAGACGGAATTCGCGGTGGCGCGGGTGGCTCCCCGAAAGGCCGCTTGAACGCCGGCCCCGCCTCATTGCCGTTACCGCCCTGGCGCGCGTCTGGCGCGCCACCCATTCGCAGCTCCCTGTCGGCGGTGCGGATCACAGCGCGCGAGGCGCGGCTGCGGTCGAGTTCTGCTTGCACGCCACCACGTAGGCGAGCCAGTTGGCGTAGAACCTCGTTGCTGACTCCGACCACGTATTGACGAGCAGCGCCGCGACGGCGGAGAACGGAAACGCCGCGAGAGGCTCCTTCAGCTTGCCCGCGATCAGTTTCTGTTCGAAGTCGATGAGCAATGCGCGCGCTTCCGGACCGAAATATCCTGCCGGCAGCTTCGGATAACGATCCTGTTGTCCGCAGATGAACCGACCCACGTCCCGCCGGTATTCCTTGAGGAGCGTCCGTTCCTCGTACTCGGGATGCCCCTGGAAAAAAAGCATCAAGTTCTTGCCGGATTTCGCGAATGTGTCGGCGCCAGTCTCGGGCGAACGGCTGAGGATCTCGTAGCCCGCCGCTTCGAGGTCCGCAACCGGCAGGTCGTTCCACCGGGATTGCGGCGTCGATAGCGGCGATGACAGGCCCGCCGTCAGCGGATGGCCAGCGAGAACCGTGTGGTCGTATACACCGCAGCGCTTCTCGCTTAGGCGATCGCGCCCGATGCCGTCGAGGTGCAGCACCGCGGCGTGAGCCGCGAGGCACGACCAGACGCTGGCACTTAGCCTGGAGCGCGCGAAATCGATGAGTTCCACCAGCCGCGGCCAGTAGGGTTCGTCCGACAGAGACGCGGCGCGTGGCTCGGTGCCGGTAACGATGAGCGCATCCGGCGGCTCGGCGTAAAGCTCTTCGAGCTGCCAGTAGCGCTCGGCCATTCGCGCGGCGATCGCCGGTCCGCGCGTGATCTCCGCGGGCGACGCGTAGCGCAGGCGGATGTGCGTGGTACCGGCCGCGGCGGCCAGCAGCGAGTTGAACTGGTTCTCGGTTCCCTCGACCGCCGTGTCCGGCATGTTGTTGACGAGCGCCACAACAATTTCCGGGCGCTCAGCGACGGTGCCGCTGCCCCTCGACGCGGCCGCGGCGCGCGCGCTCGCGCCAGCTGCCTTCGACCGGGGCAATTCAACCTCAAGGCTCATGGCACGCACCGTCGCCGCGGCGGGGCCGCCGCCCGAGGGTCATCGATCTGCCCGATTGGCGGGCGAGCATGGTGGGGTTTGATCACGATTTCCGGGTGTTCTGGATGTAATTTGCAGGAATCATAGGATGCCGCGAGGACCCGCGCGCTGGAAAGTGGGGAGAGGTTCGATGTGATGGAAAGTCGTGGAATCGCGGCGAGCTCCGCGACCCCGTCGGCGAGCAATTTTCGCCCCGGGGCGCAGGCGGCCGCCGCGGTTGCGGCCGCGAATGCCACCGCCGTCCACCCCGACTCGCGCTTCCTGCCCGAGTCCTTCGCGAAGATTCGCCGGCGACGACCGCTCGGGGTCACGGTACCCGTTGCCGTGGGTGGCGATGGCACCAGCATCGGCGTCGGTTGGTATGCGGGAATTCGTGCGCATCGCCGCGCCGGGCGAAATCACCGAGTTCTGCGAGCGCTGGATGGCGCGCGCCGACGATTGCCGCCGCCCTCGGGCTGCCGTTCGCGCTCGACGTCGGCAACGATCCGTTTTTTGGCCGCGTCGACCAGGTCATGGCGGTCCGCCAGAGTCAGCAGGCTCTCAAGTTCGAATTGTCGGTTCCGTAATCCGCCGGCGCGAAGCCGACCGCGTGCACGAGCGGCAACGACCACCGCGACCGTTTCGGCATCGTCTGGAGCATCGCGGACGCCGCGGGAGGGGCGGCGCACACCTCTTGCGTCGCGTTCGGCATCGAGCGGCTTGCGGTCGCCATGTCCGCAAATCACGGACTCGATACCGCCGCGTGGCCGGCTGCGGTGCGACGGTCGCTGGCCTTGTGAACTCACGACCTCGGGACGCGCTGCCCGGCCATCCTCGCGCCAAGCGCCTTCCCGACGTTCTGGCCGCGGCCACTCCGCCGAACGCCTCCGGCTTCAAATCATGAAATCACGTTCGTCCAATCGCTCGATCCCTGCTCATGCCGATGCCGGTGCAGAGCTTCCCTAGACCTGGCCGGTGGCCTGGTTGAGCGGCGTGACCTTGGCGGCGTTTTCGCCGGCGAAGTAGCGGCGCACCATCATCGCCTGCTGCAGGCGACCCTTGCGCACGTAGCTCTGGTAGAGGAGGTCCTTCATGGCCTCGAGCAGGACCCCGGCGCTCGTGGCATCGACGACCGGCATGCTGACGCCAGGCTCGGCGTCGGTGCCAAAGATGACCTTGCGGACCAGGTTGAAGGTCTCCTGGTCGAGCTCGGCCATCTCGCGCACGTCGTTCAGCTGATCGAACATCCTGAGCTTGCCGTTCTCGCCGAGGTCGGCGAACACCGCCTGCGCGGCGCGCCGGCACATCGAGGCGAAGGCATTGAAGCAGCCGGCGGAGTAGGTGCTGAGTGCCTCGCGAAACGCGGTCTCAGCATCCTCCGGCAGGTGCGTGAAGCTGAATTTTTCCTTGGCGCGCTCGAGCTCCTGGAAGTGCGTGCCGAGCTCGATGCGATTGCCGAGGTACATCTTGACCGGATACTTGATGAAGATCGGTGCGTTGCAGGAATCGCAGCGATAGACGATGCCGACGTGGCTCGGTTTCAGCTGCGTCAGCAGTTCGTAGTTCGGCACCGACACCGGGGTCAGGTGCGAGAGCACCTGGCAATGCGGGCACGCGAGCGCAAAATTGTGCGCCTGGTCGTGATGCAACTTGCCGGCCGAATCCAGATAGATCGACATGCGGGCTCCGCGGCAGCCCGGACCGGTTGTCGTGCGACCGCCGTGGGTTCGGCGGATATCCCCAGAAGAGGCACGGGCTCGCTGCCTTACAGTCTACCTTAACTCGGTTAGAGGCTTGTTCCGTAAGGCGCAAACCCTGGGGGAAGACATAATCCGGTCCCCTAGGCGCCGATCGCCCCCGGCAGGATCGCGGCGACGGCCCCCGAGTCGATCAGCGCGCCGGCCGCCCGGATATCGCCGTCGAGGCGGTGGTCGCGGGGCTGGAACGGGACCGCCTTGCGCAGCAGCGCGTGCAGCTTCTCGAGCGCCGGCGTCGTCGCCAGCGGCCGCTGGCTGTCGATAGCGTGGCCGGCGACCAGGAGTTCGATCGCGAGGATCGCGCTCACGTTCTCGCAGATTGCGAGCAGCTTGTGACCCGCCCAGGGCGCCATGCTCACGTGGTCCTCCTGGCCGGCGGAGGTCGGGATGCTGTCGACCGAGGCCGGATGGGCGAGCGTCTTGTTCTCGGAGGCGAGCGCGGCCGCCGTCACGTGCGCCAGCATGAAGCCTGACTCGACGCCGGGTTCGCTGGTCAGGAACATCGTCAGCCTCGGGTTCACGCGGCGGTTGAGGAGGTCGATGCGTCGCTCCGCGATCGAGGCGACGTCGGCGAGCGCGATCGCGAGAAAGTCGGCGACCAGGCCGATCGGCGCCGCGTGGAAGTTGCCACCCGAGAGGATGTCATCGCCGAAGATGAGCGGATTGTCGGAAACGCCGTTGACCTCGCCCGCGAGCACGCGCCCGGCGTGCTCGAGCGTGTCCCAGGCGCCGCCGGCGACTTGCGGCAGGCAGCGCACCGCGTAGGGATCCTGCACGCGGTCGCAGTCGGCGTGGCTCGAGTGCAGGGTGCTGTCGCCGAGCAGCGAGAGGATCGCCGCGGCGACCTTGCGCTGGCCGGCCTGGCCGCGCGCCGCGTGGATGCGCGCATCGAAGGGCGCGTGGCTGCCGGCGAGCGCCTCGACGGTGAGGGCGCCGATCACGAGCGTGCTCTCGAGGAGCCGCTTCGCGCGCTGCCAGCCCCCGATCGCGAGCGCGGTCGACACCTGCGTGCCGTTCAGCAACGCGAGGCCCTCCTTCGCCTGCAGCGTGAAGGGCGCAAAGCCCGCGGCTTCGCATACCGCCGGTCCCTCGAGTGTGCGGCCACCGTGATCCGCCGTGCCCTCGCCGATCAGCGTCAGCGCGAGGTGGGCGAGTGGCGCGAGATCGCCCGATGCGCCGACCGAGCCGCGACCGGGGATGCGAGGCAGCACGTCGGCCGCGAGCAGCGCGAGCAGCGCCTCGACGAGCGCGGGACGGATCCCCGAGAAGCCCGCGGCGAGATTGTTGGCCTTGAGCAGCAGGATGCGCCTCACGTGCTCGGCCGCGAGCGGGGCGCCGACGCCGGCGGCGTGGCTG
>JANXZZ010000271.1 GCA_025355245.1 Pseudomonadota bacterium | reverse complement strand
CGGCCGTCGCGCGCCAGGCCCTTGCGCGCGATGATCGACACGGGCACGCGCGTGCCGTCCCGTACGGTTGCGAAGCTGCGGATCACCTCGTAGGGCGACAGATCGACGGCCGGGCGCGGCGATAGTCCGACGTCGGCGTGTTGACCCGTCGCCGGGTCGTAGTGCAGGACGCTGGCCGGCACGAGCCAGCTGGCACCGATCCAGTACGCCCCATCCTCGCCGCTGCGCGTGGTTAGCTGCAGCACCGAGCCTTCGAAAGGCATTGCGATGCGCGCGAGGCGCCCGTCGACGCCGAGGTGGCGCAGGCCGCCGTAGCCTGCGTTCATGTCCTGCACGTAGAGGCCGTCGCGCGCTACGCTGATTGCCTCGATGACGGTCTCACTCTCCGCCACGGCGATCGTTGCGGCGGTGAGGTCGGGCGTCGAAAGCGAGGTACGCAGCACCTTGCCGTTCGGCGCATCGCGGGTCGTCTGCAGCCAGAGCGCGTCGCCCTTGAACGCCACCCCGACTACCTCGTCCGCCACGTCGCACACCCGCTGCCACTGTGGCCTGCCGGCGAGGACGTCGGCGAGGCGCGCCGTGTAGTACGGATTCTCGCGCCGCACGCCGCCGATCATGGCCGCGAGCACGTGATCGGAGCCGGGGTCCGCCGCCACGATCGGAATGTCGCTCGGGTCGGCAGGTACCGCGGTGTATTGACCGCGTGATAGCACCTTCAAGTCCTGCTGCGGATCGGTCCGCAGCCTGTGCAGCCACACGACACTGTCCTTGTAATAGTCCACCGAGCCTACGGCCGCTGCCGCGGCCAGCCGGTTGAAGAAGAAGCCGCTACCGTCCGGCAGCCAGCTCGGGCTACCGAACTGCGCGCGGTCGATGCGCTCCGGCAGGATCTCCCGCGTGTCGACGTCGAGCACGTGGATGACGGAATTTTCCGAACCGGCGGGCGAGAGTCCATAGACGACGTGGCGCCCGTCCGGCGCCGCAAGCCACCAGTCCAGCGACATGTGCGCGCCGTCGTGCTTCAGGATTGTGGGGTCGACCAGCAGTCGCGCGACGCCATCGGCCGCGGCGCGCACGAACAGCTGGTAATTATCGGCACCCTGCGGCCGCTGCTCGTAGTAGATGCGGCCACCGGCGGATTGCACGTTGCGCGTGATCGCCGTCGCGCCCGACAGCGCGGCAACGCGCGCGAACAGCCGCTTGCGCCCCGGGATCCGGTCGAGTGCCGCGCGCGTCCAGGCCGCCTGGCCGCGCATGAACGGCTCCCAGTCCGGATCCTTCGCGTTCTCCATCCAGCGATAGGGGTCGACGATGTGCTCACCCCAGAGCTCCTCCGTAACCGTTTCCACGCGCGCGACCGGCGGACCGGCCGCGACCGCGCCCGCGCGCGACCCGGCGCGCGCCGGCAGCCCGGCCCTCGCCAGCGGACTGACGAGCGACGCGGCGCCGAGGCCCAGCAGCACGTCGCGGCGTGACCAGTCACGTACAGTCATCGGAGTCTCCAGTCGCTGCCGGCGCGTTGTCGCCGCGTAGTCAGGCCAGCAGGTGCCAGGCGATGCACATCTGGCAGCCGAAGCCGACCACAAACGCGAGGGTCCGCACCCAGGGAATGGCGAAGGTGTAGGCCGCGAGGTGCACGAGGCGCGCCCAGAAATAGACCGTTGCGGAGCTCGCGATCGCCGCGTTGCTGATGCCGGCGGCGTGTGCCGTGAGCACGAGCGCTGCGAACACTGCCAGGTTCTCGACCGAGTTGTAGTGCGCCGCTTTCAGGCGTCGCGCCCACGGCGCGAGCGGCTTTGGGTTCTCGGGGTAGCCGACGGCGTCGAGCAGGCCGCGGACCGCAATCGTGTTGAGGATGTACGGGATCCAGCTGAGCGCCGTCAGCACGCTGACGAGCGCGAGGTACCTGAGCTCGGTGTTCATTGCGATTCTCCTGGTATTTCTGTTTTTGGGGGAACGGCGCGCGGATATCTTACGCGCTCGCGCTACGCCCGGGTGCGCACACCCGACGGATCGTATAGGGGCCGCAGCGAGGCGCGCG
>JANXZZ010000072.1 GCA_025355245.1 Pseudomonadota bacterium | reverse complement strand
ACCGAAGAGCGCGAACTCGACCGGGAGCTGCTCGCCGAAGGCGTCGCGGCGGTGTTCGCGGACGAGGCCAAGGGCCGGTACTTCGTCGCCGACGACGGCGAGGACCCCATCGGCCAGATGCTGATCACGCGCGAGTGGAGCGACTGGCGCTGTGGCTGGTTCTGGTGGATCCAGTCGGTGTACGTCGTCCCCGAGTCCCGGAACCGCGGCGTCTTTTCCCAGATGTATGCGCATCTTCTGGCCGCCGCGCGCCGCGACCCCGAGGTCTGTGGCCTTCGGCTCTACGTCGATGTCAGCAACGAGCACGCCGCGGCCGTGTACCGCACGATCGGCATGCAGGAAGCGGGTTACTCGATCTACGAGGTCGACTTCAGGCTCCGTGAGCCCTGAGCCGCGGCCTCAGGGCAGCGACAGCCGGAGCACCGTCGGCCGATTCCAGCGCGGGATCGCAACGACGTAGACCGTCCCGTACTCGTTGCTGTCGATGGGCGGGACCTCGACCCCTTCCCCGAGCGCCTTGACAATCTCCGGCACCGTGTCGCTGTGTGCGATGACGAGCACGCGGCGTCCGCCGTAGTCGCGCTTGATGCGGTGCTCGAGTCCCGACAGGTCCGAGTCGTTGAGCGCGATGACCGGGATGGAGCGCTTGGCGGCGAGCGCCCGGGCGGTGTCCGCGTTGCGCCGGTACTGCGTGACGAAGATGGCGTCGATGCCAACGTCGGCGCTGCCCGTGCCAAAGACGCCCGCGAGCCTCGCGGCTCGATCGATGCCCGCCTCGCTCAACGGCGGATCGTTGCTGCCGTCGGCGACCTTGTCGGCGTGGCGGATCACCACGACAATCGTCGTCGTCGCGGCATGCAGCGCCCACGCGGCGACCCCGAGCGCGACGATCGCGCCGATCGTCAGGATCCAGACCGGCGCCAGAAAGGGCCGGCGCCTCAGGCTCGCGTATTCTTTACGCATGGGCCGGATCATAGCCGATCGTCACCGCGCGACCTGTGCCGTGCTTGTCCTCGCGGCGGGCGGCAGCCGCCGCCTCGGGCGGCCGAAGCAACTGGTGCGGATCGGCGGATCCTCGCTGGTCGCGCGCGCCGCGACGCGCGCGCTCGGCCTCGCGCCCGCCTGGGTCGGCGTCGTGCTCGGCGCGCACGCCTCCCGCATCGCCGTCGAGCTCCGGGCACTGCCCGTCCACCCGATCGGCGCGCGCCGCTGGCGGCAGGGACTGTCGGCCTCGCTGCGCGCGGGGCTGAGGGCCGCGCCTGCCGGCGCCACGCACGTGCTCGTGATGACCGTCGACCAATGGCGGGTGTCAACGGCCGAGCTTCGGCGGCTCCTCGCACACGCAGGACGCGTGCCCGTCGCCGCGCGCTACGGCGGCAGCCTCGGAATTCCGGCGGTTTTCCCGCGGCACTGGTGGTCACGACTCGCGAGGCTGCAAGGCGATCGCGGTGCGCGGGCGCTCCTCGAGCGCTCGGACGCCATCGGCATTCCGCTCGAGTCGGCGGCGGAGGATCTCGACACGCCGCAGGCGCTCAGCCGTTTGCGTCGCCAGCATCGCGCGAAATTCAATGTCCTATAAAACATTAATTAAGTGTCATAAGCTATTAAAAAATAACTATATTCAATCGACAATTCGGACCCATTCAAGTACCCGCCGGGTGGCGCACCCGACCCGCCCGGTTGGCTGACCGCCCGCCCCTCGCCCTACACTTCCAACCCATGTCATACGCCCGATGCCTGCGCGGCCTCGCCTCGCACGCCGAATACCCCGTCGACACCGTCATGAACCTCGATCCCATCGACGGCCGGCCGGTGGAAATCGTCATCGATCTCGAGCGCCTCGCGCACGAGCGGCCCGACGCCGCCTGGTACCACCCCGCGCGCCGCGATATGTGGCGTTTCGGCGCGCTGCTCGCGCTCGATGCCGCCGATCCCGGAGATGCGCGCCACATCGTCAGCCTCGGCGAAGGCCACACGCCGCTCCTCGACTACGCGCATCACCCGGTCGCGAAGCAGGCGGGACTTAGGCTCACCGTCAAGGACGAAGGGCGCGCGCACGCGGGCTTCGGCGCGAACCCGACGCAGAGCTTCAAGGACCGCGGCATGGCGATGGTCGCGGCGCAGGCGCGACGGCTCGGCCTCACGCGCCTTTCGGTGCCGACCCAGGGGAACGCGGGCGACTCGCTGGTGCGCTATGCGCTCGCGGCGGGACTCGAGGTCGTGGTCGCGATGCCGCCCGACACGCCGATGCCCATCCAGGGCAACGTCGCCGCGGCCGCGTTCCGCTATCCCGACAACGTGAAGCTCGAGCTCGCGGGCCCCACCATCCGCGAGGCGGGTGCGCTCTTGAAGTCCAAGTACCTGCCGCAGGGGTACTTCTCGGTCGCGACGTTCCAGGAGCCGGGCTGGCGCATCGAGGGCAAGAAGACCCTTGGCCTCGAGCTCGCCGAGCCCACCGCGCCGGGCGGCGCCTGGTCGCTGCCGGACGCCGTCATCTATCCGACGGGTGGCGGCACCGGTGTCCTCGGCATGTGGAAGGCGTGGGCCGAGCTCGAGGCGCTCGGCCTCATCGGTGCCGCGCGCCCGCGCATGTACTGCGTGCAGAGCGCCGCGACCGCGCCGCTGGTGCGC
>JANXZZ010000060.1 GCA_025355245.1 Pseudomonadota bacterium | reverse complement strand
AGCAACCGCTGCGCTCACCAACCTGTACATCGTCCGACGACGATTGCTGAATGCGTAGGAGACGTGTCGGTGGAGATTGGGAAATGCGCGGTCTGGATGCGAAAACCGCCGGCCCGCGGCGCGAAACCGCGTTGTCCCGCGCGCCAAGCTCGAAATCCACGTCGCGGCCCCCTGCCATGACCAGTTCTTCAGACCTTCCCTAACTTTCGGCATCGTCGCGCTTCACATTGCGCGCAAGCCCATAAGCACCTAACTATCGGTTGGAGCAGGCCGTGAACGATAAGGTGCCTCGTATATGGCCGCGCACCGCGGCCGCTCAACCTAGTCGTTAGGCGGATTCGCGCTTCAGCATTCCCGGCGACCTAACGAAAGTGACAAACATGAAAGCGTATCTCCTCGTCACCGGCGCGATATTTGGCCTCTTGGGGATCGTGCACCTTCTTCGTCTATTCGCCGAGCCTGGGCACACGCTAGCCGGCGACCCTTGGTACTACGGCGAAAATGTCGCGCTGTTCTTGGTCGCCTCCGGATTGTCGATTTGGGCGATCTGGCTATTTGGAAAATTGCGAACACGATCCGCCCAACTGGCGGTTGGAGCGGGCCGTGAACGATAAAGTGCCCTGTATATAGCCGTGTAGCGCGACCGCGCAACCTGGTCGTTAGATGGCTGGCGCACGACTTCGGCAGATTCGGGGATCCCACGCCACGTGTCGGGGCCGTGGCACAACGTCGCATTTGCGCTTGTCTCGACGACCGCGCCCGCCGGCTGCGCCACCGTTATGCGGGACCTTACCGTTTCAAATCTCTCACTGGTCGAACGACCCGCGGGCCACGCCGATTCGACGGAGACTGGAGAGAGATTGAGAATCGAGCTAAATACCAGAACCGACCTCTCGACGCTGAGTGCGAAAGGTGTGCTTCTCCATGTCAACGCCAGCTTCTGCGAACATCCGAATGACGTCGCCGTACGTGCTTGGGGTGTATCAGAATCACATTCAGACGCCGACGCGCGACGCGGCAGCTTCGCTCGCGCCGCCACCGCTTCGCTGCATACGTTTCAATTCCTGATGAGTCCCTCGCGTCGCGCGTCGCCGCAATCGCAACCGCCGCAAATTGGCTTTGATCTCACGACAAACCCGGAAGACGTATGCTTCGATCTTACAGGCGGTTATATGTGGTGGAGCGTCAGCTCGAATGTCATTCGGGTTCAATGCTCGGACATCAGCAAGGTTTTCAAGTCGCGCCGGGACGCCAGCGGCGAACCATCGAACTAGCGGTTGGAGCGGGTCCACCTCGACGTTAGGCGTCGTGAAAGCTAAGCTCCAGTTTCTATTGCTTCGCGGAGGTCCAGATGAAGAGAGTGACGGGCATTGGCGGGATCTTCTTCCAGGCGCAGGATCCCGTCGGGTTGCGCGCTTGGTACAAGAAGCATCTCGGCATCGACGTGCAGGAATGGGGCGGTGCAGCGTTCACCTGGACCGATGACACGGGCAAACTCACGAACGGAACAACCGCCTGGTCTGTCGGCGCCGCAGGCGGTGACCACTTTGCGCCGAGCACCTCGACCTTCATGGTCAACTACCGCGTTGATAACTTGACCGCCCTGCTTCAAGCGCTTCGCGAAGAGGGCTGCAACGTACTGGAGAAGACGGATGACTCCGAGTACGGGAAGTTTGGTTGGGTCATGGACCCAGCGGGCAACAAAGTCGAACTCTGGCAGCCGCCTGAAGGGCAATGAATTCCCGGTTCGGCACAGATAGCCGATCCCTAAGTCTTCGCTCGAGCGGACGCACACGATCGGGCGCTTCGCATGTGGCGTGACGCGCGGCTGACCTGCTCCCGGTTTAGTCCCGTGCGGGTTGCAGTCCGCGGGTATAGGGATCTCTTTCTTTTCGTTTCCAGCTCAGCTGCGAAGCGAGCCGGAGTCAGCTCGCATGCATCCGCTGTCTCGGCTCTGGCCGCTGCCGCTCGGCTTCGTCGCGGGGCTCATCGCGGTGCCGTTTCTATTCCGGTGGCTTCTGATCCTGCTCGCGTCCCTCGGCAAGCTCCCTCCGAACCTCGGGAACCGCGCGCAGCGTCCCCGGAAGGTCGGGATTGCCCGCGCGATCGTCCACCCGGTCCCCTTGCTGCTGCTGCTGGGATGCGTGCTGGGGATACCCCGCATCGTCGCCTCGACGGCGCGCGTCGAGTGGATCTGGTTCCTGGTCGGAATCGCGACAGCACCGGCCATCAACGGACTTCTGGTGTGCCTGGCCTGGGGGCGAATTCGAGCCGGACGGCGCGGCTAAAATCCCCGCTAGCACGCCGTGCGCGCGACCCAACCGTGGGCGGGAGCGGTCGTGCAGCACCGAGTGCCGCGGAGTTGAAGATCAATAATTCGAATTGGGTTAGCCTCGGGTTCCGCCACGGCTCGGGCGCGAACGCAGGCGCCCGGGCCGGACTTCAGGCCCTACCCGGATTGAGGCGATGGAAGCACTAGGAACGTACCTGAGAACCCGATGGCCCGAGGGCCTCGCCCTCGATGATGCGGTGCAGCTCTGCATGCACCTCTACAGCACCCGTGACGGCATTCCCGTGCCGCTACAGCCACTGGCCTCCCGCGACGGGTTGGCGAAGACCTTCGCCGCGCTCGCCTCGTGCGGCTGGATTCGGCAGCCGACCCCTCCCGCGGACATCTCGGGTGTCGATTTCTGGACTATCGTCGTCTCCTCCGTCACGAAGCAATGGCCCTGGCGCTACGATGGCGAGGAAGCCAGGACCATCGCCGCACGTTTTCGCGCGTCGGCCTAGGGCGGCGACCGGGTTGGGTCCGACTGCCGGGTGGAGCAGACCGAGAGTGGCGGCGTGATTCGCACGTGGCCGCGTCCCGGGGCCGCCCCGCCACGAACCGTAAAGGGTGTTGCCCGTGAGCGCAGGGCTCAAAAACGCAATCGCCCGCGGAGCCAAAGCAGCGCTTTGGCTCATGACTCTCGTCGGCTGCTTCATCGTCGCGATGGCGCTCGCGAACACCTACCTGCTGGCGACGGGGTCGAAGGCCGGCGCCCTGATTGCTCCCGAGGATCTCGCGCCGATCATTCCCGACGCGATCGGCAGCGGCGCCTACGGCGTCGCCCTGATCGCGATATCGACCATCCTGCGCAACGCCGTCGGGCGCTGGCAGCGCGCGCCGCACCCGCGCAACACCGAGGCAGACCGTGGGATGTTGTGGCGCGCCATTCTGGCGTTCTTCGCGCTTCCGGGCGTCGTCGCGTTCGCCGTCCCGCTCGCGCTGGCGGACCGGACGGCGGGAATCGGGTTTATGCGGGCCCTCGGCCTGCTGCCGGTCGCTGCCGGCACGCTCCTGCTGCTCGCCTGCGTGCGGGAATTCTACGTGGCCGGACGGGGCACGCTTGCGCCGTGGTCGCCACCCAAGTCTCTCGTCGTCACCGGCCCCTACGCCCGCAGCCGAAACCCGATGTACGTGGCGGTGGCCACGGTACTGGTGGGCTGGGCCGTCGTTTTCGGGTCGACGTCGCTCTCGATCTACGCACTCCTGGTGACGGTCGCGTTCAACCTGCGCGTGCGACTCGCCGAGGAGCCGTGGGCCGCGCGGCGGTTCGGGGAAGAGTGGATCGCCTATCGCGCGCGCACGCCGCGCTGGCTGTTCTGATCGTGAATCGCCGGGAGCGATTCGGGCTCGTGCTCGGCGCGCCGGCGCCCTCGCGTGGCTCGAGCTCAGCCATACCGTCGCGAGCTTGCTCGCGGCGCTCCCCGTCGCGGTCGCGGCACGTTTCTTCTTCCAGCGTCGTGCCGTCGCGATCGCCGCTGCGGCCGCGGTCCTGGCCGCCACGGCCGCGGTGCTTCCGCTCCTCGATGCGGTCGTCTGGCCGCTCGTGGGTGGCGAGTTCCTGACGCTGATCGTCATCGACGCCGCCAAGACCGCGCTGTTGCCGCCGACGCTCGCCTGGGCGCTCGGCAGGCTGTCGCTACACGCCCCGCCGGCGTCACACTGAGCGGATGAAACCAATTGCCGGCCTGTCGGCTCCAACCGTCACGACCCATGGATTCTTCCTTGGCGCGCTCGCGGCCGGCGGGTCGTGGAACCCGTCGACCGCAACCGGGGGCAGTTCGATCGTGTGGACCCGGCTCGTCCGACCCATGCGCGCAGCGGATTGCGCGCGGCGCCTCGCGTATCCAGTGTTGGCGGCCTGCCTCCTGCGGGGGGCCGCGCTCGCGGATGCCGACGGGCCGCTGGCGACCGTGGCTCCGTTGCGCGTGCAATTGAGGGGACGCGTGATGAGTTCCGACAAGAAGTACTGGTTTCAGGCGGGACGCGTCGGCTGGGGGTGGGGCTTGCCCTGCTGCTGGCAGGGATGGGCCTATTTCATCCCCTGGCTTGCGATGCTCGTCGCGTCGGGGCTCCTGCTGATGCCGGGGCGCCCGCTCGCGTTCGTTGCGGTGCTCGTCGTGATGTCGGGCGTGCACGTGCTCGTATGCTTCACGAAAGGTGAACCGCCGCCGACTCCGTACTCACCGGTGTGGAACTCGAAGCCATGGCGAGGGGAGCGATGACGTGATCCGGACGCACGGCCTCACGCATCTCGCGCTGTCGGTGGCGGACCTCGAACGCTCGTTCGCGTTCTACCGGTCGGCGTTCGGCGTTCGCGAGTATTTTCGCGACGCGCGCACCGTCCAGGTTCAGGGCCCCGGGCCCCACGACGTCATCGCCTTCGAGCAGCGCCCCGCGGCTGCCGGGACGCCGGGCGGGATCATCCACTTCGGCTTTCGGCTCACCCCCCCGAGGACATTGGCGCCGCGATCGCGGCGGTCGTCAGCGCCGGCGGCACAATCACCTCGAGCGGGGAGTTCGGGCCAGGGCTACCCTATGCATTCGTCCGTGATCCCGACGGCTACGAGATCGAGATCTGGTTCGAATGAGCGCGGTCGCGCGCCGCGATCCGGCAGGTAGGGCAGGCAGGCGGGGCAGCCGCCGGAGGTCGTGCGGTGGCAATGCATTACACGTATCTGTGGGAATTTCACATCGATCGCACGCGCAAGGACGCGTTCGAACGACACTACGGGCCGCGCGGGCCCTGGGTCGCGTTGTTCCGGCAGGCGCCGGGGTTCATCGAGACGCTGCTGCTGCGGGATCCCGCGAATCCGCTGCGCTACGTGACGGTTGACCGGTGGCAGAGCGCCGAGGCGTACCGGACGTTCCGCTCGACCTTCGCGGTGTCCTACGCGGAGCTCGACGCGCACTGCCAGGAGCTGACGACCAAGGAACTGTCGCTCGGCCAGTTTGACGAGTTCATCGAATGAACGTTCGGGCGCGCCCGGGACAAAAGACCGGGCGTGTCCGCGAGCGCGACGGCCGCCGGGCACCACGGAAAGGAAGACGTGCATGTCGGATCACGTACTGGTCACCCTCGCCCGGTTCCTGCACATCGCCGGCGGCACTGCCTGGGCGGGCGGCGCGGTCTTGCTCGCCCGGAGGCGGCGCGTTTGCCGAATTGCCCAGTTCGGTGGCGCAAACGGAGGCCGGACCCGTGCTTTACACGATCATCGAACGCTTCAAGGCCGGAGCGGCGCCCGAAATCTACCGGCGCGCGCGAGCGCGGGCGCATGCTGCCGGCGGGCCTTGAATACGTGGACAGCTGGGTCGACCTCGAGTTCTCGAAGTGCTTCCAGCTCATGCGCACCACGGACGCGGCCCTGCTCGATGCGTGGATTGGTGAGTGGAATGACCTGGTCGCGTTCGAGGTGGTCGCCGTGCAAAGCTCGGCCGAGGCGGGGCGCGCGATGGCCGGCGAGCAGCGCTGAGGACTCAACCAGGCCGGGGGAACGCTGCGCCGGCCGTCAACCCCGAGAGAATCAGTCGATGAAGTACCTCTGCCTTTGCCACTACGACGCGGAGCAGTTCGCGGCCCTCGATGCCGCCGCGAGGGCGGCCATTGGTCCGGCGTGCCGCCCGCACGATGCGGACCCGGGAGAGGGGGCGCTCGCAATCGCCTCCAAGCACGCGGCGGCCAACGTCGGCGAGCACGCGGGCCTCGCGGCCGAACGGCGCGCCTGCGCCAGCTTCGAGCCCTTCGGCGCATAGCCGGCATCGACGCCGAGGCGCGCCGTGCAATCTCCCGCTCCTGCGAGCCCTCCACGCGGCGCCGCGACACCGACGCCGGGTCGCTGACGTGCCACGCTCGCTGCGACTCGGATTTCGCTGCTACGTCGTCGCGATGATCCTGACGCCGCTCGCGGGGGCCTTCGATGCCGTGCCCGCCGATGCGGTGCCGCCCGCGCTCGGGATGCTGCTCGCGGCGGTGATCAGCGTGTTCGCGCTGAAGGCCGTGCTCACCTACTGTGCCTGGCGCCGCCGCAACTGGGCGCGCATCGCGCTGCTCATCTTCACGGGCATGGGGCTTGGCGCCTACATCCCGCAAATGGTGCGCACGCTCGGTGCGGCGCCGCTGCTCGGGATCATCGATCTCCTGCTCGTGATTCTCGAGGCGGTCGCGATCGTGCTGCTGTTCACGCCGACCGCGAATCGCTGGTACAAGCCGCCGCCACCACCACCGCCACCGCCACCGCCACCGACAGCGACACTCGCCCCGTAGCGGTGCCCTCGCCGGCGCGAGCGACGCCGAGTGGCGCAGGAGCGAGCGACGGGAAAAAGTCAGCGGCTTCGCCGTCGAGATCGGCCGGGATAACGGTCCTGGTGGCCGCTGCGCACGGCTCAACGACCCCGCCGGCAAGCCGTTCGGGTTGTGGCAACCGGCGCCCTGTGATTGACTTGGGCTCGCGCTCCGCGAGCGGTCGATGCCGCCCGACCCCGCCTTGCGCGGCGCACTGAATCACTGCGGGCGGAACCGCTCGCCATCCCGGCAGGTCAGCCTACGGGGCCACGGAGACAACGATGACTCCCTACACCGCATTCCTGCGCGTGCGCCATCCCTCGATCGACCCCGCGCTCGTGACGACGACGCTTGGCCTCACGCCCATCCACGCCTGGGCGGCAGGCTCGGTGCGCGAGGCGGTCGGCGCCGAGGGCGCGCGCGGCCGCCACTCGGATTCGTACTGGCTCGCGCCGCTCGGCGACGCGGCCTGGCAGCCGGCGCGCAGCCCGGCCGCCGTGACCGCCGCCGCGATCGGCAAGGGGGTCTGGCCGCTGACGCGCGCGCTGCCGCTCGAGGCCTTCCTGCTGGGCCAATTGCGGCTGCTGATGCCGAACAAGGCGTTCTTCGCGCGACTCAAGGACGAGGGCGCGGCCTGCGAGCTCGCGGTCACGCTCTCCCCGGACGAGCGTTGGAACGTCGACCTGCCGCCGGCACTGCTGCGCTCGCTCGCCGACCTCAACATCGGCCTGTCGATCGAGGTGAACGCCGAGTCGGACGGTGATGCCGACGCCTGAGGCCCGCGCGCTGCACCGGCCGCTGCAAGGAGAGTTGCGATGCTGGAACTGAGACCCAACTGCGAGTGCTGCGGCGGGGCGCTGCCGCCCGATTCCACCGGCGCACGGATCTGCTCGTTCGAGTGCACGTTCTGCGCGGCCTGCGCGGCGGGCGTGCTCGCCGGGCGCTGCCCCAACTGCGGCGGCGAACTCGTGCCGAGGCCCCGCCGGCCGGCCGAACACCTCGCGCGCCATCCCGCCTCCCGCGTGCGCAAGTTGAAGGAGGGCGGCTGCCCGGCCGCGAGCGCCTGAACGCCCGATTCCTGCGGCAGGACGAGCGCTGGCTGCGACCGCGCGCCCGGGGATCCGGGTAGGATCGGTTCATCGCGTGCCGCGGACACCACCCCGGGAGCCCTGGAATCATGAGAGGCCTTGTCGGAATCATTGCCTGGTGCTTTCTCTTCGTGCTGTGCTGGCCGATCGCGCTGCTCGCGCTCGTGCTCTGGCCGCTGGTGTGGCTGCTGACGCTGCCACTCAGGCTCGTCGGGATCAGCATCGAAGCGGTGTTCGCGCTCATCCGCGCGCTCCTGTTCCTGCCGGCGCGGCTGCTCGGCGGTCGCCCGGGCGCCGCCGCCCGCTGACGGCAACGAGCCGACGTCGAGTCGGCGGATGACGGCGCGCGGCGTGCAGCTCAGCGCGCTCCTCGGCGACATCACCACGCTTGACGTCGATGCGATCGTGAATGCCGCCCACCCGACGCTGCTCGGGGGCGGTGGCGTCGACGGCGCGATCCACCGGGCCGCCGGCCCCGAACTGCTCGCGGCCTGCCGGCGCCTCGGCGGCTGCCCGACGGGCGAGGCGCGCATGACTCCCGGGTTTGGACTCACCTCCCGCCACGTGATCCACGCGGTGGGTCCCGTGTGGCAGGGCGGAGCACGCGGCGAGGCCGGGCTCCTCGCCTCGTGCTACCGCCGCTCGCTCGAACTCGCCGTCGCCGCGGGCCTCGCCTCGGTCGCATTCCCGTGCATCTCGACCGGCGCCTACGGCTATCCGCCGCACCGCGCGACCACGGTCGCGGTCGGCAGCGTCCGCGCCTTCCTGCCCCGGGCACCGGCGCTGCGCGAGGTGGTGTTCTGCTGCTTTTCCGCGGCGGCACTCGGCTTCTACGAGTCTGCGCTTGGCGCACCGGCCGCAGCCCGCTAGCCGCCAAAAGCACCCGCTATACTTCCGCGTCCCGTCCCCGCCCGGATGCCCGCATGCCCGTCCCGTCCACCGCGATCGCCTGGCCGCTGATCGCCCAGGTCGCCCTGACGGCCATCGTCTGGGTTCGGCTCTACGTCGTCAGGCTCCGCGAGATGGCCGAGCGGCGCATCGATCCGCAAAGCGTGCGCACGAGTCGCGAGGCCGCAGGCGTCCTCGACAAGGTCGCGGCCGCGGACAACTTCAGGAACCTCTTCGAGGTGCCGGTGCTCTTCTTCGCGGTCGGCTGCCTGATCGCGGCAACCGGGCGCGGCGGGCTCGCAGAGCTCGTGCTCGCGTGGGCCTACGTGGCGCTGCGCGCGCTCCACAGCTTCATCCACGTGACCTACAACCGCGTCGTGCACCGGTTCATGGCTTACGCGGCGAGCACGCTGTGCGTGTTTGCGATGTGGGCACTGCTGGCCCTCGATCTCGCGCGCGGCGGTGCGGGTTGAGCCTCCTCAAGGCAACGGCCGGGGAGCTGCTTGCGCGGCTGCCGGGACCGCGGACGCGCGAGTGGCCGGACGGCGAAACCTTCACCGTCGCGCTCGCGCACGGCTCGATGTCGGTCGAGATCTACGCGCCGGTCGGTACCGACCCGCAGACGCCGCACGAGCAGGACGAGCTCTACATCGTGCACGCGGGGACTGCGGTGTTCCTGATGGACGGCAAGCGCGAGCGCGTCAGCGCGGCTACGGTGCTGTTCGTGCCGGCGCGGGTCGAGCACCGCTTCGTGGAATTCTCGGCGGACTTCTCGGCGTGGGTCGTGTTCTGGGGGCCGCCGGGTGGCGAACGACCTGCCTGAGCCGCACGGCGCCGAGATCGGGACCCGCGTGTCGTTCGCGGCGGCGCTCGAAGTCGCGCGCCTTGGCCTGCTCGCCGAGCTCGATGCCGAGCTCAACCAACGCTACCCGGGCGAGCCCACCCACGGCGTCGAGACGGACGGCTTCGAGGACGATGGCGGCTGCTTTGTGCTCGCGCGACGCGCCGGGGAGGTCGCCGGCTGCGGCGCGTTCCGTCCGGCCGACGCCGTGACCGTCGAGATCAAGCGCCTGTACGTGCGTCCGGCGCATCGCGGCCAGCGCATCGCCGCTGCGCTGCTGCTCACGCTCGAGGAGGAGGCACGGCGACGCGGGTTCGCGCGCGCGATCCTCGAGACCGGCATCCACCAGCCGGAGGCCATCGCGCTCTACCGGCGCCACGGCTACCGGCCGATCGCCTGCTTCGGCGCCTACGCCGGCAGCCCGTTGAGCGTGTGCTTCGGAAAGACGCTGCGCGGCGATCCGGCCGCGTTTCCCGAGCCGCCGCCGTGAACCCCCCGATCCGTCCGGGCGAGGCCTGGCTCGAGGCAGTCGTCGCGCCGCTGCGCACCGGCGTCTTCTTCTCGATCTGGGTCGCGAGCCTCGCCTCCAACATCGGCACGCTGATCCAGACCGTCGCGGCCGCGTGGCTCATGACCTCGCTCGCGCATTCCTCCGACATGGTGGCGCTGGTGCAGGGCGCGAGTGCGCTGCCGATCATGCTGCTGTCGATTCCGGCGGGCGCGATCGCCGACATCTGGGACCGGCGCGCGCTGATGCTGCTCGCGCAGACCATCCTCGCCGTGACCGCGACGGCACTCACCTGGCTCGCGTTTCGTGGCGACATCGGGCCCTGGTCGCTGCTCGCATTCACGTTCCTGCTGGGCGCCGGCAGCGCGCTCTACGGTCCCGCCTGGCAATCCTCGGTCGGCGAGCAGGTGTCGGGCGTCGAGCTACCCGCGGCGGTGTCGCTCAACGCGATCAACTTCAACATCGCGCGCACCGTCGGCCCCGCGCTCGGCGGCCTCATCGTCGCCTCGGCCGGCGCGCCGGTCGCGTTCCTGGTGAACGCGCTGTCCTACGTGGGCCTCATTGTCGTGCTGATCCGCTGGCGCCGGCCGCACGTGCCGCGGACGCTGCCGCCGGAGAGCATGGGCGCGGCGCTCGCCGCCGGGCTTCGCTACGCGCGCCTGTCGCCGGCGATCCGGATCGTGCTGCTGCGCAGCTTCGTCTTTGGCCTGCTCGCGAGCGCCCTGTGGGCGACGGTACCGCTGGTGGCACGCGACCTCCTGCACGGGGGGCCGCTCACCTTCGGCTTCCTGCTCGGTGCCTTCGGCGTCGGCGCGGTGGCAAGCGCGCTCGGCAGCGCGTGGCTCAGGCGCCGCTATTCGAGCGATGCGATCGTGACCGTGGCCGCGGTCGCCTACGGCGTCGCGACCGTGATCATCGGCCAGAGCCCGTGGGTGGCGCTGACGGCGCTCGCGTTCCTGGTCGCGGGCGCCGCCTGGGTGCTGTCGTTCTCGACCTTCAACATCTCGACGCAGACCTCGGCGCCGCGCTGGGTCGTCGGGCGGGTGCTCGCGCTCTACCAGACCGCGGCCTTTGGCGGCATCGCGCTCGGCAGCTGGCTGTTCGGCGAGTACGCCGAGCTGGGCGGGCTCGTGGTCAGCCTGACGACCGCGGGCCTGCTGCAGGCGGGCTCGTTCTTGCTCGCGCGCCGCTGGCCGCTGCATGCGACCGACTCGACTGACTTGGGGCCGCTGCGCGCCGCGCTCGACGACCACGCCGGCGGCAACGTGCACCCGGAAGCGGGGCCGATCGTGATCTCGATCGAGTACCGCATCGCGAGCGCCGACAGCGCATTGTTCGTGCGCGCGGCCCACGAGCTCGGCCGGATCCGCCGCCGCGACGGCGCGCGCCGCTGGATCCTGCTGCAGGACCTCGACGACCGGGAGCGCTGGCTCGAGCGTTTCGAGACCGTCACGTGGCTCGATCACCTGCGCCAATGGCAGCGCGCGACGGTCGCCGACCAGTCGGTCCGCGACCGGGTGGCAGCCATGCACCGGGGCGGTGGACCGCCGCCGGTGCGGCATCTCCTCGCCCGCGCTCCCGACGATGCGCACGGCGGCGCCGAGGGCCCCTCCCTCGCGCGCCCGGGCCCGACCGACCCCTAGGCGCGGCGGGCGCACTCCCGTCAAGGCGCCGGACCGTCCCTGCAGCTTGCCCCGGCGCGACGGACCACCCCCGAAGGCACTAAACTAAGCGGCTGTGCTCTCCGTCGCGGAGGGCCGGAATCGAGGACCGCGGGCGACCCATGGGCCGGATATTTGAAGTTCGCAAGCACGCGATGTTCGCGCGCTGGAATCGCATGGCGAAGCAGTTCCACCGCGTCGCCAAGGACATCAATATCGCCGTCAAGGCCGGGGGCCCGGACCCGGGCTCGAACGCGGCGCTGCGCCGCGCCGTGCAGAACGCGCGCGCGGTCAACATGCCGAAGGACAAGGTCGACGCCGCCATCAAGCGCGCCTCCGGCAAGGACGCGACCAACTTCACCGAGGTCCACTACGAGGGCTACGCGCCGCACGGCGTCGCGATCCTCGTCGAGACCGCCACCGACAACCCGACGCGCACGGTCGCGAGCGTGCGCCACCTGTTCGCCAAGGGCGGCGGCAACCTCGCGAGCAACGGCAGCGTCAGCTTCCAGTTCCGCGAGATGGGCGTGTTTCGGCTGAACCCCTCGGGTCTCGACCAGGACGACCTCGAGCTCTACCTGATGGACCACGGGCTCGAGGAGATGGGCGAGAGCAGCGGCGAGAAGGGCGAGCCGCAGGTGGTTATCCGCTGCGCAATCGCCGACTTCGGCCACGTGCAGAAAGCGCTCGAGGACAAGGGCGTCGCACCGCTGTCCGCGGAGCGCGAGTTCGTGTGCACGACGCCGACGGAACTGCCCGAAGAGCAGGCCAGGGACGTGCTGGAACTGATCGACAAGCTCGAGCAGGACGATGACGTACAAAAAGTCTTTCACACGCTTGCCTAAAGGCCAGGGCCCCATGACGAGAGTTGCTGCGCTCACATTGCTCGCGGCGCTCTGTGCGACCGTAGCGGCCGCCGCCGAGCCCGCGGCGCTGCCGCGCGCGGGCGCAGCCGCCGCGACTGCGGTGCCGGCACCGGCGAACGCGAAGCTGGTCGCGCGGGCGACGACGATGAAGGACCTGCTCGCCACGACCAAGCCGGCCGACTGGCGCACGCTCGAGCCCGAGCACACGCTCTACCTCGAGCTCTCGGCGGGACGGGTCATCATCGAGTTGAATCCGGCGTTCGCACCCCGGCACGTGGCCAACATCGAGGCGCTGGCGCATGCGCACTGGTACGACGGCCTGGCGGTCACGCGCGTGCAGGACAACTTCGTCGTGCAGTGGGGCGATCCGCTGAACGGCAAGCCCGACGTCGGCGAGCGGCGCCTGCCGGCGGAGTTCACGCGGGCCGAGGGGCCGCTGCCGTTCACGCGCCTCAAGGATCCGGATACGTTCGCCACCGAGGTCGGGTTCAGCAACGGCTTCCCGGTGGCGCGCACCGAGGCCGGCGAAGCCTGGCTCGTGCACTGCTACGGCATGGTCGGGGTCGGCCGCGACACGGATCCCTCGACCGCGATCGGCACCGAGCTCTACGCAGTGCTCGGCCAAGCGCCGCGCCAGCTCGATCGCAACGTCGCGGTCGTCGGGCGCGTCGTGTGGGGCATGGAACTCCTGTCGAGCCTGCCGCGCGGCACGGGCGAGCTCGGCGTCTACGAGCAGCCCGAGCAGCGGGTGCCGATCCAGACGGTGCGGCTCGCATCCGAGGTCGCGGCGGCCGAGCGCTCGCCGCTCGAGGCACTCAGGACCGACACGCCCGCGTTCGAGCGGCTGGTCGAGATCCGGCGCAATCGCCACGACGCCTGGTACAAGGTGCCGGCGGGGCACATCGACCTCTGCAACGTACCGCTGCCGGTGCGGCCGAAGATCGAGCAGAAGCCCGAGAAGAAGCCCGAAAAGCGCCGCGCCTGAGGCGGCCTCAGGCGCGGCTCGCCCGCGCCGCGCCCTCGAGCGCGCCCGCATCGAGTCGCGCGGCCAGCTCCGCCGCGGTGAGCTCCTGCTCCCAGCGCGATACCACCAGCGTCGCCACCGCGTTGCCGATGAGGTTCGTGACCGCGCGCGCCTCGCTCATGAAGCGGTCGATGCCGAGGATCAGCGCGAGCGACGCGACCGGCAGGCTCGGCACCACCGCGAGCGTCGCCGCGAGCGTGATGAAGCCCCCGCCCGTGACCGTGGCCGCGCCCTTCGAGCTCAGCATCGCAACCAGCAGCAGCGTCAGCTGCTGCGTGAGCGTCAGCGGCACCTCGAGCGCCTGTGCGAGGAACAGGGTCGCGAGCGACAGATAGATGCAGGTGCCATCGAGGTTGAACGAGTAGCCGGTCGGGACCACGAGGCCGACGGTCGCGCGCCGACAGCCCAGCCTTTCGAGCTTGTCGATGAGCGGGGCGAGCACGCTTTCCGAGGACGAAGTGCCGATGACGGTGATGAGCTCGGTCCTCAAGTAGGCGATGAGCCTGAGGATGCTGAAGCCCGCGAGGCGGGAGATCGAGCCGAGCACGACGAGCACAAAGAGCGCGCAGGTAAGGTAGAACACGCCCATGAACCGCGCGAGCGAGGCCAGGCTGTGCCAGCCAAACTTGCCGACTGTGAAAGCCATCGCGCCGAAGGCGCCGAGCGGCGCCAGCCACATCACGAAGCCGACGATGCGAAACAGGAGTTGCGACGCCGACTCCGTGAACGCGATGAAGGCTTCAGCGCGATCGCCGACCACCGCCGCCGCGAAGCCGGTCAGGAGCGCCACCAGCAGCACCTGCAGGATCTCCCCCGAGGTGAGTGCCCCCGGCAGCGTCGTCGGGATCACGTTCAGAAGAAAGCCGGCGAGCGTCTGCTCGTGCGCTGCGCTCGCGTACTTGGCAACCGCCGCGCCATCGAGCTGCGCGGGGTCGAATGCAAAGCCCGCGCCGGGCCTGGCGACGTTGGCGACCAGCACGCCGACCAGGAGTGCAATCGTCGACAGCACCTCGAAGTAGACGAGCGCCTTGACGCCGATGCGGCCGACCCGCGGCAGGTCGCGCATGTGCGCGACGCCGAGCACGATCGTGCAGAATACGATCGGGCCCACCAGCATCCGGATCAGCTTGATGAAGCCCTCGCCGAGCGGCTGCAGGGCGACGCCGGTGGCGGGCGCGAACGCACCCACGAGCACGCCGGCGGCGACCGCGGCCAGTACCCAGAAATAGAGCGAGCGGGCCAGCTTGCGCATGCGACCTCGCGAGTCTGCCCCGGCGCGTCTACTCGACCGACTTGATCGCCTGGATCAGCTGGTTGACCGCGCCCTGCGCATCGCCGTACAGCATGCGCGTGTTGTCGAGGTAGAACAGCGCGTTCTCGATCCCCGAGAAGCCCTGCCCCTGGCCGCGCTTGATCACGATGACGTTCCTGGCCTTGTCGGCGTTCAGGATCGGCATGCCGTAGATCGGGCTCGACTTGTCGTTGCGTGCCACCGGGTTGACGACGTCGTTCGCGCCGATGATGAGGGCGACGTCGGTCGTCTCGAACTCGGCGTTGATCTCCTCGAGGTCGGCGATGATGTCGTAGGGGACGCCGGCTTCTGCGAGCAGCACGTTCATGTGGCCCGGCATGCGCCCCGCGACCGGATGGATGGCGAACTTGACGGTCACGCCGCGGTTCTGCAGCAGCTGCGCGAGTTCCCACACCTTGTGCTGCGCCTGCGCGACCGCCATGCCGTAGCCGGGGACGACTATGACTTTCTGCGCGAAGGCCATCATGACGCCGGCATCGCTCGCCTCGATCGCCTTCTGCGCGCCCGTGACCGGACCCGTCGCCGCGCCGGCGGTGTCACCGAAGCCCGAGAACAGCACGTTGCCGAGCGAGCGGTTCATCGCCTTCGCCATCAGCTGCGTGAGGAGCGTGCCGGCGGAGCCGACCACGGTGCCGGCGATGATCATCGCGGCGTTGTTGAGCACGAAGCCCTCGAAGGCGACCGCGAGACCGGTGAGGGCGTTGTAGAGGGAGATCACGACCGGCATGTCGGCGCCGCCGATGGGCAGCGTCATCGTGAGTCCGAGAATAAGCGCGAGTGCGAAGAACGCCGTGACGATCGCGGGAGTCGCATTGACGTTGGTCGCGATGAGGCCGCCGAGCACGATCGCGCCACCTAAGATCAGCACGTTGACGAACTGCTGGCAGTTGCAGCGGAATGAGCGCTTGATGAGCCCCTGCAATTTGCCGAAGGCGATCAGCGAGCCTGAGAACGACACCGAGCCGATGAGGCCGCCGAGCACCGCGAGCATCGCGTAGGCGAGGCCGTGCTGCTCGCCCTTGTCGAGCTCGACTGCGGCGATGGCCGCGGCCGCGCCG
>JANXZZ010000343.1 GCA_025355245.1 Pseudomonadota bacterium | reverse complement strand
CGCGCGCGGCGGGCGGCGGCGCGCGCTCGGCGCGCCGCGCGCGGTTGCCCGCCGGCACCGCGAGCGCAGACAGCGTGTTCCACGCGGCGCACGCCGGGCACTGGCCCTGCCATTTCGCGGCATCGTTGCCGCAGGCGCTGCAGACGAACACGGTCTTGGGGCGGGCACTCACCCATCGATGCTAGCAGAGGCGCGGCGGGGACCGGCACGCGGCGCGCGACGCGAAGGTCCCGCTCCGCTAGACTCGCTCGCGGCGCAGAATCCGGCGGTTCATGCTCGCACATCCCCTCTTTCGTCCGCTCATTGCCGCAAGCCTCGTGCTCGCGATCGCCGCCGCGCTGTTGTTCGGCCTCGCTCGCGGCCTCGGCGCCCACCTCGCGGGCCTGCCGCTCGGGATCCTGCAGCAGGCCGAGAACGCACCCGATGCGGGCCCGGTGCTGTGGGCCGACAGCGGCGAGGCGAGCACCGACCCCGCGCGCCTGCGCGGGCTGGTCGCACAGGCTGTCGATGCCGCGCACGCGGGCGGTGCGCGCGCGATCCTGCTCGCGATCCCGCTCGAGCAGCAAAGCGACAGTGCCGACCTCGCGCGGGTGCGCTCCTTCCTCGACGGTGTCGACTCCTCTCCGGATCCCGCGATGCGCCAGCGCCTGACGCAATGGGTCGCGGAACTCGACCACGACGCCGCGCTCGAGCGTGCGATCCGCGCCGCCGGCAACGTGGTGCTGCTCGCAACGCCGGGCGAGCTGCCGCTCGAGCGCTTCACCGCGGTCTCGCGCGCGCTCGGCTTCGAGCCGGCGGAGGGGCCGGACGCGGACGGCGTCTTTCGCCGCGACCGGCTGCTCCTCGGTGATGCGGCGAGTCTCGCCGCGCCCTCGGCAACGCTCGCGACCTGGCTCGTGGCGCACGGCGCGACGCGCACCGACGTGCACGCCACCGAGCGCGGCCTCGAGATCGGCAAGTCGCGGCTCGTGACCGGCACCGCGAGCACCTGGATCCCGCACTACGGGCGCCGCGCCGGGGAGGACGGCGGCACCCAGCGCATCGCGCTCGAGACGCTCGCGGCCGGCAAGCTCGCCCCGAAGGCGCTCGCCGGGCAGGTGCTCGTGATCGGCCGCGGCGCCGGCCTGATCGCGACGCCGACCGGCCCCGGACTCACGACCGGCGAGGCGCTCGCGCAGCGCATCGCGAGCCTCGAGGCCGGCAGCTACGCTACCCGGCCGGGCTATGCCGCGCTCGTGGTCGGCATCGTACTGGTCCTCTCGGTACTGTTCGCCGCGCTCATCGCGCCGCGCCTGACGCCGAGCGCGCGCCTCGCGACCACCGTGCTGGTCGCGCTCGGCCTGGTCGCGCTCGAGTTCGGCCTGCTCGCGAGCGCGCAGCTCTCGATCCCGCTCCTCAACTGCAGCCTCGGGCTCGTGCTCGCGACGCTGGCGGTGTGGGTGCTGCCGGAGCCGCGCGCGCGCGCGCCCGCGCGAATGCAGGCGACCGTGCCGCCGGCCCGTGCCGGCGTCGCGCCGCGGCCCGTGCCGAAGGGCGGCGACGCCCAGCCGAGCCGTCCGCACCCTGCCCCGTCGGCACCGGACCCGACGGTGCCGCTGACGGCGCCGTCGCTGCGGGAGATCAGCCAGACGCTAGAGGCGCGGCGCGAGGAGCCGACGCGCGCGGAGGTGGCGGACCTCCTGCTCGGGCGCTCCAAGCGCCCGCCCAAGCCGCGCCTCGGCCGCTACGAACTCGAGCGCGAACTCGGCCGGGGCGCGATGGGCACGGTGTACCTGGGCCGCGATCCGCGCATCAACCGGGTCGTCGCGATCAAGGCGATCCCGATCGTCGAGGAGTTCGCGGAGGAGGACCTCGCCGAGGCGCGCGCCCGGTTCTTCCGCGAGGCCGAGATGGCCGGGCGTCTCAACCACCCCGGCATCGTGACCGTCCACGACGCGGGCGAGGACGGCGGCATCGCCTGGATCGCGATGGAGTACGTGGCCGGGCACCTGTTGAGCGAATACGCGGTGTCGGACCGCCTGCTGCCGGCCGCGACCCGCGCATCAACCGGGTCGTCGCGATCAAGGCGATCCCGATCGTCGAGGAGTTCTCGGAAGAGGACCTGCCGGAGGCGAGGAACCGCTTCTTCCGCGAGGCCGAGATGGCGGGGCGCTTGAAGCACCCCGGCATCGTCACCGTCCACGACGCCGGGGAAGACGGCGGGATTGCCTGGATCGCGATGGAGTACGTGTCCGGGCACCTGCTCAGCGAGTACGCGGTGTCGGACCGGCTGCTGCCGACGGCGAGCGTGCTCGAGGTCGTCGCCCGGACGGCCGAGGCGCTCGACTACGCCCATGCCCAGGACGTGATCCACCGGGACATCAAGCCCGCCAACATGATGTTCGACCCGGAGACCCTCGAGACCAAAATCACCGATTTCGGCATCGCCCGGCTCACCAACTCGACCTCGACCCGGAC
>JANXZZ010000342.1 GCA_025355245.1 Pseudomonadota bacterium | reverse complement strand
GCGACCTGCCGGTCGGCGAGGTCCTGGCGCGCGCGGGCGGACTTGGGCTCGCCGCGGCCGACACCTATCTCGCGGTCGCGCCGCTCAGGCTCGGCGCCGGCCTCGCGGCGGTGCGGGTCGAGGCGCTGCCCGCGGCACTCGGGCGCGCGGCTGCCGAGCGACTCGCGAGCCGCTTCAATGCCGAATGGGCGGGCGAGGCCTGCGAGCTGTTCGCGCTCGACACGGGCCTCGTGCTCCGGCACCGCGGCCGGCTCGGGATCACGACGCTCGATCCCGCGCTCAGCGTCGGCCGCGATCTCGCCGCGGCGCTGCCGCGAGGTGCCGACGCCGCGCGGCTCGTGCGCCTGATGACGGAAATCCAGATGTGGCTGCACGCGCTGCCGCCCGCCGACGGCGCGGGGCACGCCAACGCCCTCTGGCTCTGGGGCGGCGGGCACGGCGAGCTTGCCGGCGCCGCGCGCTGGCCCGCGTTCGCGGACATCGATCCGTTCCTGGCGGCGGCCCGCGCGCTCTACGCGGGCGAGGCGCTCGCCGGCGCGCGACTCGCGCGCTGGCCGGTCGCAGAGCTCGCCGCGGGCGAGGGACTCGCGGGCGCGGAGCGCGCGTGGTTCGGGCCGCTCGCGGCGGCGCTCAAGAGCGGCGCGCTCGCGGCGGCTGAGCTGCACGTCGGCGACACCACGATCGCGCTCACCGCGCGGCAGCGGTTCCGCGTCTGGCGACGACCGCGGCCGTGGTGGGAGCTCGGCGCGTGAGGCACCGGCCCATCCAGCGACGCGCGGCGGGCGCGGTCGAGCGGCTGCCGGCGGGGCTCGATCCCGTGCTGCGGCGCATCTACGCCGCGCGGGGTGCCGTGAGCGCGGCCGACCTCGAACTCGGCCTCGAGCAGCTGCTGCCGGTGGGCTCGCTCGACGGCGTCGAGGCCGCGGCCGAACTGCTCGCGCGGCACCTCGCGGCCCGCACCCGCATCCTCGTCATCGGTGACTTCGACGCCGACGGCGCGACCGCCACGGCGCTCGTGGTGCGGGCGCTCAGGCGCTTCGGTCACGCCGAGGTCGGCTACCTGGTGCCCGACCGGTTCCGCTTCGGCTACGGACTTACGCCCGAGATCGTCGCGGTCGCTGCCGAGCGCTCGCCGGCGCTGATCGTGACCGTCGACAACGGCGTGTCCAGCCTCGAGGGCGTCGCCGCGGCGCGCGCGCGCGGCATCGAGGTGCTGGTGACGGACCACCACCTGCCGGGGCCGGAGCTGCCGGCAGCCTCGGCGATCGTGAACCCGAACCTGCCGGGTGCGCGGTTCGCGAGCCGCGCGCTGGCCGGGGTCGGCGTTGCGTTCTACGTGCTGCTCGCGCTCGGGCGTCGGCTCGGCATCGCCGCGGCCGTCACCGCCGAACTCCTCGACCTCGTCGCGCTCGGCACGGTTGCCGACGTCGTGCCGCTCGATCACAACAACCGCGTGCTGGTGCAGGCCGGGTTGAAACGCATCCGCGCCGGGCGCTGCGTGCCGGGCATCGCCGCGCTGGTCGCGGTCGCCGGCCGGCGCCTCGCGGACGTCGGCACCGCCGAGCTCGGGTTCTTCGTTGGCCCGCGCCTCAACGCCGCGGGACGCCTCGAGGACATGTCGATCGGCATCGAGTGCCTGCTCGCCGACGACGCGGCCAGCGCCGCGGTACTCGCCAAGCGCCTCGACGGGATCAACACCGAGCGCCGCTCCATCGAGGCGAAGATGCAGGCGGAGGCGCTCGCGATCGTGGCGCAGCTCAACCTCGATGAGCCGGGTGCGCAGCTGCCGGCGGCGCTTTGCCTCTACGACGAGGCCTGGCATCCGGGCGTCGTTGGGCTGGTCGCCGCGCGGGTCAAGGAGACGGTGCATCGCCCGGTGATCGCCTTCGCGCCGGCGGGCGACGGGCTCGCGCGCGGCTCCGCACGCTCGGTCGCCGGGGTCCACGTGCGCGACGCACTCGAGGCCGTCGCGACCCGCCATCCCGGGCTCGTCGAGCGCTTCGGCGGCCACGCGATGGCGGCAGGACTCACGCTCGCGGCCGCGCGGCTGCCGGAGTTCGGGCGCGCGTTCGCACGCGAGGTCGGCACGCGCGCGACGCCCGGCCTCCTCGACGGCATCCTCCTGACCGACGGGCCGCTCGCGGCCGCGGACATGAGCCTCGCGCTCGCCGAGCGACTGCGCGCGGCCGGTCCCTTCGGCTCCGGTTTTCCCGAGCCGTGCTTCGACGGCGAGTTCGTCGTGGTCGAGAGCCGCGTGCTCGGCGAGCGCCACCTCAAGCTGTGGGTGCGTGCGGAACCCAAAGCGCCGCCGCAGGAAGCCATCGCCTTCGGCTGGATGGCGCGGCCCGGGGCCGCGGTGCCCCGCGTCAGCGAGCGCCTGCGACTCGTCTACCGGCTCGACGTCAACGAGTACCAGGGCGTGCGCCGCGCTCAGCTCCTGATCGACTACCTCGAGGGGGCCTGAGGGCGCGCATGTTATGATCAGCGTTGTTTTTGCAGCGAAATACCGCACCCCATGCCCGCCGATGTCAGCCCGCTCGTCGCTCCGGTCCGCCGCCAGCTCAAGGATCTCGAGGAACGCCTCGAGTCCTTAAGGGGGTATCTTTGATTACGACCGCAAGAGCGAACGCCTCGCCGAGGTAAGCCGCGAGCTCGAGGATCCGAAGATCTGGGAGAACCCCGAGCGCGCGCAGACGCTCGGCCGCGAGCGCGCGCAGCTCGATGGCGTGACCGGGCGGCTCAACCGCGTTCGCGCCGGCATCGCGGGCTCGCTCGAGCTCCTCGAGCTCGCCGAAGCGGAAGGCGAGGGCGCGGCGATCGCCGACGTCACCCGCGATGCGGCGGACCTCGAGACCGAGGTCAAGAAATTCGAATTCGAGCGCATGTTCCCGGGCGAGATGGACTCGCACAACGCCTTCCTCGACATCCAGGCGGGCGCGGGCGGCACCGAGGCCCAGGACTGGGCGCAGATGCTGATGCGCATGTACCTGAAATGGGCCGACTCGCACGCCTTCAAGGTCGAGGTCATGGACGAGAGCGCGGGCGAGGTCGCCGGCATCAAGGGCGCGACGCTGCGCGTCGAGGGTGCGTTCGCCTACGGCTGGCTGCGCACCGAGACGGGCGTGCACCGGCTGGTGCGCAAGTCGCCCTTCGACTCCGGCAACCGCCGCCACACTTCCTTCGCCTCGGTATTCGTGTCCCCGGAAGTCGATGACGACATCAGCATCGAGGTGAACCCGGCCGACCTCGAGGTCGACACCTTCCGCTCGAGCGGCGCGGGCGGGCAGCACGTCAACAAGACCGAGTCGGCAATCCGCATCCGCCACATGCCGAGCGGCATCGTGGTCTCCTGTCAGAGCGAGCGCAGCCAGCACAAGAACCGCTCGACCGCGATGAAGATGCTGAAGGCGAAGCTCTACGAGCTCGAGTTCAACAAGCGCAACGCCGCCGCCAAGGTGCTCGAGGATTCGAAATCCGACGTCAGCTGGGGCAACCAGATACGCTCGTACGTCCTCGACCAGTCCCGGATCAAGGACCTGAGGACCAACGTCGAGATCGGCAACACCACCAAGGTGCTCGACGGCGACCTCGACCCGTTCATGGAAGCGAGTCTGAAGCAGGGGCTGTGACGATGACGGACGACGACAACAAGCTGATCGCCGAGCGGCGCGCGAAGCTGACGGCGCTGCGCGCCACCGGCAATGCCTTTCCGAACGGCTTTCGGCGCGACGCGCACGCGGCCGACCTTGCCACCGCCTTCGGCGAGAAGCCGGCCGAGTGGCTCGAGTCGCACCCGACGCGCGCGCGCGTTGCCGGGCGCATGCTCGCCAAGCGCGACATGGGCAAATCGAGCTTCGTGAACCTGCAGGACGGCTCCGGGCAGATCCAGCTGTTCCTGCAGGCGAACGCGCTCGGCGACGCCTACACCGAGTTCAAGGGCTGGGACGTCGGTGATGTGATCGGCGCCGAAGGCGCGCTGATGCGCACTCGCAGCGGCGAGTTGTCGATCCGCGCCGACGCCATCAAGCTGCTCGTCAAGTCGCTCAGGCCGCTGCCCGACAAGTGGCACGGGCTCACCGACACCGAGGC
>JANXZZ010000274.1 GCA_025355245.1 Pseudomonadota bacterium | reverse complement strand
TGCGCGGCAGCGCGCCGGTCAACAAGCGATAGCCCTTGTCCGTCATCACGACCTCGTCCTCGATGCGCACGCCAAAGCCCTTCGCGGGCAGGTAAACCCCGGGCTCCACGGTGAACACCGCGCCGACCGGCAGCGGCTTCTCGTAGTCGCCGGCATCGTGGACGTCGAGACCGACGAAGTGCCCGAAACCGTGGATGAAGTCGGCGAGAAAGCCGGCTTTGCGCAGCGATTCCTCGGCAACGTGCTGCAGATCGGCCATCGATACGCCGGAGTGGATCGCCGCCATGATGTCCTCCTGCGCCTGGTAGACCGCGCGATAGACCTCGGCCTGCTCGGGCGTGAAGCGGCCGGACACCGGGTAGGTGCGCGTCACGTCAGCGGCGTAGCGCCCGTACTCGGCCGCGGCATCGATGACGACCAGATCGCCCGGCTTGAGCACGCGCGAATTCTTGTCCCAGTGCAAGACCGCACCGTCCGGGCCCGCGCCGACAATCGACGGGTAGCTGAGGCCGGTCGCTCCGGCGGCGAAGAATGCGTACTCCATCTGCGTCTGCACGTCGCGCTCCGACATGCCCGCGACCGTGGCGCGTGCGGCAACCTCGTGGCCGGCTACGGTGCTCGCGATCGCGCGTTCCATGCGTGCAAGCTCGTTGGCATCGTGGCGCTCGCGCAACTGCTCGAGCAGCGCGCGGCGAAACGCCAGGCGCACGCCGAAGCGCTGCGACAGGCGCAACGCCAGCTCCGCATCGTCGCGCTCGTCCTTTGCCATCGTCGCGGGCGCAATGATTGCGACGCAGTCGTGCTCGAGGCCGGCGCTCTCGAGCAGCCGCTGGGGGCTACCGCGGCGCACCTTGTCAACGCCGAAGCGGTCGTTGAGCTCGGGCGAGATCGCCTCGCGCGGACCGGTCCAGCGCTCCGCCTCGGGGTCGCGGGGCTTGAGGAATAGCGTCACCTTGCCGTAGGGCGACTTCGGTGCAAGCACCAGCGAAGCACCCGCTTCGTTGATACCGGTCAACCAGAAAAAATCGGGATCCTGGCGAAAGTCTTCGGTGATGCCGGACACGGCGCCCTGCGCGGAGAGAATTCCGATGCAGCCGTCGAGCGCCTTCATCACGCGCTCGCGTCGCTCGCGGTAAACGGCGACGGGCAGATCCGCCTCCGGACTCGGCGCGGGGTGTGAGAATCCGCTGACCGCGGCCCCGAGAATCAATGCGCCAAGCATATGAGTTTTCCTTTAACGCACGAGCCCAAGTACGTTCGCACGCCGTCGCGAAGGCCGCAAGCCCGCGCGCCGTCGCGCGCATCGATCACGCTCAGCGCGCCGGCAGGTAGTCGGGAAGGCTGACGAAGCGAAAGCCCTTCGCGGCGAGCCCTTCGAGAATCGCCGGCAGCGCCTCGCCCGTGTGCCAGCCGCGGCCGTTCACGTGGAAGATGAGTATGTCGCCAGCACGCGTCCGCTCGAGCGTCTGCTTGACGAGAGCCGCAGCATCGATCGCAGGATCCGGATCGCCTTCGGGCCAGCGCCAGTGCACGACGGTGTAGCCGAGGGATTCAACGAGCGCTACGGTGCGCTCGTCGGCATTGCCGCCCGGAAACCGGAAGAAGCGCGTCTTGCGCCCGCTAACCTCGCGGATCATCGCCGCCGCACGCAGCACCTCGGACCGCACGCGCTCGTCCTCGAGCGTGCGCATGTCGCGCGGGTGGCTCCAGGTGTGGTTCTCGAGGTCGACGAAGCGATGGCTGGCGAGCTCGCGCAGCGCCGTCGCGTTGTCCCTGGCGAAGCGGCCACCGACGAACACGGTGAACGGGATGCTCCGCGCGACCAGCAGGTCCGTGATGCTCCGGTCGAGACTCATGCGCTCCACGGCCTCGCAGGCATCAAAGCTGAGGACGACGACTTTTTCGCGGGTCGGCAGGCGAGTGACAATGTCGAGAGGCGCGGCGGCCGGCGCCGCAGCCGCTGCCGCAGCGTTCACGGGTGCCGCGCCGGGCGCGCCGGCGGGCGCGAGCAGCAGCAACGCCAGCGGTGCGATCAAGGAGCTCAACGGCGCGCGCACTCGCTTCGAAGCACCGACATGATGACGCGGTCGGCGCGTGCGCCGCTCGGCAGCACGTAGGCCTGGCGGAGCAGCCCGTCCTCCCGAAAACCCGCGCGACGGTAGACGTGCCGGGCGCGCTCGTTGTACGTGAACACGTCGAGCCAGAGGCGCTCGGCGGGTGTCGATGCGAATACCCATTCGACGACGCCGGCGAGAAACGGACCGCCAAAGCCAGTGCCGGGGTTCTCGACCGCGATGCGCTTGAGCTTGGCGCCTTCGTCAACGTCGTTGATGTTCTCGATGATCGCGAATCCCTCGCGCTCGGCGCGCGCGGAGCCGCCGATCAGGTAGCGGGTATCCGCGCGCCCGAGCGCGGACAGGTGCTGCTCGCGCGTCCAGCGTGCCGTGAGCACGTCGTAGCCCGGCAGGCGCTCCGTTGCCATTACGAACTCGACATCGCCCGGACCGGCAAGTCGAAGTGCAGGCGCTGCGACGGGTTCCGCCACGTCAGGTTCCCGCCGCGGCGGTGAGCTTGGGCGGGCTTGCGCCGCCCGCGCGACCGCGCGTCGGGCCCCGGCCCGACCCCGACTTGCGCGCACGCTCTGGCAGGGTCAGCAACGCGCCGGCCATACGCGCTGCGTGCGGCTCCCGCGCCGAAAGGTCGAGTGGTACCCGCAACCCTCGCCGGCGACGCATCGGCAGGCAGCGGCCAAGGGCGCTCACAGGGCCGCGAAGCTGCGCGCCGCAGCGGACCAGGGTGGTGCGGCCCCGAGCGCCGCGCCAACTTCCTCCGGCGTGGCGACGACCTGCCACATCGCAAGGTGCCGTTGGTCCATGAACCGCTCGCGGACCGCGGATTCGAGCAGGCTCAACAGCGGCGCAAAATAATTGCGGGTGTTCACGATCACGATCGGCCCGAGGAACACGCCGAGCCGCTTGAGCGTGATCGCTTCCAGCAGCTCCTCGAAGGTGCCGCAACCGCCCGGCAGCGCGATGACCGCGCTGCTGCGCGACAGCATCAGGTGCTTGCGGGTCCGCATGTCCTCGACGATCAGCAGGTCGGACAAGCCACCGTGCGCGACCTCTAGTTCCTCGAGGAATTTCGGCAGGACGCCGATGACATGCCCGCCGGCGCGGAGCGCCCCGTCCGCGAGCGCACCCATCGAACCGTTGCGGCTGCCGCCGTAGACGATCGTGCGGCCGTCGCGGGCGAGGAGTTCGCCGAGCCGCGCGGCGGCACGGTGATACTCGGCGTCGCAGCTGCTGCTCGACGCACAGTAGACGCACACGGTAGTCGCGAATTCCTCGGTCATCGCACGCCTCGGTAGCGCCGGGGGTCCCATTCTAGCGAATCGCTGCGCCTCGTCGGCGGGGCGTGCGTCGCGCGCATAATCGCCACATGGCTGCCGCCGCAATCCTCCGCTACGCGCTCAGGCCGCTCAGTGGCCCACCGCTCGTGCTGATGCTGGTCGTGAGCGCCGTCGGGATGCTGGCGGGAGCGGCCGGGTGGCTGGGACTGCCGCTGGGCGCCGTGCTCGCCTCGTGGGTCTGGTGCTACACGTACCTGCTGGTCGACTACACGGCGCGCGGCCTCCCGCCTCCGGTCCTGACGATCGAGATGACCGCGCCGTGGCACGAGCCGCGCCCGCTGCTGCAAGCCCTGGCGCTTGCCGGCGTCGCCTATCTCGTCTGGTCGCTCCGCCAGGGCGGCAACGTTGGCGGCGCCATTGCCGTGGCGGTTCTGGCACTCGCGAGCTTTCCGGCTTCCCTCGCGGTGCTCGCGGTCGAAGGCCACCTCGGGCGGGCGGTTTGGCCGCCGGCGCTGTTCGCCATCGCGCGCGGGCTCGGGCTCAGCTACCTGCTGCTGATTGCCATCATTTGCGGCGTGGCGGCTCTGTTCGTCGCGGTCGCGCCGCATCTGCCGAGCCTGCTCTTGCTCGCTTGCCTCCAGTTCGCGCTCTACGCGGTCGCGACTTGCATCGGCGGAGCGCTCTACGAGCATCGACTCGAGCTCGGACTCGATGCCTGGGAGTCGCCGGAGCGCGAGGCCGAGAAGGCGGACGCGGGTACGGCACGCCTCCGGGCGCGGCAAATCGACGCGATTTACGCGAGCGTGCGCGCCGGTAACAGCGCCGAGGCCTTGCAGACTCTGTCGCACGCACTCGGTCCCCCGCCGACGGACCCCGAAGCCTACCGCTGGTTTCGCGATCGCGCGGCGGCCTGGGAGGACCGGCGCATGGCGGAGCGGCTGACCGCCGAGCTGGTCGGCCGGTTATTGATTCTCGGCCGGCGCACGGAGGCGCTCGGCGAGGTGGAGGCGTGGTGGCAACAGGGCGGTCGATTCGCGGCCCGCACTGCACGCGACCTCGACGTACTAAAAAGCGTCGCGACGGAGCTCGGCCACGGGGAATCGAGCGTGCGCCTCGCGAACGAGGGCGCGGCGGCCGCGGCCGAAGCAAAAAGAAAACCGGATGGCGAGCCAAGCTGAATTGCCGCGCGCTACGCCGCGCGTCAGACTGTCGCGATGACACTCAGCGTCCTCGACATCTTCAAGATCGGCATCGGACCCTCGAGCTCCCACACGATGGGACCGATGAATGCCGCCCGGCGCTTCGCGCTCGACCTTGTCGAACGTGGCCTGCTCGAGCGCACGACGCAGGTCGGCGCGCAGCTGTACGGCTCGCTAGCGCTCACCGGCCGCGGGCACTGCACCGATCGCGCGATCCTGCTCGGGCTCGAGGGTCACACCCCCGAAGGCATGGATCCCGCGGCGATCGAGCCCGCACTGACACGCATTCGCGGCAGCGGGCGGCTCATGCTCGCCGGGCGACGCGAGATTGCGTTCGACGAACCGATGGACCTCCTCTGGCATCGCGACCAGACGCTTCCGGGGCATTCCAACGGCATGCGCTTCACCGCGCTCGATGCCGGGAAGAACGTGCTCTGTCGCGAGGAGTACTACTCGACGGGCGGCGGGTTCATCGCTCGCGCCGACGAGCTCGACGCCCCCTCAGCCGCAGCCGCGCCGGTCGCCGTGCGCTTTCCGTTCGCTTCCGCCGATCAGCTCCTCGAAACCGCCAAGCAGAACGGCCTCGATCTGTACGAACTCGTGCTCGCGAACGAGGCATCGTTTCGCGAGGAAGGCGCGACGCGCGCGGCGCTGCTACGCATCTGGTCGGTGATGCAGACCTGCATCGAACACGGCTTTGCCGCCCAGGGCCTGCTGCCCGGCGTACTCAAGGTCAGGCGGCGCGCGCCGAAGCTGTACCGTCAGCTGATCGAGTCCGGATCGGCATCGCCCATGCACGTGATGGACTGGGTCAACGCCTTCGCGCTGGCAGTCAACGAGGAAAATGCAGCCGGCGGCCGCATGGTGACGGCCCCCACGAACGGCGCCGCCGGTATCGTTCCGGCGGTGCTCTCCTACTACCGGCGCTTCGAGGCCGGAGCCGCCGACGAGGGCGTGCTGCGTTTCCTGCTCGTCGGCGGCGCGATCGGCATGCTCTACAAGAAGAATGCATCGATCTCGGGCGCCGAGATGGGCTGCCAGGGCGAGGTCGGGGTTGCCTGCTCGATGGCCGCTGGCGGCCTCGTCGCCGCCCTGAACGGTAGCAACGAGCAGATCGAGAATGCCGCGGAGATCGGCATGGAGCACAACCTGGGCCTCACCTGCGATCCGATCGCCGGGCTCGTGCAGATCCCGTGCATCGAACGAAATGCCATGGGCGCGGTCAAGGCGATCAACGCCGCGCGGCTCGCGATGCGCGGCGATGGCAGCCACAAGGTGTCGCTCGATCAGGTGATCGCGACGATGCGGCAGACCGGGGAGGATATGTCCTCCATCTACAAGGAGACCTCGCAAGGCGGTCTCGCAGTCAACGTACCCGAGTGCTGAGGCGCTTGAGCCTCGGTGGCGGCGTGCCCTACCCCGTCGCCTGCAGGCCCTGCGCGATTCCGCTGATGCTGGCAATGAGCGCGTCCAGCAGCTTCAGGTCCTGCCGCTCGGTCGCGCGCCAGCGGCGCAACAGGTCGATCTGCATCAGGTGCATGGGATCAACGTACGGATTGCGCAATTTCACGCCGCGCTGGATGGTCGGCTCGCCGTCGAGCAGACACCGCTCACCCCGCAGCTTGAGGATCCACGCTTCGGCGCGCTCGTACTCCGCCCGCACCGCCTGGAAATGGCCACGGTGGCCCTCGGCAGCGAGCTCCGAATACCAGCGCGCAATGTCCATGTCGGCCTTGGCGAGCACGAACTCCGCGTCGTCCAGCAACACCTCGAAGAACGGCCATTGCGCGAGCATTCGTTCGAGGAGTTCGGTGCCGTGCTCGGCCGCGGCCGCGTCGAGGCCGATGCCGATGCCGTACCAGCTCGGCAGCAGGTGCCGGCTCTGGCTCCACGCGAAGCCCCACGGCACCGCGCGCAGCGCGCGGAAGCTCTCGAGCCCGCCGCGCAGGACCGGGCGTGAGCCGATCTGCATCCGCTCGATGACGTCGATTGGCGTCGCCGCGCGGAAGTACTGGTAGAAGCCCGGGGATTCGTGCAGCAGGCGTCGGTAGCCCACCGCGCTCGCCTGCGCAAGCGTGCGCATCGTCGCGACGAAGGCGGGCTCTACCGCCGCGCGGCGACCGGGACGGGACACGGCCGTGCAGGCAGCGCCGAGCGCCTGCTCGAGGCTTCGCATCGCGATCGGGCGCAGCCCGTAGTTGTTGTTGATGACCTCGCCCTGCTCGGTGACGTGCAGCACGCCGTTGAAGCTGCCGACCGGCGCGCTGCGCAGCAGCGTCTCGGGACGGCTGCTGCTACGGCTGCCGCCCGTCCCACGGCCGTGCGAGATCACGAGCTCGACACCGGTGCCCTCGACGGTATCGGTGAGCAGCGCCTGTGCTTCGTGAAGGGCCCAGCGCGAGGCGGCGAAGCCGCTGTCCTTGTTGCTGTCGGCGTAGCCGAGCATCACTCCCTGTCGTTCGCGGCGCGCCGTGACGTGCTCGCGATAGATCGGCTCAGCCAGCAACGCGCGCAGCGTCACCCCGCAGGCCGCGAGCGCGGGCACCGTCTCGAACAGCGGCACGATGTCGAGCGGCACCTGGCCGTTGCGCTTGTCGACCATCTCGGCCCAGCGCGCGAGCAGGATGACGGCCAGCACGTCATCGAGGCCCTCGGCGCCGCTGATCACGTAGTCGCCGATCGACTCGCGACCGAAGCGATGCCGGCAATGCAGCAGCTGCTCAAACACGGCGAGCGTGCGCCGGCCCACGGCATCGAGCGGTCGGCTGGGACCCTCGTCGCGTTCGAGCGCAAGTCTGAGGCGCGCAATGCGCTCCTCGGGCGGACCGCTCACGAAGCCTTCATCGCCCAACCCCTGCCCGACGACGGCGCGGTGTACGTCAGCGTGCTGGCGCACGTCGAGCGTCGCGAGGTGGAAGCCGAAGGTGGCGATGCGCTGCAGCAGGCGCTCGACATAGAACAGGCCGGCGCGTTCGCCCTTGTGCGCGGCGAGGCTGTCAGCCATCAGTTGCACGTCGGCGCGGAACTGCCCGGCATTCTCGTAGTGGTTCGGCCGGCCCTCGTAGGTGTTGCGCAGCCGCACGCCCAGCTGGGCGCAGTACATCCGGTACGGCATGCGGTCGTGGCGCGCGGGAGCCACCTCGTGCGCCGCCGGCACCAGCGCCGTGTACTCGTCGATTCGCGACTGCAGCGCGCGCGACACGCCGATGCGACTCGCGCTCTGGCTCAATCGTTCGCCGAGGCGCTGCACCTCCAGAAAGTAGGCGTTGACGATCACCAGCTGGTGACGCTGCAGGGTCTCGCGGATCGCCTTGGCGTGGACGTCGGGGTGCCCGTCCATGTCGCCGCCGACCCAGGAGCCGAAGCGCAGCACGCGCGGCAGGTCGCGCGGTCGCACCTCGCCGCCGTAGATCTTGCTGACGACACCGGCGAGTTCTTCGTAGAACCCGGGCAGGATGCGGTAGAGGACTTCGGACAGATAGAACAGGACGTGTTCACGCTCGTCGGCAACCGTGAGGCGCTCGCGCGGATGGTCTTCGGTCTGCCACCCCGAAGTGAGCTCGGTGCGGATCTGCTCCCAGGTCACGCGCCGCTCGTTTGGCGTCATCGACGGGTCGAGTCGCTCGAGCATCAGCTCGGCGATGCGCTGTTGCTTGCGCAGGATCGTGCGCCGGGTGGATTCGGTAGGGTGGGCCGCGAAGACCGGGTACACGCAGACTCGCGCCAGCCTCTGCATCAGCTCCTCGCGCGAGACTCCCTCGCGCTTCAGGCGTCCGAGCGCGTCGTCGAGGCCGCCGGGCTGCGGCTGCGTCGAGCTCGCGATGTACTCTCGACGCCGGCGGATCCGATGAACCTTTTCGGCCAGATTGACGACCTGGAACCAGGTCGAGAACCCCCGCACGAGGTCGCGTGCCTCGCCGGGATCGCGGCCGCGCGTGCGCGCGAGGAGTTCCGTCTCGCCCTCGGGCTCGCGCTCGCGGCGGCGGATCGCGGCGACGCGGTCGCCTTCGACGAGCGCGAACCGCGCTTCCCCGCACTGCTCGAGGAGAATCTCGCCGACCAGCGCGCCAAGCGCGTGGACGTCCTCGCGAAGAGGAGCATCCTTGGCGGGAAATTGGATGTTTTGCCGGTACATCGCGCCTGCAAGGCGCCCCACAGGCGCGACCACGGCCAAAATGATAGCAGGCGCAGGCGCCCGGGCGCTCCGGAGGCGCGTCAGGCGGCCGGCGACCGCCAGGCTGCGGCGGCTCGCGCCAGCGCCGTGATGCCCGCGTAGTTTTCCGCCTCGATGAGCTCGAGCGGCGCCACCGACGACATGCCGATCGCCAGCACGTTCGGTAGTGCGAGGTATTCGGCTGCCTTCGCGGCCGAGATGCCGCCGGTCGGGCAGAAGCCAACCTGCGGAAACGGCGCGTGCAGCGCCTTCAGCATCGGGATCCCACCGGCCTGCTCGGCCGGAAAGAATTTCAGTGTGTCGAGTCCGGCTTCAAGCGCGGCCATGAGCTCGGTCGCCGTCGAAACGCCGGGCAGGAACGCGACGCCGGCACGGCGTGCGTCAGCGGCGAGCCCCGCACTGAAGCCGGGCGACACCACGAACTGGCTGCCGGCGCCGAGCGCGGCTGCCATCTGCTCGCGCGAAACGACGGTGCCCGCACCGACGACCGCGGTCGGCACGGCCTTGCGGATCGCCTCGATGGCAGGCAGCGCCGCAGCGGAGCGCAGCGTGACCTCGAGCACGGTCAGGCCGCCCGCGCAGAGCGCCTGCGCGAGCGGCACCGCGCGCGATAGCTCGCGAATGGTGATCACCGGGACCACCGCGGCACGCGACAGGATCTGTCGAAGCATCATTCAGTAGGCTCCCACCGCGCGTGCGCCGCTCTCGGCATCGCCAACCGCCGCCCGCAAGGTCGAGAACAACTCCCTCCCGAACCCGAACACCGGCGTCGCGTCGAACGCCGCGGGCGTGCGCGCGGCGAATTCGCCGGCATCCACGCGGACCGCGAGCGTGCGCGCCTCGGCGTCGAGGCGAATGATGTCACCGTCGCGCACCCGCGCAAGGGGCCCGCCGGCGGCGGACTCGGGCGTGAGGTGCAGCGCCGCGGGCACGGACCCGGACGCGCCGGACATGCGCCCGTCGGTGACGAGCCCGACCCGGAAGCCGCGCGACAACAGGGAACCGAGCAGCGGCGTCAGCTGGTGCAGCTCGGGCATGCCGTTGGCGCGGGGCCCCTGGAATCGCAGCACCGCGATGAAGTCCCGCTCGAGCTGCCCCGCCTTGAAGGCGGCCACGACCGCATCCTGCGTGTCGAACACGATCGCCGGCGCCTCGACGACGAAGTCGCGGGACTCAAGCGCGGACACCTTGATGACGCAGCGACCCAGATTGCCGCGCAGCACCCGGACGCCGCCATCGGCGCGGAACGGCGCCGCCACGGGCCGCAGCACGCCGGTATCGAGCGACTCGCTCGCCCCCGCGCGCCAGCGCAGCTCGCCCTCCGCCAGGTAAGGCTCCTCCGTGTACCGCCACAGGCCGGCACCCACCACGGTCAGCACGTCGCCGTGCGCGAGCCCGGCCTTGAGCAGCTCGCGGATCACGAAACCGGTGCCGCCCGCCGCCTGGAAGTGGTTGACGTCGGCCTGGCCGTTCGGATACACGCGCGCGAGCAGCGGGATGATCGCCGACAGCTCGTCGAAATCGTCCCAATTGATCGTGATGCCCGCCGCCGCCGCCATCGCGACCAGGTGAATGGTGTGGTTGGTAGAGCCGCCGGTGGCGAGCAGCGCCGCAATGCCGTTCACGACCACCCGCTCATCGATGATCGCGCCGATCGGCCGGTAGTTCGCGCCGAGCGCAGTGATGCCGGCGGCGAGGGTCGCGGCGTGCGCGGTCAGCCGGTCGCGCAACGGGGTACCGGGGGGCACGAAGGCGCTTCCGGGCAGGTGCAGCCCCATCGCTTCCATCAGCATCTGGTTGCTGTTGGCGGTGCCGTAGAACGTGCAGGTCCCGGCCGAGTGATAGCTCTTCGCCTCGGCATCGAGAAGCGCGGCACGATCGACCTTGCCCTCGGTGAACTCGCGACGGATCCGCGATTTCTCGGCATTCGGCATGCCGGATGGCATCGGCCCCGCCGGTACGAACACGGTCGGCAGGTGACCGAACGCCAGCGCACCGATGACGAGACCCGGAACGATCTTGTCGCACACGCCGAGGCACAGTGCCGCATCGAAGGCATCGTGGCTGAGCGCAACGGCGGTCGACATCGCGATTACGTCGCGGCTGAAAAGCGACAGCTCCATGCCCGGACGCCCCTGCGTGACGCCGTCGCACATCGCCGGGACGCCGCCGGCGAACTGCGCCACCGCGCCCGCCTCGCGCGCCGCCTGCTTGATGAGCGCGGGATAGCGTTCGAGCGGCTGGTGCGCCGACAGCATGTCGTTGTAGGCCGATACGATGGCGAGATTCGGCCAGCGGCCGGCGCGCAGCTCGCCCTTGTCCGTGCCTGCGGCACCGGCGAAGACGTGCGCGAGGTTCGCGCACGACAGGCGCCCGCGGCTGGCAGCGCGATGTCTCGCGGCGGCAATCCGCGCGAGATAGGCCCCGCGTCCGGCTGCGCTGCGCGCACGAATGCGCTCGGTCACGGCGGCGACGGTGGGATGCAGCGGGTAGTGCGTCGTCGTGATCGACATTGCGGTCGAGTCGTCCGTGGTTCGGAACTGGCCAAAGCGAATCAAAGAACCGTAATTCTACTACATTTTATGTGACGCCTCCTTGGTCTGACTCATGATCTTCACAATAAACAGTCGCTTAACGTGGTATTGTCCGTCCTTGGCGACCAGCCCTGATTATTTGTGTCGTAATTTAGCTACATTCCTGGAGAGCTCGTGAGCGCAGATCGCCCTTCGGCCGGCCAACGCATCGGCACCCGCGCCGCGCCCCCGTCCGTCGATCTGGTGCTGTTCGGCGGCACCGGCGACCTCACGATGCGCAAGCTCCTGCCGGCGCTCTATCGGCGCTTTGGCGACGCGCAGCTGGCGGCTGACGCCCGCATCGTCGGCGTCGCGCGCTCGGACATCGGTCGCGAGGCCTACCTCGCGAGGGCGGAAGCCGCATGCCGGCAGTACCTCGGCACCGCCTTCGACGCGGCGACCTGGCCCGCCTTCGCGGCACGCCTCGACTACGTGCGCGTGAACGCGACGGTGGCTTCCGATTACGCGGCACTCGCCGCGGTGCTGCGCGCTCGCCCCGACGCGGTACGCCTCTTCTTCCTGTCGACGGCGCCGGACCTGTTCGCGGCGATCTGTCGCGAGCTCGCGGCGGCCGGCATCGTCACGGCGAACTCGCGCATCATGCTCGAGAAGCCACTCGGCGAGGATGCCGCGAGCGCAGCGCGCATCAACGACACCGTTGGCGCCCTCGTCAGCGAGCGCCAGATCTACCGGATCGATCACTACCTCGGCAAGGAGACGGTCCAGAACCTGCTGGCACTGCGCTTCGGAAACACGCTGTTCGAGCCGCTTTGGCGGCGGGGCCAGGTCCAGCACGTGCAGATAACGGTCGGCGAGCAGCTCGGCGTCGAGGGGCGCGGCGAGTTCTACGATCGCACGGGTGCGCTGCGCGACATGGTGCAGAACCACCTGCTACAGCTGCTGTGCATTCTCGCGATGGAGCCGCCCGCGAGCAGCGCGGCCGACGCAGTGCGCGACGAGAAACTCAAGGTATTGCGTGCGCTGCGGCCAATCGGCGATTCCGAGGCGCTTCTCAAGACGGTGCGCGGCCAGTACCGCAGCGGCGTGATCGGCGCGGCGAAGGTCGAGGGCTATCTCGACGAGGGCGGCGTCGCCGCCGACTCGAGCACCGAGACCTTTGTCGCCATCAAGGCGGAGATCGACACCTGGCGATGGGCCGGCGTGCCTTTCTACCTGCGCACCGGCAAGCGCCTGCAGGAGCACGTTGCGGAGATCGTGATTACTTTCCACGAAGTCCCGCACTCCATCTTCGACGGCCCGTTCAGCGCCCAGACTCCCAACCGGCTGGTCATCCGCCTGCAGCCGGAGGAACACATCATCCTCAGGATTCTCGCGAAGAGTCCGGGCGAGGCGATGCGCCTGCGGCCCGTCGACCTGGCGCTCGACCTCGGGGAGTCCTTCAAGGCGCGGCCGCTCGAGGCCTACGAGCGCCTGCTGGGGGACGCGATGCAGGGAAATCTGACGCTGTTCATGCGCCGCGACGAAGTCGACGCCGCGTGGCAGTGGATCGACCCGATCCGCGCGGCCTGGTCGTCGGACGACGACGGCCCCCGACCTTACGCGGCCGGCAGCTGGGGCCCGGCCACCGCGAACGCGCTGATCGCACGCGACGGCTTCGCGTGGCACGACGAACAATGAGCGGCGTCGAGGCCCAGCCCGCGGCGCAGATCGCGGTGCCGCGCGGTGACCCGGAGTTCCTGAAGCGGATCGCGGCGCTGCTCGACACGCTGTCGCCCGCGGAGGCCAAGGTGGCGGGTGTGCTCCTGTCGGCCCCGGCCTGGGTGCTCGGCAGTGCCCTCGCGACGGTCGCCGAGCGTGCGGGCGTCAGCGAGCCGACGGTGATCCGCTTCTGCCGTTCGCTCGGGCTCGACGGCTACCCGGCGCTGCGGCTGCGACTCGCGGAGAGCCTCGCGAGCGGCGCATCCCTGCTCTACCGCGATGTCGCCGCCGACGACTCGCCGGCGGACCTCGCCGCGAAGATCTTCGAGCGCTCGGCGCGCACGCTGATCGACGTGCGCAGCCAGTTGCAGCCGGCACGCCTCGAGGAGGCGATCGCGCTCCTCGCTGGTGCGCGCCGCATCGAGTTCTACGGCCTCGGCAGCTCCGGCATCGTCGCCGCCGATGCGCGCCACAAGTTCTTCCGGCTCGGGCTACAGGCGGTCTCCTACTCCGACGCGCACGTGCACGGCATGGCGGCGACCATGCTCGGCCCGCGCGACGTCGTCGTTGCCATTTCGAGCACCGGCCGGACGATCGACCTCATCTCGAGCGTCGAAATCGCGCGCGAGGCGGGGGCCGCAGTCATCGTGATCGCGCCGCCCGGCTCGCCGCTCGCGACCCGCGCAACGGTGGCGATCGAGTTCTCGGTCGACGAGGACCCGGACGTCTACTCACCCATGACCACGCGGCTCGCGCAGCTCGCCGTGATCGACGTGCTCTCGGTCGGGGTCGCGCTCAGGCTCGGCCCCGAGCTCATGGACCGGCTGGAACGCAGCCAGGCGAGCCTTCGGGACAAGCGCCTGCAGTCCATCGACTAGCGCCCGGCCGCTGGGCTGCGCGGGTGCAGGCGGGCGGCGCCTCGCGTAGAGTCGCTCACCGCCCTTGCCCGCACCCACCGATGGCTCCTTCCCGCCGCAGCACCCAGCGTCGATTCCGAGCGAGGCGCCACTGAGCGCCTCCCGGCCCAGTGCGCGCGGACGCGCGTGCGCCGGTATCGCGTTCGCGGCACTCGCTGCGGTGTGCTTTGCGACCAAGGGGATCTTCGCCAAGTTCCTCTACGCCGACGGCTGGAACGCCGCGTCCGTGCTGGTGACCCGCTCGGTGCTGGCGTTGCCGATCATCTCGGCCTGGACACTCTGGCGCCTGAAGCCGGGAGCGCTGCGCGCGGCACCGCGGTCCGCGCTGCTCGGCGCCGCCGCAGCGGGTGCGTTCTGCTACTACGTCGGGTCGTCGCTCGACTTCTACGCGCTGACCACGCTCGATGTCGGTGTCGAGCGCGTGCTGCTGTTCGCCTACCCAACGATGGTCGTCGCGCTCTACGCACTCCTCAGGCGACAGCTGCCGCCGCGCCACGTGCTGGTCGCGCTCGGCGTCACCTACGCCGGCATCGTGCTGGTGGTCTCGGGCTTCGATCTCGCCGTGCTGACGCGGAACCTCGGCGGTTCGGGTCTCGTGCTCGCGTGCGCGTTCACGATGGCGGTCTACTACCTCGCGAGCGACCGCTGGACCGGCGTGCTCGGGGCGGCGGTGTTCACCGTGTGCGGCTCGGCCGCCGCGACGGCGTGCCTCGTGGTCGACTACGGCTTTCGCCACGGGCTGTCAGCGGCCGCGTGGCCGGGCCGGGACGCCGGCCTTGTCGGCGCGCTCGTGATCGTCGCGACCGTGGTGCCGATGCTCGCGATGGCGGAGGGCGTGCGGCGTCTCGGCGCCGAGCGCGCGGCGCTCGTGAGCACGGTCGGGCCGCCGGCGACGATGCTGCTCGGCGCCTGGCTGCTGGACGAGCGCCTGCGGGCCGCGCAGTGGATCGGCGCGCTACTGATCCTCGCGGGGATTCTGATTCTGGAAGGGGCCCGCACGCGGGCCCCGCTCGGCACTCGCCAGCCTGCGGCCGGGGGAGCGGACGGCGTCCCCCGCTAGCGTCGGCGCCGGGCCCGGCTAGGCCGGGAAGAAGTCGATCGGCTTGGTCGTCGTGATGATCTCGACGTCCCGATCATCGAAGCGGAACATCTTGATTCGCGCGATCAGCTTGTGCTCGAGGTCCTCGTCCTTGAGTTCGCTCGACAGAATCTTGCAGTCCGTGACCTCGCCGGTCGGCGCGATCGTCAGCTGCACCACTACCTTGCCCTGCAACTGCGGATTCTCGCGCAGCGCGCGGTTGTAGAGCGAGTAGATCGCCGCCTTGTTGCGATCGAACACCATCTCGATTTCTTCGCGACTGCGGGAGGCCTTGCCACTGCCGCCGGTGCGCGTCGCCTCGGCATGATCCTTGCGAATCTGGTCGGCGAAGGACTGCACGCCCGCCGTGGTCGAGTGGCCGTGCAGGTTGCCGGGGCCCGCACCGAAACCGGAGCTCAACGCGGCCGTGTTGATGCCACCGCTGCCGCCGGTCAGGTTTGAGGTGATGAGGGAGCGTTCCGCGCGCGCGGGTCCATCGACCTTGGCGTTGAGCGGCTTGGCACTCGAGAGCTCGGTGTTGAGCGCGGCACGCAGGTCGGCGAGCTCATCCTTGACCTGGTTGAGCGCCTTCTGCGCCTTCTTCTTCGCGAGGTCGACCTTGTCGACGACCGGCGGCGGGATGACGGGCTTCACGATCGGCTTGGGCTCGGGTTTTTTCTCGTCGACCGGCTTCGGCGGCAGCGGCGGCGGCGTCAAAACGAGCTTGATCACTTCCTCTGGAATCGGCGGCGCCACCGGCCGCTCCGGTGTGGGCAGCACCTGGGTCAGGATGGCGATAAAGAGCCAGATCCCGATCGCGATGCGAAGCATCCGCTTGAAGCGACGCTCCTGATCGGCGTTGGCGCTCCACGGCAGTTCAAATACGCGGTAGTTGCTGGCTAGCGAAGTCATCGTGGGGCCCGTGCGAGGATTCTCAACCAGGGTTCAGGCCAGTATAGGCCCGCTCTTTTTCAATGACGGCGAGCGACAGCTTGCCGACATCCGCCGCCGTTGCGGCCAGCATGATCTTCTTCAGCAGGCTGTAGGGCAGGCCCTTGTCGGCCATGACCGTGACTTCCCGCGCGGCCGGATCGTTGGTCGCGGCCAGCGTCTGCTTCTTCGTCTCCTCCGACAGGCTCGTCTTGAGCGCGGCCATCGCGGTCGCCTTGCCAGCATCGATGTCGGCGGTCGCGGCGGTCGCCGTGCCGTTCACGAAGATCGTGTCCTTCGTGACCATCATGACGGTCGATTCGTGGGGCCGCGACTCGGAAATGGACTGCGGGATCGTGATGTTCTTCGTGTTCGGCAGGATCTCGTAGTCGGCGGTGTGCACGAGCATGTACACGACCAGAATCACGAGCATGTCGATCATCGGCACCAGCGCGGGCATGCCGTGACCGCGGTGGTGGCCGCCGGGCTTGCGGTTGCGTGTGAGGCGCGAGGCAATCATGTAGGCGCATCTCCGAGCGAGATCTACGGGAACAGCTCGCCGCGTGCCGGCTTGCCGTCCAGGGTGCCCTCGAAGGACCGCACCGCATCCATGGTCGCGACGATCGTGTCGTAGGGGATGTCCTGCTCGAGCAGTACCGTCGCCGTCTTCAACTCCGGGTAACGCGCCTTGACGCGGCTCAGGTAGGCCGTGAGCCCGTCAAAGTCGTAGCCCTGCTCGGTGACCGGCATCCCCTGGAGGAAGCCGGTGTTCTTGTCCTGTACCTCGAGGCCGCCTTTTCTAACTACGACCTCCAGCACCAGGCCCTCGGGCAGCTTGAGGGGTTCCGAACTCTGCGCCGGCAGATTCAGCTCGACGATGTGGGTACGCGAGAACACAGCCGTGAAGATCAGGAAGAACAGCAGAATCGTAAAGATGTCGAGCATCGGAACGATGTTGACGTCGTTCCGACCTTTGTAACGCGCATGGTTGCGCGTCTGGCGACGCGCTAGCGTCGATCCGCTCATGCGCGCGCCCCACGGACCTCGCCGCTCGACCGCGCAACGGGTGCCGCGGCCGCCGCCGCCGCGCCGGCAGCCGCCGCGCGCTGCTGACGCTCGGTGAGCGTGTTAAGGAACTTGATGCTCGCGACTTCAAGGCTGTCGACGATGTTGGTCGTCTTGGTCTCGAGATACAGGTGCGACAGGAGCAAGGTGATCGCGACCAGCAGGCCGAGCGCCGTGTTGTTCATGGCGACCGAGATACTGGCCGACAGCAGGCTCGCCTTCTCCGCCGGATTCGCGGTAGCGACCGCGGCGAAGGCCCGGATGAGTCCAAGCACCGTGCCGAACAGGCCCATGAGCATGCCGATGTTGGCAAGCGCAGCGAGGTAGTGGGTCCGCCGCTCCATGCGGGGAATCACCTCGACCAGGCTTTCCTCCATGGCCTTCTCGATGTCGTCGCGGCGACGCGCGGTCTGGATACGGCTGAGACCGTACTTCATGACCTGCGCCAGTGCAGTTCCCGACTGCTGGACGACGTTCATCGCCTGCTTGTAGTTGCCCGCTTCAAAAAGCGGCTGCAGCTCTTCCCAGTGGCGTCGATTGCCGGTACCGACTCGCGTCAGGTACACGAAACGTTCAATCGCGATGACGATACCGATCGCCCAGATGAGCGCGATCGGATACAGGAAGAAACCTCCCTGTTTGAAGAACATGACAATTTGATCGTAGGCATTCATCTCGGCTGCTCCGTTGGATCCTGCGCGTTGTGCCGGCTGGGCCGACCCATTTCACTGAACTTATGTTACAAAAACCGTGGCTTACTTCTCAGGAAGCTCTTTCGGCGCTGCACCTGTGACGTGCGTCTCGTTGCGGGGACGGTCGGGTGTCAACGCCCCGTAATAGTCGATCTCGCGGCGGAAGACCTCGCGGTCGACCGGCTGCAGGGCCTCGTCGACCAGGCTGTTCACCGGCCGGCCGATCAGATCGCCGATATCCGACCGCTTCCAGGGCACGATGACCATGACTTTCGGCAGCTCGCGGTTGCCGGTGATCTGCGTCGTGTCGAGGTCGAGGCGGTCGGCCGCCTTGGGCCCCTTGTCGGCGGCCGCGGCAGGCGCGCGCTTCGCGGACGGCGGCGGCGTTGGCCGCGCCGGCGGCGCTTCCTTGACGGCCGGCTCCGCGTCCCGGACCGCCCGGGCACGGGCTCGCGCCTGTGCGTCGTCGGCGGCGGGCGTCGTCTGCGCGTACGCCGTTGCGACTCCACAGAGGATCAGGGTGGCTATCAGAACCCGAGGGGCTGCTGCTGTCATTGCGCCTCCGCGCGGGCGCTCTTGGGGCCGGCCCCGAGGCGCTGCTTGATCTCGGCAATCCAGGCGGACATTTGCTTGTCGTCGCCGCCCACGAGGGCGAGCGAGCTTTCGTACTGGAGGAGTGCTTCCGCCGGCTTCTGCAGATAGAGGTCGAGCAGGACGCCGAAGTTCCGGTGAGTCCTCGGCATATTTGAATCGAGTTGCAGCGCCCGCTCGTAGGCGTGCTCGGCGTCCGGGAAGCGTCCGAGCTGGCGGTACACCGCGCCGAGCTCGGCGGCAGCAATGGCACTCGCCGGATTGCGCTTCGCGGCCTCGCCAAGCGCGGTCTCGGCCTCCGCCCAGTTGCCCTGGCGGGCCTGGACGATTCCAAGATTGAGCGAGGGGCCCGCGAGTGTCGGCGCGGCATCCTGAAGCGCACTGAACTCGGCGATCGCGCGCGCGCTGTTGCCCTGCTCCGCGGCGACGACCGCCTCCTGGAAGCGCGTCGCGATCGGCAGCGGCACCGCGGGCGGTGCCGGCGGTGGTGCGACCGGGGCGGCAGCGTGCTTGCCGGTCGGTGGGGTCGCCGGCGTTGCGGGCGGCTCGACGGGCGCAGCGCCCGCGGCCGCGTCGATGACCAGGTCCTCGTTTTCCTCGAGCTTCGCAAAGCGCGCGGGCTTGAGCTTGCTCAGCGCCGTGAAGCTCGCTCGAACGGAGAGATCATAGACACCCTGCGCGGCGCGCACGGCGTTCACCATGTGGATCTCGATCGCCTTCTCGATGAACGGGTCCGCCTGGTCCTCGATCAGGAGGTTGTACTGCTCGAGCTCCTCGTCCTTGAGGGTTTTCGGCCGCTCGGACTTGAGGAGATCCTCGCTCAGGTGCCGATAGAGTTCCGCCATCTCGTAGGTGGCCGCGGTCGAGACCTCGGCGACCGAATAGCGGTCGGCCGCCTCGTAGGCCTTGATCGCGTGCTGCATCGCAGCACGCTTGGCCTCGAGCGACTTTTTGAGCGGCAGCGTCAGGCGGATCGAGTTGAACTCATCGCGCGTCGGCTGCGCAAGCTCGAGCGAGGCGCGCGCCGCGAGATAGCGGCTGCGGTCGGTGCGCGCGGAGCCCGCCACGCCGTCGGCCGCGACGATCTCCGCGAGCAGCGCCGAGCGGCGCGGCGCGTCGCCCCGCTGCTGGGCGATCTCGGCGAGCTTCTCGCGGGCTTCCATGGCCGCATCGAACGGCGCCGGGAAGCGCTTGACGTAACTCTCCAAGCTGCTGACGCACTTGGCGAGGTCGCCGGACTTCTCGTAGAGAGTCGCGGCCTGCGCGAGCGCTTCGCGCTGCAGGTCCGTGGACCCGCCCGGCGCTACGGCGATGCGTTCGAACTCGGCGGCCGCCTGGCCGGGCCGCCCGCCTTCGAGGTAGGCCGCGGCGAGCTTGCGCGTTACCTCCGGCTGCAACTCGCTCGTCGGGAAATTGCGGCGGAATCCCTCGAGTACGTCGATGGCGCGCGGCCATTCCTTGAGCCCGATCAGGAGCGCGGCCGCGTCGTAGTCCGCGGTCGCGCGAATCTTCGCACCCGGCGCGAGCTTGGCGACGCGCAGGAAGTCCTCGACCGCACCCGCATCGTCGCCGGCGGCCTTGCGCGCCTCGCCCTGCTTGTATACGGACGCGGCGACGCGCTCGTCGATGGCGGGGCGTTGCGGGTCATTGGCTGGCAGCAGCGTCTGCACCTGCAGGTACGCGCCCTCCGACTTGTCGAACTGACCGAGTTCGAACTGGCCGTTGGCGATGACCGTCCAGGCGACGCGCTGCTTCTCGACGTCGACCGGCGGGCGCCGGGCGAGCACGAGATCGGCGACGTCGACGGCCTTCGCGTAGTCCTTTAGGTCGTAGAGTTCACGAGCCGTTCGCACCAGCACCGGTACGCTTTCGGGGTGCTCCTGGAAGCTGGTCGCGAAGCGCAATCCGCTCTCGAGGGCCTGGCGGTGCCAGGCCATGCGCGCCTCGGCCTTGAGATCGGCCTCTTCCTTCTCGTACGCCACGAGCGCTGCGTAACCCGCCGTCGCGGACTTGGCGTTTGGCGGGTATGCGTAGGCGGTGCGCTCGTATTCGACGGCGGCGTCGCGATACTGGTGGCTCTCGAAGAGCGTATCGGCGAGCAGGTAATTGGTGGCCGCGGCCTCCGGATCGTCCGGGAAGGACTGCAGGAATTCGCGATACCAGCGCGCCGCTTCCTGGTAGTCGGCCGGCAGCTTCGAGCCTTGGGCCTGCGCGTGGTAGAAGGACGCGAGGTCCTTCACGTTCGTCTTGAGCTCGCGTACCACGAGCGGTGCGTCGCCGGGCTTGCGGTTGGCCCAGAACGTCGAGCCGAGGCGGTACTGCTGCACGTACTCGCGCTTGCCATCGAGGACCAGCGAGGCGAATCCGCCGCGCTTGTAGGCCTCGATCGCCTGCATCTGCAGCAACGGCGCTACGTCGTGGTCCGGCTCGCGCTTCGCGAAGGCGCGATAGGCGTTCGCCGCATCCGTCCAGCGCTCCTTGCTCACGTAGAGGTCGCCGAGTCCCGCGTACAGGAGATGCGCGTAGGGCTTGCTGCCGTGGCGACTCATGAATGCGTCGATGCCCTTGGCATCCTCGTCAAAGGAGAAGGTGATCGCGCAGACGCGCAGCGTGTCCTCGACCAGTTCACGCTGCGGGCGCGTGAAACCTTCGAGGTCGCGCTCCTTGCCGTTGGCATCGAGCAGCCGGCGGTCGAGGAGCTTGGAGAAAGAATCGAGGGCCCCTTCCGAATCACCGCGCTTGAACAGCGCCCAGCCGTGCTTGTAAAGGCTCTGTTCGTAGAACTCCGAGCGCGGCCCGATCGTGATCACGCTCGCGTAGGCGCCGGTCGCCTCCGGCCAGCGGCGCGCCATGAACAGCACTTCGCCGCGACGAAAGTCCGCCTCCGCCCGATGCTGGCTCGCGGGATAGCGCCGCACGAGCTCATCGAGCGTCGCCAGGGCCTTGTCGTCCTTCTGGTCGGCCTCGTAGGCCCGCGCCAGCTGGTAGAGCACCGAATCGTTGCGCTCGTACTTTGGGTAGGCCTTGAGGAGCTTCGTGTACAGCAGGATGGCGTCGGTCGTGTCGAGCGGCGAGCCCTCGGCCAGGTTCTTCTCGATGCGGTCGACTTCCCCGGCGTCGAGCTTGAGGTCGCCGAGCCGGCGCATCGCCTCGGCACGCAGCGCCGCGTCGCCCTTCTCGAGGTTGAGGAACGCGGCGTAGTTCTCGCGGGCGCGCTCGGTACTGCCGCTGACCGCGTCGTCCGGGTACACCTCGACCTGCTTGCTGCTGAGATCGGCAATCGTCGGCGCCTTCTTGGCGGCGGCGCTGACGGCCGGCGCCGCGAACGCGGCGCTCAGGAGCAGCGCGACGACCAGCCGCGAAGCGCTCATTTGGGAGCGTCCGGTTCGGCGGCCGGCGGCGGCGCGGCGAGCGGGGCTTTCTGCTGGTCGGCGGCAGCGCGATCGTAAATTGTAGCGAGCGCGTAGCGTGCCTGCAGCATGTAGGTCGAGATGCGCTCCTTCTGGGAGGCGAGCTCGGTCACGGCGATTTCGGCAAGGTAATCGGCCTGCGCCCGCTCGAGCGCGGCCAACCGGTCGCGGGCCGCGCCGATGCGCGGACGCAGCCCGGCGATGCGCTCGCCGAACTCACCGTTCCGGTCGGGCACCGCCGTCTTCGCTTCCTGCACGAGCGACCAGCGTTTCTCGGTTTCGCGCAGTGCCTGCGCGACGTCGCGCAGGTCCTTGCGCGCCGCCCAGGCGCGCGCCTTGAAGCCGTCGTTCATCTGCCAGTAGATGACGCCCTTCACGAGGCGCAGCTTCTCGCGCGCTTCGTTGTTGTCCGGATCATCGCCCGCCGTCGCCAATACCGCCTCCATCTGCTCGACCTGCGCCCAGATCGCGCGCTCGCGCGGCGTGCCGAGAGCCGCGCGATCGCCGGTCGACTCCGCGGCCGCGACGCTCGATTCGTATTCCGTGCGCCTGTGCTGCAGCTCCTCGACGTCGACGCCCTGCAGCCTGGCGAGTACGACCGGCAGCTTTTCCGTGTAGCGCTGCTTGCGTGTCGCGAGCATGTCATCGAAGGCGTCGACGCTATTCGCCCAACCGTCGAGATTGCGCTCCATGTAGCGCATCATCCGGTAGTTCTTGAGTCCTTCCTGGAACTCGTTGCGCGCCAGAAGGTGAAAGAGATAGCGGGATTCCGGTGCATCCGGGAGCGCCGAGAGCTGCCAGAACCAGCCGAGCTGGTGCTTCGACTCGTTCTTGACGATGGTCTCGATGAGACCGCCCTTGCGGATCGCCGTGATCGATTCATCGAGCCGCGCGTTTTCCGCCGAGAACTCGTGAATCGCGGTTTCGTAGGCCTCGGCTGCCTGCCGATTGGCGCCGAGCTTGCCGAATGCGTACGGGACGGCGAGATAGCTCTCCTGCACGGCCGAGTCGAGCAGGTTGCGGCCGTGCAACTCGGTCCACGGCACGAGTGCTTCGCGGTACTTCTCCGAGGCGCTGTCCGCCCAACCGACGCCGAGCAGCGCCTTGGTCGACAGCGGTCCGTCGAGCCGCACCCGCTCGAGAATCGGGCGCGCCTCGAGCGGCTTGTTGGCCTGCAGGAGCGCGAAGCCAAGCGCGAGGTTTGCCTTGTCGCGCAGCGCGTCGAGTTCACGATTGCTGCGGTCGAGCTTGCCGACCGCATCAAGCAACCGCACGCCCTCGTCGAGCCTGCCGCTGCGCACCAGCGCGACGCCGAGGTTGAACTGGGCGTAGGCCTGCCAGGTGATCGGACCCTTCCAGTTCTCGAGCGTCCGGATCGCCTCGGGGTACTTGCCCTCGAACATCAGGGACTGCGCGAGCAGCATGCGACGCTCGGCTTCCATCTCCGGCGAGAGTCCGGCCTTGCCGGCCGCGGCCAGTGTCTCAGCCGCCTTGTCGAGGTAGCCGCGCAGGTACCATACCTTGCCGAGGAAGAAGCGCGCGCGATCGCGCACCGCGGCCGGCACGTTCTTGCCATCGAGGACGCGTGCGAAGATCTCGCCGGCCTCGCGGTGCTGGCCGACGGACAGGTACAGGCCGCCGAGCAGCAATTCCGCGTCGTCGGCATGATGCTGCAGGCGATTCTTCTCCTGCGCCGCCGTCAGGCGCGTCAGCGCCTCGAAATAGTCATCCTGGAAAAAATAGAAAAGAACGTCGCCGTAGTAGAGGTCCTGTACCTTGATCGGCGGCAGGCTCCCGGGCGTGGGCGTCGCGCGCGGGGTCGCCGTCGCAACCGCGAGCGGCAACGCAAGGGCGAGCAGGCAGGCGAGCGAACGGCGCACGCGGCGCACCTCGGGCCTACGTTGACCGCCTCGACTCACTCCCACTCCTTGATCGTGAATACGGGCTGCTGCGCGCTCTGCCGGTCAGAGATCTTGAGTTCGAGGTACTTCGCGCCGACTCCCTTCTCGAAGTTGAGGTTCGCGCCGCGCTTGTAGTCGCGCTCGTGCGGGCCCTTGCCGGTGAAAAACGCGACAAGCTCGTGCTTGCCGGTCTTGAGGTTGCCAATGAACACACGATGGACGCCGCCGCGATTGAGGGCCTCCACCTCGCGATCGGTGTAGAGGTAGTTCGCGACTTCCTTGCTGTCGAGCTTGAGCTGCACGGAGTCGAGCTCGAAGAAGGTGCCAACGTCGAGCGATACGAACACCGCGACCTGGGTGTTGGCCGGGAACAGCAGTTCTTCCTCGAGCAGGAACAGGTCCCGGTTGAGGTCGAGTACCTCCCTCTTGAGGCCCTGGACGTCGCCGTCGAGGCTTTTGAAGTCCCCCGCCGCCACGGCCGGGCTTGCCGCGGCGTCGGCGGAGGCGCCCGCCGGGACGGGTGCTGCCGACGCGGCCGACGCCGCCGCCGGAGCCGCCGGTGTCTGGGCCCAGCCGGAGCCCGCGACGGCGAGCAGTAGCGCACAGCCGAGCGCGGCGCGTGCGAGCAGGACACGAATTGAGGTGATTGCCATCGTCGGGACCTTCTGCTTCAGGTGCGCGCTCGCGCGCCGGTAATCCAACCAAGCCAGCGGACAATCCACGACGCCTTTGCGCGGCGCGCCGGCAACGGCCGGCGGCGGGTTACGCCGTGACCGGTGCCGAGTATGGCTACAGCAATGTGCGGGCTATCCATCGATGTCTCCGTGGGCTCACTCGTCAAGCAATCGCCGCAGCTCGGCGAGCAGGGCAGCATCGCCCGCGGGATCCAGCTCGCCGTGCGAGTAGCGCACGACGCCGTTGCGGTCGATCAGCAGCGTAAGCGGTACATCGCCAACCTGGAATCGACGGCCCAGCACTTTTTCGGCATCGAATACGTTGCCAAAACGGACGCCGAGCGCGTGCGCGAGCTCGGTCGCAGAGGTGGGCTTGTCATCGAGGCTCACGCCGACGACCACGAGACCGGCACTGGCGTAGGTCGCATTGAGCTTGCCGAGGCGCTCAAGGTACGCACGGCACGACCCGCACCAGCTCGTCCAGAAGCCGACGACGACGACTTCGCCGCGCCGCTCCGAAAGGCGAAAATTGCGGCTCGAGCCCGTGAACATTCGTTCGACGAGCTCCGGGGCGGGCTTGCCGATCAGCGGATGGCTGGCCGCACGATCGGCCGCGCGCGCCGGTGCGCCCATGACGAACGCAATAGCGAACGGGGCAAGCGCCCAGGTCGAGAGTCGACGAAGCGTGAAACGACGCTGAACCACGGCGGCCATGAACTCCCGACACCCGAGCCCCAGGCAGCGCCCGCAAATCGCGCGTCTCGCACGACTGTGGTCATCGCAACGTGCGTGGTCCGGATCCGGAAGCACGCACCCGCGGCAACCCCGCTGTCCGTCAATTCGCGGACCGGAAGCTTTGCGTCCTCGCCTCGCGACGAGTTTGCCTTGGCAGATTCTGTAAAGCTCGCATGCGCGATTCGCAGTGTCAACGCGCGCGGCCATTTGAGAGTGATCGGCGCTTCACAAAACCGTTTTACGGCTGTTTTCGCAGTGAATTCGTCGCTGCATGGCGACAGAGATCGGCGTACGCACGCCTCACCGGCGTGATCCAGTTCACGATCCGATTCAGACTCGCTCGCCGGCGAGATACAAGCGTTCGAGGAGTCCGCGGATGGCGCTGCGCGCCTGGTCGGCTGGCAGGAGTCCCTGCTCGCTGACGATGCGCACCAGCTCATCGATGCTGCGCTCCCCGTCGACGAGCGCAAGGAGCACGGCCTGGATGCGGCTCGCGTCCGCCGCCAGTGCCAGCGCCGGGATCCGCGGCACGGCCCGGTCGTGCGTGTCGATCCAGTCCGGCAGCCTCGGTGGCTCGGGTTCGTGCGGGGTGCGGCGCAGCTTGTCCGCCCCGAACACCACGACCTGCTCGAGGCGCGAGTGGCGGCTCGCCGGCGAGCGCATGTAGGGGATCTCCACCTCCTCGAGCGTCGGCGGCCCGAAGCCCGTCTCGGCCAGCACCGCCGGCAGCTCCTCGCGGCTGAGTCGCAGCCCGGGACGGCGCCAGGGGAATGCCAGCGAGCCGAAGTTGACCCAGCGGCCGCCCGGCGCCAGCAGTCGATTCACGTGTGCGGCGATCGCGGCAAAGTCGAGATCGACGATGTCGATGAGCCAGGGGGTGATGACCGCATCGAAGCTCTGCGGCTTGAACGGCGCCTGCCAGGCGTCCGCGAACACGAGTTCGAGACCCGCGCGCGCGGGCGCCGCCGCGCGCAGCTCGCGGCGCACCGCGACGTCCGCGAGGCCGCGTGGCGCGAGCGGAAACTCGATGAGTTCGACCGTCTCCCCGGCCACGACCCGGCGCGCCGTCAGCAGCAGCAACGGGTTGAGGTCGAGCGCGACCGTGAGCGGCGCGGCGCCTCCCTGGTGCACGTCGTAGGCCAGTCGGCAGGCCCCCGCACCCAGCACCAGAACGCGCTCGCGGACGCCTCCCAAGGCCTGTTGCACGACCTCAAGCGACCGTTGGTTCTCGGTGTCGCCCCAGACCCAGTCGCGATGCACGTTGGCGTAGTAGGAATGCAGGTCCTGCGACAGCGGCAATCGCGTCGCGAAGGCCTGCTGCGTCGCCTGGCCAAGCGACGTCGTAGCGAGGCGCAACGGCGCCAGCAGTTCCGTCACGAGGCGCTGCTGCTCCCGGTAGCCCTCGATCAGCCGGTCGAGACGCTCGCGCGTGAAGGATCGGGTGGTGAGCGCCCGGTCGGCCTCCGCGGCGCGCGTGGCGGCGCCGAACTCCTCGAGGTACTGGCCGAGTCGGTTGCGCCAGTCACCGAGCGCACGCTCGGGATCCGCGAACAGCCACGGGATGCCGCCGAGCGAGGGGTACTGCGCGGCGCACGCGCTGCATTCGAAGCACTCGGGCCCCGCTCGCAGTCCGGCGCGACGACAGCGGGGACACTGCAGGAGGCTCGCGAGGTCGGCTTTGCCCATACGGCAAGCATGCCGGATCCCGCGGCCCCGCGAACAGCGACCCGTTCCCCGCCCCCGTCGGGCGGGCGGCAGCGGCCGCGGACTCCCGGCGTTCGCCGGCTACCCGGGGATGGTCCCGTTGACGATCGGGTTGAAGGCCGCGAGCTTGTCGAGCATCGCGGATCCGCCGAGCGCCTGGGTCGGAAACACCTGTCCGTACTGACCGGTCTGGCCGTGCAGCGCCATGTAGTTGAGGAGCACGGTTTCGACCAGCAGCAGCACGCTGCTCGCGGCCGGGCTTCCGGCGCCATCGACCGAGCCGTCGGAGGTGTACATGCCGATCTGCTGGTGCTGTACCGCCGTCATGCTGGCAGCCGTCGACAGTTGCGGCTGACCCGTCGGGTTGTAGACCAGGAAGTACGTGGCGGCAGCCGACTCGTTGTCGGAGATCCACATGAACTTGTCGCGGCCATCGACGGATGTGTCGATGACGTTGTTGGCGGAGATGCCGCCGTCGCTGAACACGTAGATCATCAGCGGTTTCTGGATGCGCGCCGCGTACTCGAGGCAGGCGCCGATGCAACGGCCGGCGTTGAGGTCACGTACCTCGCCGGTCGAGCGGCCCATGCCGTGGTAGTCGTAACCACCCATCTCGACCGTGCCCGCGCCCGCGTAGCCGCTGATTACCATCTTCATGATGGCCGCGGTCATCTGGAAGTCTTTGTTCGCCTGGTACTCGGCCTGGCTGAAGATGCCGGTGCCGCGCGTCGCGGTCTGGTCAACGATCATGGGATCGAGGTCGGGATTGAGCGCGGCCGGGTTCGAGTAGTTCTCCGCGAGGTACGCGGACTTGACGTAGTTGCAGTTCGCCGCGGCCTTGACCGAGGCATCGGTCGGCAGCAGCGTCGTCACATTGGCAAGCTTCTGGCCGCTGATGCGCGACATGGACTCGAGCACCGACACGGCGTCGGCCGGGTTCGAGAACAGCGTGCCGAGCACGCCCGTGTTGACGAGGCCGGTCACGTCGCTGGCCTGGCGGACGACCGTCGGCGTCAGCGCCGGGTTGACCATGGACAGCGGCGCCATCGAGTTACCGCCCGACTGCGAGGCCTCCGAACCGATCAGGGTCAGGAGGTCGCCGCGCGCACCGGCAATCGCGATGCCGTACATCGGGTTGTGGGGATTGGTGTTCGTGTCGTTGTTCGACAGCGCCGGTATCACCGCGCCGTTCGTGAACGCCTGCGTCGTCACCGAGGTGCGCTCGATGATGCCGCGCGCGTGCGCGCTATCCTTGTGGAACAGGAGCCCGAGGCGGCTCTCGATCTGGTTCGCCAGGTTCGGCGTCATCGTGCCCGGCAGGCCCAGCTTCGCGTAGCCCGCGGCTGTCAGGAAGTCCGACTGACCACCGACGCCACCGACCAGCACGTTGCTACCGGCGATGTTGCCGCCGCCCGCGAGGTCGAAGGCGATGAACGGAATCTTGCCGGCGCCGGCCGTGATGCCGCAGGCGACCTTCTGCGCCAGGATGTCCGAATCGAGTGCCCGTGCCGTGCGCGGGTTCATCATGAGACCGAGCGCAGTCGGCACCATGAGTGCCCCCGCCCCGCTCAGGAAGCCCTGCGCCAGGAAGTCACGACGCGTCACTGGCCGCTTGTGCGCGCTCTCGTGCCGGATCGGCTCGTGGAGCTTGAGCGTACGGGGCGGCTTGTTCCGGATGATCATGGGGATTGCCTCGATGGTTCCGTCACTGCACGAGCATTGCGGAGCTGCCCGCAATCGCTGCGCACGACGCCTTGACGATAGTTGCAGTTCCGGCGGCATCCGAGCTCACGGACGCCGTCAGCTTCGTAATGAGGTTGTTGACCTCAGTCGTCACCGACGCCGCGGTCGGCTGCGTGGCCAGGAACTTGTTCGCGGCCGTGTTGGCACTCAGCATGTGGTCGATCAGCGGCGTCAGCATCAGGTTGGTCGACGCCGTGCTGGCGAACGCTGCGGAGGGCGCGGCGGCGAAGCTGAAGCCGGGGAAGTACGCCGCCGAGAGCGACGGACTCTTGACCAGCGAGTCGCAGTAGGCGATCGAGAGCTGCGCAACCGCCATCTGGTGCGAGGCCACGAAGGACTGGAAATTCGTGGTTGCCGGCAGCGCCTGTTCCAGGCTCTGGAACAGCGTCTGCACTTCCGGTGTCGTGACCGGCACCGTGGTCATGATGGCCAGCGAGTTGTTGATGCGCTCGAAGGTACGCACGCCGAGGTCCGCCGGCCGCGCCACGTCCACCGGCGTCGGCGCAATGCCCACCGGGTCGGTATGCACGTTGGTCGCGGTACCCAGCTGCTCGAAGCTCAGGAAGAACTGGTCGTAGGCCGGTCCTTTGTTGAGCTCGATCACCGTGCCGATGCGGGTCAGTGACACGCTCGTCTGCGGGCCTTTCGTCGGGTCGAAACCCTGGCCGGACACGGTCGTGTTGAGCGGCGCGTAGGCCTGGCCGACGGCCAGCTCGGCACCGTTCTCGCCGATGCGCATGCCCTTCACGACCAGGTTGCTGAAGGTCGTGGCCGGGTCAAGGCTCAGGAACACCGGCTTGTTGAAGAGGTACGAGTAGCTGTCGTTCTGGCTCACCTCGAACATCACGTAGGACTGCGACAGCCCCGTGAACTTGTCGACGTTGAACAGCAGCATGTAGCGCTCGCCGATACCGGCGGCGAAGTTGGTCTGCGCGTCGGCCGCGCTCATCGCATGGTTGTAGAAGGCAACCATCTTGATGACGCCGGACCAGGGCTTGGTGCCCGAGACTTCGTTGCCAATGACGAGCGCGAAGGTGTTGTCCCACTCGGAGAGCGAGCCCCCCTTCTGCGGGTCACCGCTCGCGACCAGCCCGCCGTTAACGTAGATCTGGCGACCGTTCACCGGATCGTAGGTCAGCACGACGTGCTGCAGGGTCGCCTGCAGGACCTGGTTCGCATTCGGCGTCGAGAGCTGCGGCTGACCGTTCGCATTGGTCGTGGTGCTGCGCAGCGCGAAGTCGTAGTTGTACATCGTCTGGCCGAGCGTGATGTTGCGCGCGGTGTCGCCACCCGAGTAGCTGACGATGTAGGCGTTCGTGGCCGTGACGTTGTCCGGTGCGACCCACGCCTCGACGCTGAATTCGCCGCTATTGAGGATCATGTCGTGCAGCTTGGCGCTGCCCATGGTCGTGCCCTGGAGCTTGCCGCCGCTCTCCACCTGCACGCCCCAGCCGCCGACCCAAGTGACGTTGCCACTCAGGTTGAGGTCGAGCCCGGGTTCGACGCCGCTCGAGTCGTAGGCGACCGTGCCGGTGCCGGTCTTGAACTCGAACTTGGCAATCAGGCCCGTCTCGACGCGCGTGCCGCCGGAGGACACGATGCCGTCATACAGGGTCAGCGCCTTCGAGATCACCAGCTTTGGGTCGACCTGGGTGACCGGGACCTGGTTCGCGAAGGACTGGATCGCGGCCAGCATGGCGGCCGACGAAGCAACGCAGTCGCCACCCCAGCAGTTGTGGAAGTCGAACGCCAGGCGCTGGTAGAAGCGCGACAGGGTCGGCGTGTCGAGGTTCATCTTCGGCAGTGCCGCCGCGTAGGCCGCGTCGACGTCAGCTTGTGCGAAGAACGGCGACTGCGCGGTCAGCGCGGCCGGCGAGTGGCAGCGCGAGCAGTACTGCGTGAGCAGCGGGTACACGGTGCTCGCGAACAGCGCCGAGTCGGCCGGGAAGGAGCGCGAGCCGCCCGCATCCATGAGCGTCGGCGCGACCAGCTGGATCTGCGCGGTCGAGGCGCCGATCGCCACCCCCGCCCAGTTCTTGATCCAGGTCGTGATCGTGTCGGCGCAGGCCGAGTTGTCGGCCAGCCAGCAGTGGTGGCCGCCGCCGACCTTCGTGACCATGATCGAGTTGGCCGGCTGCGCGAGGTCGACGACCGTCTGCGCGGCGGTGTAGGCCTGGTTGACGTCGTCGCTACGCGCGAACATCGGCGACTGGTTGCCCTGGATGTGGCACGCTCCGCAGCGGTCCTGCGTCTTGACGTTGTTCCAGAGGTTGACGGCGAAGGCCTGCACGTCGGAGCTCGCGGGCGCCGGGCCCGTGTAGCTCTGCGCGCTCTGCGTCGGGCCGCCGCCGGCACCGGGGGTCGCCGCCGTCGGCGCGCTTCCCGCGCCGCAGCCAACGAGTATGAAGCTCGCCGCGAAGGCCGCGAGGACGCCGAGCCAGCTGCCGTTCAGGCGCAGCCCGCGAAGCGGCAGAAGGTTATTGCGGGTGGCAATAGAGTTCATGATCGATGCTCCCTCAATTGCCCATGCAATAGGCAGCGGTCTCGGCGAAGACTTTCTTCAGCGAGTAGCCCTGCTTGAAATCACTCTTGATCGTGCTGACTTGCGCGCGGTCGGCGGCGTCCGCGGGCGCACGCAGGCACACGGCCTGGAACACCTTGGTCACCTGGCACTGCGCGAACTGGTCGCTGGCGCCGATTTCCTGGCCGAGCGACTTGGCACCGTTGCCCGAGCCCGGCAGGGTCGGATCCCAGCCCATCAGCGTGTTCGGTCCCGAGCGCCAACGGTTGTCCCACTTGTCGTCGGGCGTGATGAAGCCTGGCGCGAAGGTCGTATTGTTGTGAAAGTACTTGCCGACGACGGTCCCCGGCGTGTAGACGATCTGTCCGGTGGCCGGGTCGCTCGCGTAGGTGAAGTCGTAGAAGGCAAAGGCCTGTGCCATCGGGTCAATGCCCGCGTGGCAGCCGACGCAGTTGTTCAGGAACACGCGACTGTTGCCGCCGGGGCTGCGGCTGACGTCCTGGCGGATGCGGTCGGTGGGCCGCGTCTGGTCCATGACCGTCGTCAGGTCCGCGCACATGTGGTTGATCATCGTGAAGCGGAACATCCGGCGGTTGGTGCCGACGTCGAAGAACGCCTGGGCCGCCGCGCGCGAGGTGAGCACACCGGCAGTCGCCGCCGCCGGCAGACCCGTCACGCCCGACTGGGTCTGGGTGGTGAGACCTGTCATCAGGTTGACGCCGTTCGTCTCCATCGCGGAGTAGTGGTTGTTGTCGGTCTTCGAGTAGGCAGGAAGTCCCAGGCTGCTCTGGCCGATATAGATGATGTCAGCCGAAAGCAACGTGTTGAAAGGGACCTCGTCGCGCACCATGCCGATGACCGTCGCGGTGTAGTCGTTGAGCGGTGCGAACACCGTCTGCGGGACGTTGGTCCACGGCGTCACGAGATTCTTGAGGACCACGGTGTAGAACATCCCGTTCGGGTCGTCGATCGCGAGCAGCGCCGCCCCCGTCGGGTTGTTGGCGTCGATGTCCGCCTGCATGGAATCGAGCAACGCCTGCGAGGCGGGCGTGCCGTTCAGGCGATCGTGGATGCGCATCGCCTGCTCGCGCGAACCGGCGACTGCCGTTGCGCTGGTCAGCGCGGCGAGCGCCAGTACGGTCGTGACGGCCGCGAGCAGCGTGCGTCCCTTCGGAGGTGCGCCGTGCGTCGAGCTCAAGAGCGTCGGTGCTTTCATGGCAGTTAACCCGCGGCCTAGTTGAAAAATCGCGAGGACTATATCGACGGGATTTAGCCCCAGTAATGTCTCAGGACAGCGACAATGCTGCAGTCGTGAACTGCATCCCAATAGGACTGCAAGTCGCGCCCGGGCGACATTACGCACGAGCGCCCTCGCGGGTTAATCTGGAAGTGAGCAATGCTCTGATTAAGTGCGCGCGAATGCTTGAAATGGAGCGAAAACGCAGCGCCCCGCGGAGAAGCCTGTGAGCGTGTTAACAGAATCTGGTGCGCGTGAACGACATCATGTCCGTCGCTTCTTTCGCGCCAGCCGACGGCTAGCTGGTGTGAGTGGCGCGATGGAAGCGAGGACGCCGATGACTACGACTATCTCGACCCTGCTGAAGCGCTGCTGGCGCCTCCTGCTCGTTGGCGCATTGGCGGCCGCGCTCGCCGCATGCTCGAGCAGCGACGGCGTGAGCGGCAGCAACAGCGGCATCAGCCTCGGCAACAGCGGCGGGTCGAACGATCCGGTGTCACCGGACTTCGCGATCGCGTACATCAAGCGGACGCTGCCGGACCCGACCGATCCGAATGCCATCACGCTGGTCGACGACCTGCGCGTGCAACGCGTCTGGAACGGCCCGGCCGACGTCTACCTGCGTCAGTCCGCGAGCCCGAGCGCGACCGAGGTCAACATCACGGGATCGATCACCAAGGGCCTCTGGGACGCGCGCGATCTCGACGTGTCCTTCGACGGCACGAAGCTGATCTTCTCGCTGCGCCCGCCGCTCATGAAGAACACCAAGGCCGACGAGCAGCCACACTGGGCGATCTACGAGTACGACACGACGACCTCGAAGTTGCGCCAGGTCATCGCTGATCCGATCGCGGCGAGTCTCGGCCACGACGTGGGGGCCCACTACCTGCCGGACGGACGCATCGTATTCTCCTCGACGCGCCAGCACGACGCCAAGGCGGTGCTGATCGACCAGGGCGAGGAGCAGTTCGCGGCCGGTATCGAGGGCGATCGCAACGTCCCCGCGTTCGTCCTGCACGTCATGAACGCCGACGGCACGAACATCAAGCAGATCTCGTTCAACACCGGCCACGACCTCGATCCCGCGGTCCTCAATGACGGTCGCATCGTGTTCACCCGCTGGGACATCAACTCGAACGCGGGCATGCACCTGTACGCGATCCAGCCGGACGGCGGCAACGAGCAGCTGCTCTACGGCCGCAACAGCCACGACACCGGCACGCCGGGCTCGGTGGTCCAGTTCACGCGTGCGCGCTCGCGCCCGGACGGCAAGCTCGTCGCGCTGCTGATCCCGTTCGCGGGCACGCAGTTCGGCGGCGACCCGGTGCTCATCGACCCGGTGAACTTCGACGACAATACCCAGACCGCCCACGGCGCGACGGTCGCGGCTGGCGCGACCGGCCAGTCGCCGCTCGTGGTCAACGACGTCGTCACGACGCCGGCGCCCGCCAACTCGACCACTCCCGCGCCGCCCTCGCCGGGCGGCCGCTTCTCGAGCGTGTATCCGCTCTGGGACGGCACAAACCGGCTGCTCGTGAGCTGGACGCAGTGCCGTCTCATCGACCAGACGCTGACGGTCCCGTGCACGAGCGACAACCTGGCGAAGGCCGGGGTCGTGCCGGCGCCGACGATCTACAGCATCTGGATCTACGATCCGCGCAACAACACCCAACTGCCGATCGTCGTGCCGGCCACGGGGTTCATGTACACGGACGCCGTCGCGCTCGAGCCCCGCAATCCGGTGCCGACGCCGATCCCGGACGCACAGCCGACCACCACCGGCACCTATAGCTTCACGCTCGCCGCCGAGGGCGTCGGTATCCTCAATATAAAGAGTGTCTACGACTTCGACGGCGTCGATACCGCCCCCGGCGGCATCGCCGCGGTCCGCGACCCGACCATACGCGCCGCCAACCCGTTGCGCCCGCGCTTCATCCGCATCGAGAAGGCGGTCAGCCTGCCGGACAAGGAAGTGCTGTCGAACAACGCCTTCCCGAACTACGCCTTCGGCGCCGCCGGCAACTTCATGCGCGAGATGATCGGCTACGCGCCGATCGAGCCGGACGGCTCGGTCCGCGTCGCCGTGCCCACCGACATTCCGTTCCAGATCAGCATCCTCGATGCCAACGGGCGCCGCCTCGACAGCGCTTTCCCGCGCCACCGCGCCTGGCTGCAGGTGCGCACCGGCGAAATCGTCACGTGCAACGGCTGCCACGTCGAGCAGCAGAACGTGAATGGGGCCCCCTCGACCTCGCACGGTCGCGCCGGGCTGTTCAGCCTCGTCAATACCGGCGCGCCGACGACTGGCCAGCCGTTCCCGAACACGGCGCTGACCGTCACCGACCGGATGGGCACCGTCGTCCCCGCGCCGCGCGGCCCGAACGCCGGCGAGACAATGGCCGAGTACCGCTCGGCCGTGCAGGTCACCTGCGTCGACACCGCCTGCGCCGCGGTACCCAACGTCGACCTCGCCTTCTCCGACGTCTGGACGCCGACCGGGGTCGGCACGCCGGATCCGGCGTTCTCCTGGCCCAATTCGCTGCTCGCGACACCGGCTCCGGTGAGCTCGAACTGCGAGACCAATTGGCAGGGGAACTGCCGCCTGATCGTCCATTACCCGCTGCACATCGCCTCGCTTTGGGTCACGCCGCGCAGCTCGATTACCGCGGTCGATCCCAATACCACCAAGCCCTATCAGACTTGCACCGGTTGTCACGCCCCGACGACGACGGCCAACGTGGCCCAGGTGCCGGCGGGCCAGCTCGATCTCTCGAGCACACCGGCTGCGACCAATCCGTGCGTGCAGGAGGAGTTCACCTCCTTCTGTCAGCTGCTGTTCCCGCACGACAAACTCGACCCTGTTACTATGCAACCCATCCTTGTGCCGGGCCCGCCGGATCCCGTGACCGGCTTGCCGACGATGGTACCGTTGCAAGTGACTCCGCCGATGAGCGGCGGAGGCGCGAATGCGTCTGCGGCGTTCTTCAGCGAGTTTGCCGCCGGCGGCACCCACGCTGGCTGGTTGAGCGCGCCGGAGCTCGAGCTTGCGACCGAGTGGCTCGATCTCGGCGGCCAGTACTACAACAACCCGTTCTCGATTCCACCACCCGCAAACTGATCGAATGCGCACAGTCCTGAAGCTCGCCACCTTACTTATTCTGGTCACTGCAGCGGGACTAGCGCACTCGGCGGACAACCGTCGTCACTTCGACCGCGATGCCGGTCGCTACGTCGAAGTGTCGGTGGCTGACCCCTATCTCGAGCTGCGCACCGGGCCGGGTGGCGGCTACCCGGTGTTTCGCGTGATCGCGCGCGGCGAGAAGATCGAGATCCTGTTTCGGCGCACGGATTGGTTTCGGATCCGCGACGAGCACGACGCGGAAGGCTGGGCGTACCTCGACAACATGCAGGAGACGCTGCTCGCCAGCGGCGCCAAGCTGCCGCTCGAGGACCTCAGCCACCGCGATTTCGACAACCAGCCCTATGAACTCGGCGCGATGACCGGCAATTTCGGCGGCGGCAACGTCAACACGGTTTACCTGGGCTATTCGCTCAACCCGAACCTGTCGACGGAGCTGAGCCTGTCCCAGACCCTCGGCCACGCATCGAACAGCACGATGGTGATGCTCGGCCTCGCGCACTCTCCCCGCCCCGACTGGCGGATCGCGCCCTTCGTCGACCTCGGGACGGGTGTCATCCGCATCCAGCCGAAGGCGACGATCATTGCGCCGCCCGAGCGCACGCAGCAGATCGCCTACTACGGGCTCGGCACGAAGTGGTACCTGACCCGCCGTTTCATCCTGCGCGCGGACTACCGCCACTACGTGATCTTCACGAAGCTCGATTCAAATGAGGACCGGAACGAATGGAAAGCCGGATTCGCGTTCTTCTTCTGATCGCGTGCGCCGTCGCGCTCAGCGGTTGCTCCTGGTGGCCATTCCACCGGAAGCACGCCGAGGAGCCCGTGCCGGTCGAGGCCACTGCCGCCGACGGCTCGGCCCCGGCTGTCGTGGAGCCGACGGTCAAGCGCCGCAAGATCAAGACGCCGCAGATCAAGCACTCGAACTTCGAGATCGGCCCCTATGTCGGGACCTTCAGCACCGAGGACTTCGGCGTCAACCCGGTCTACGGGGCGCGCCTGTCGTACCACATCAGCGAAGACTTCTTCGCCGAGGGGCTGATCGGGCGCACCAACACCGGGCTCACCAGCTACGAGCGATTGTCGGGCGGCGCGCAGCTGCTGACCGAAAGCCAGCGGGTGCTGACGTACTACGACCTCGCGTTCGGCTACAACCTGTTCCCGGGCGAGGTCTTCATCGGGCACCGGGCATTCAACTCCGCGCTCTACGTGACCGGCGGCTTTGGGGCGACGCACTTCGCGGGCGACAACCGCTTCACCCTGAGCATGGGCGCGGGCTACCGGTTGCTGCTCAACAACTGGCTTGCCGCGCAC
>JANXZZ010000339.1 GCA_025355245.1 Pseudomonadota bacterium | reverse complement strand
GCACAACATGCAGCAGGCGGCCCGGGTCTCGCAGCGCACCGCCTACTTTCACCTCGGCGAGCTCATCGAGGTCGGCGCGACCGACCAGATTTTCACCAATCCCCGGCACCGCCTGACCGAGGACTACATCACCGGCCGCTTCGGCTAGGTGCGCGCGTGGAAGGGCATACCGTCCGGACCTTCGATGGCGACATCCTGAACCTCAGGATGCGGGTGCTCGAGATGGGCGGCCTCGGCATCGACCAGGTGCAGCGCGCGGTGCTTGCGCTGGTGCGTGACGATGACGATGGCGCGCGCGAGGTGATCGGCCGCGGCGCCCAAGTCGCCGCCTACGGGCAGTCGATCGAGGAGGAGATCGTCGGCCTCATCGCGCGCCGCCAGCCGGTCGCGTCGGACCTGCGCGCGATCCTCGCGATTGGCCGCGTCGCCACTGACCTCGAACGGGTCGGCAACGCCGCGCGCAAGATCGCACGATTGTCGATCGAGCTGCACGGCTCGGGCGAGCGAGCGCCCTTGCCGCATCTTTACAACGACGTGCGCAAGATGTCACGGCTTGCGGTCGCGATGCTGCGCGACGCGCTGGACGCCTTCGACCGGGTTGACCTTGCCGCCGCGACGGCGATCACCGGGCGCGACGCCGAGCTCGACGGGGAGTTCCACCTCGCGCTTCGCGAGCTCGTGACCTACGTGATGGAGGACCCGCGCTACCTGCAGAGCACCGTGCACACGGTCTTCCTGCTGAAGGCGCTCGAGCGGGTCGGCGATCATGCGCGCAGCATCGCGGCGACGGTGCCGAAGCTCGCGCGCCGCGAGGAGATCACGACGGCGCAGGTGCAGGGTGCTCACCTCGGATCGCCAGTCGAGGCCCTCAGCGGCACGGACCCCTCGGCGCAATAGCGCCTCGGCTAGGGTTCAGCCTGCTGCGGCAGCGCGCACGTCGCGCTCGGCGATCTTGAGGTCCGAGTCGACCATCTCGTTCACCAGCGCCTCGAAACCCACCTTCGGTGCCCAGCCGAGCGCCGCGCGCGCGCGGCTCGCATCGCCGAGCAGCGAGTCGACCTCGGTCGGGCGGAAGTAGCGCGGGTCGACCCGGACGATGACCTGCCCGCTCCTGGCGTCGACGGCCTGCTCATCGACGCCGCTGCCCCTGAACTCGACCTGCATGCCGAGGCGGGCGCCTGCGATCCGCACGCAATCGCGGACCGAGTGCTGCACGCCGGTCGCGATCACGAAGTCCTCGGGCGTCGGGTGCTGCAGCATCAGCCACATCGCCTCGACGTAGTCGCGGGCGTGGCCCCAGTCGCGACGCGCATCGAGGTTGCCGAGGAAGATGCAGTCCTCGAGCCCAACCGACAGGCGCGCGAGCCCGCGGGTAATCTTGCGCGATACGAATGTCTCACCGCGGCGCGGCGACTCGTGGTTGAAGAGGATGCCGTTGGCCGCGAACAGCCCGTAGGCCTCGCGGTAGTTGATCGTGATCCAGTGGCTGTAGACCTTGGCAACGCCGTAGGGCGAGCGCGGATGGAACGGCGTCGACTCGCGTTGTGGCGTCTCGGCCGCCTTGCCGAACATCTCGGAGGTGCCGGCCTGGTAGAAGCGCACCTTGTCGCCGAGACCGAGGATGCGGGTCGCCTCGAGCAGGCGCAGCGTGCCGAGCGCATCGGCGTTGGCGGTGTACTCGGCGGTCTCGAAGGAGACCGCGACGTGGCTCTGCGCGCCGAGGTTGTAGATCTCGTCCGGCTGCGACTCCTGGACGACGCGGATCAGGTTGGTCGAGTCGGTCAGGTCGCCAAAGTGCATCTTGAAGTCGACCGTGCCGAAGTGCGGGTCGAGGTAGATATGGTCGATGCGCCCGGTGTTGAACGAGGAGGAGCGGCGCTTTATTCCGTGCACCTCGTAACCCTTGGCGAGCAGCATCTCGGCCAGGTAGGAGCCGTCCTGCCCGGTGACGCCGGTGATCAGTGCCCGTTTCTTCGCCACGTCGCCTGCCTCGCGTGCGTCGGCGGGTGCGGCCGACCGGCCATGATGCCCACCGCCGCGCCCGCGTGGCTAGACATTCCGCGCCGTGGCCGCGGTCACTCGCGCAGCAGTTCGTTGATCGAGGTCTTCGCGCGCGTCTTGGCATCGACGCGCTTGACGATCACGGCGCAATAAAGAGAGTACGTGCCGTCGGGCGAGGGCAGACTCCCCGAAACCACGACCGCGCCCGCCGGTACCCGCCCGTAGCTCACGGTCCCGGTCGCGCGGTCGTAGATCCTGGTGCTCGCGCCGATGAATACGCCCATCGACACGACCGCGCCGCGCTCGACGACGACCCCCTCGACGATCTCCGAGCGCGCACCGATGAAGCAGTCGTCCTCGATGATCGTCGGGCTCGCCTGCAAGGGTTCGAGCACCCCGCCGATGCCGACGCCGCCGGACAGGTGCACGTTGCGCCCGATTTGCGCACACGAGCCGACCGTCGCCCAGGTATCGACCATCGTGCCGGAATCGACGTACGCGCCGATGTTCACGTAGCTCGGCATCAGCACGACGCCCGACGCGATGAAGGCACCGCGGCGGACGACCGCCGGGGGCACCACGCGCGTGCCGCCGGCGCGAAGCTCGGCGTCCGTCGCACCCGAATACTTAAGTGGAACCTTGTCGAAGAATGTGGTGTAACCAGCTGATATAGCGGAGTTATCATGTGTCCTAAAGTAGAGCAGCACCGCTTTCTTCAGCCACTCGTTGACGACCCATCCCGAGGCTGTTGGCTCCGCCACGCGCGCGCGCCCTTGGTCGAGGAGCCCGATGGCCTCCTCGAGGGCCGCGGCGAGGTCGGCGGGCGCGTTGGCGGGATTCAGATCCGCGCGGCGCTCCCAGTGGGTCTCGATCAGGCGCTGCAGGCGGTCGGTCATGGGCGGTTCTCGATGAAGCGGCGAATGCGGTGGGCGGCCTCGAGGCAGTCCTCGACGGGCGGAACGAGCGAGATGCGCACGCGGCCCGTGCCCGGGTTCGCGGCCGTCGCCGCACGGCCAAGGTAGCGCCCCGGCAGCACGGTGAGGGACTCCTCGGCATAGAGCGCCTTCGCGAAGGCCTCCTCATCGCCGCCGACGTCGGGCCACAGGTAGAAGCTCGCCGCGGGGCGCGAGACCTTGAGCACCGGCGCGAGCACCGGCAGCACCGCGTCGAACTTGGCGCGGTAGAGCGCGCGGTTCTGGACCGCGTGGGCATCGTCCGCCCAGGCAAGCGCGCTCGCGCGCTGCACGTGCACCGGGAGCGCGCAGCCGTGGTAGGTCCGGTAGAGCCGAAAGCGCTCGATGAGTGCAGCGTCGCCCGCGACGAAGCCCGAGCGCAGGCCCGGCAGGCTCGAGCGCTTCGAGAGGCTGTGGAACACGAGCACGCGTTCGAAGCGCCGGCGTCCGAGCGCGTGGCAGGCCTCGAGGAAGCCGGGCGGCGGGGCCGCCTCCTCGCCGTAGATCTCCGCGTAGCACTCATCCGCCGCGATCACGAAGTCGTGACGGTCGGCGAGCTCGAGCGCGCGGCGCATGAAATCAAGGTCGAGCACCGCGCCGCTCGGGTTGCCGGGCGAACACAGGTAGAGGAGGCGCGTGTCGCGCCACACCTCGGCCGGGACCGCCTCGAGGTCGGGGATGAAGCCGTTCACGGCGGTCGTGTCGAGGAAATAAGGCGTCGCGCCCGCGAGCAGCGCCGCGCCTTCGTAGATCTGGTAGCAGGGGTTCGGCATCGCGACGCGCGCGCCGGCGGCCGGGTCGATCAATGCCTGCGCGATCGCAAACAGCGCCTCGCGCGTGCCGTTGACCGGCAGAACCATGCTCGCCTCGTCGAGCGTGCCGCCGAGGCGGTAGCGCCGCTCGAGCCACGCGGCGACGGCCTCGCGGAATGGCGCGACGCCGGCGGTCGCGGGGTAGGTGCCGAGCGAATCGAGCGCCGCGATGAGCGCCTCGAGCACGAAGCGCGGCGGGGCGTGCTTGGGCTCGCCGATCGAGAGCGCGATCGGCTTCAGGCCGGCGGGCGGCGTGACCCCGGCGAGGAGTCGCGCCAGCCGTTCGAAGGGGTAGGGCTGCAGGCGGCTTAAGGCCGGGTGCATGGACGCCGTCCGCCCTCAGGCGCGCGCGTCGAGCGCATCCACGAGCGCCGACTGCACGCGCAGCCGCGCGGCGGCATCGAGCGGGCGATCGTCGGCGTCCGCGACGTAGAACACGTCCTCGGCACGCTCGCCGACCGTGACGATGCGCGCGCCGTGGAGCACGATCTTCTCGCGCATGAACACCTTGCCGACCTCCGAGAGGAGGCCCGGCCGGTCGGCGGCGATGAGCTCGAGGACGCTGCGATTGTTGCGCGGGTCGTCGGCGAAGTTGATCTGCGTCGCGGTCGTGAACATGCGCACCTGGCGCGGCGCGCGGCGCGTGACCGTGATCGAGGACGTGGCATCGTCGCGCAGGCGCCGCCACAGCCCCTGCTCGATCTCGTGGATGCGGGTGCGATCGGTGATCGCGCCGCCGGTGTCCTCGAGCACGAGGTAGGTGTCCACCGAGAAGCCGTTCTCGGTCGGCGTGATGCGCGCATCGAGGATCGAGAGTCCCATCTGGTCGAGCACCGCGGTCGCGCGCGCGAAGCTGTGCTGGCGGCGGCGCGTGTAGCTGAAGATCGCGGTGCCGCCGCGGCCGGTTTCCTGGCGCACCGCCACCAGTGGCTCCTCGTCGAAGGGGTCGCGCCCGCCGAGCAGTGCGGTGTGCCAGGCGATCTCCTCGGCCGTGTGCCTCAGGAAATAGGTGCCGGTGAGGTTCTTCCACACGCGCTCGACGTCGGCCACCGGCACGCCGTCGCGCGTCAGGATCTCGCGTGCCTCGAACTGCGTCTCGGCGATGAGCTCGCCCTGGTCGATCGGGCTCTCGAGGCCGCGCCTGAGCGCCCG
>JANXZZ010000253.1 GCA_025355245.1 Pseudomonadota bacterium | reverse complement strand
ATAGCAGCTAGCACTCTCCGCCTCGCGGGCGCCGGCCGCGCGCGGCACCGGCACCGTCTCGATCAGGTGCGGATGAACCGCTCCAGGTCCTCGATGTGGTGGCGCTGGTCGTCGATGACGGCCTTGACGAGGTCGCCGATCGACAGCATCCCGAGAACGCGATCGTTCTCGACCACCGGCAGGTGTCGGATGCGCCGGTCGGTCATGAGTTCCAGGCAGTCGTTGACCGAAGCCGAGCGGGTCACCGTGGTGACGGGACTGCTCATGATTTGGGCGACCGGGGTATCGGCGGATGAGCGCCCGAGCAGGACGACCTTGCGGGCGTAGTCGCGCTCGGAAAGGATCCCGGCGAGCGCGTCGCCGCGCATCACCAGCAGTGCACCGACGTGTTTGTCCGCCATCACGCGGATGGCCTCGAGCACCGGCTCGTCGGGCCCGATCCGGAAGAGATCCGCTCCCTTTTCCTTGAGGATCTGGTCGACCGTGCGCATCTGTCCCCCTTCGCTCGTGCCCCGGCTCGTCGCGCGTCGATTCCGAAACGCCGCGGCCGTGTGCCGGGCGTGCGTCGATTGTGCACCTCCGGCGCCGCCGAGACGAGGCGGCAACTGCATCGAGCGGGACGGGCCGGGCGTCATCCGAACGAGGCGCCACCGTATATTTAGTCTGTTAAAACAATAATTTACAATTATTATTTGAAGTAATTTATTGCCTGTGCCCGCGCGCCAGCCGTGGGAAAACCGCGCCCGCGGATCCTAGCCGCGCGCGAGACGCTGGCAGGACTCGACGAAGCGACGCCGTTCGGTGTCCGCGTCCAGCTCCGCCGCGAGTGCCGCAATCAGGGCCTCGATGCCACTCGCCGTGCGCGCCTCGCGCACCACCAGATGCCGCGCGATGGGCCCGATGTACGCCGCGAGTGCGCGCTCGATGCGCCCCAGGAGTTCGCCGTCGAACGCCGCGGCGGGCACGGCGCGCGGCGGCGTCGACAGCACCACGGCCAGGTGCGCGCACAGCGCCCGATAGTGGGATTCGCGCGGCGGCGGGAACGCATCGAGCCAGTGCTGCGTGCTGAGGAAGTACTCGAGGCTCTTGGACGGCAGCACGTCCTCGATGCGAAACGGCAGCACGCTCACCCGCTTGTGGACCGCGCGCTCGACCTCGCGCCGCACCTGCGGGGACTCGTTGCTGCTCGCCGAGAAGACGAGGACCATCACGCGCGCGGCGCCGATGGCGTCGATGATTTCCGCGGCCCAGTCGGTGGAGGGCGCGATGTCGCGCGGCGCGACCCAGCAAGGAATGCCGTGCGCCTCGACCCGTTCGACGAGCTCGAGCGCGCAGGCCCGGTCGGGTTCCGAGTAGCTGACGAAAACCTCGCGCGCGCTCACCCTCAGCGGTCCAGCAGCTTGAGGCTCTTCTCGAGACTCTTGCGCAGGCGATTGAACGCGCGTCCGAGACCCGCGATCTCGCTCTGGCCGGTGGCATCGAATTCCGGGACCGACAGGTCGCCGAGACTGAGCGCGTCCGCCGCCGCCGCCAGGCGTCGCACCGGACGCAGGAGCAGGAAATAGAGCACGACGTTCAGCGCCAGCATCAGCGCCGCGAACACCGCGACCAGCGAGCCCATGAAGACGTAAAGCGCCGCGTCCGCACTCCCCTGCGCGGCGGCCAGCGGAACCGTGACCAGCTGCGCGCCGATCACCTCGTTCGCCTGCCAGCCAAAGCCGTTGTTGGAGCCGTAGAGTGCCGTGACGGTGCGCGGCGCCGCCGCCGGCAGCCCGTGGCACTCGAGGCACTCGGCGCCGGCGCGGATCGGTCGCGCGAGGTATAAGGATCGTCCCATCGGCGTGTCGCGCTCGCCGACGAGTTCGTGCGTCTCCGCATCGTTGCGAAAGCGCTGGATGATGTCCGCCTCCCAGTCGGCCGCGCGATCGCGCGGGTTCGTTGGGTTGAGCGTCGCTTCCTTGTAGGAATATTGCGGGTGGTGCTCGCGCAGCTTGAGGAAGTTCTGCGTCGCCGCATAGAACGGCACGCTCTGCGGGAGGAACTGGCTGTTCATCTGCGCGTTCAGGAGCGGCACGATCTCGCTCGCGGTGTAGGAGCGCACCGCGAGCGCGCCGTCCATCATAAGACCGGCGGCGGCGGTCGCTTCGCGTTTGGCGTTCGTGCGCAGGAGCGACGCAGAGATCGCGCCCGCCGCGAGAGCGCCCACCGCGAACACGAGCGCCAGCGTCAGGTTCACCCGGATCAGCAGATTCATCGCACCACCGCAAAACTCCGTGAAGAACCTTGCCGGCGGCCGGCACAGCGGCGCCCGGCCGTCTCCGGCGCCGCTGCCCAGTCTATACGAGCGCCTCGCCCGCGCTCCGGGCGGCGCAACCGCGCCTGTTGGCGGAATCGGCGCGAATTGGTCCCCGCATTCGCGTCCCGGCGCGCTACCCCAGTAGACTGGGACGTTGCCCCGGTGGCGAAATCTGGTAGACGCAGCGGACTTGAGAAATTTGAGCGGCGGGCGCGGAAACGGCCCGGCCGGATCCCGTCAAAGTCGGTGAACCCCCGGATGCGATCCGAGGCAACGCCGAGCCAAGCGCCCGCGACTGCGAGTCCGGGCGAAGGTGTAGAGAGTGGACGGCGGGGACCTACCGCAGCCCGATCGGGGCTGCCACGGTTGTGGCGCACTCCAGACCCCGAACGCGCAATGCGCGGCGGCGCAAGCCGAAGAGGTAGGAAAATCCGCAGGCCGCGAGGCCATGCCGGTTCGAGTCCGGCCCGGGGCACCACCCGAATTTTCGCTCACGCCCGAGCGCTCGACAGGCGTTCGGCGCAAGCTTCGGCGCGCCGGGGCGCCCGCCGTTCGTGTGTTAACGTGGCTTCGACCGGATGGTCAAGGGTGGCGCCAGTCGGCGCACAACAAGTACTTCAAGCACGGAAGCCGCCCGGGGAGTCTCTGAATGTACACGCGACCTGCTGCGCCCCGCTCGATCGGCGGCGTGCTCGACGACTCGATCCGCCTTTATCGCGCATCGGCGCGGCAGTGGTGGCTGCCCAGTCTGCTGGCGGCCGCGCTTCCGCTCCTAACTGCGCTGGCGCTGTTTGCGGCGACGGGTCAATTCTCGAGCGCGGGCATGCTGACGGGGGCCGCGACGCCCCAGCAGGCGCTGCAGCTCATGCGCTCGCCGGCGGTCTGGGGTACCTACCTCGCGCTCGTGCTTTTCTCGATCTACTTTTATTGCGTGATCGGCAGCATCGCGGTCGCCGTCCATCGCGGGGAGTCGCCCACTTTCCGGGAAAGCCTCGCGGTGGGGTTGCGGACCTTTCCGGCGTCGTTCGTCGCGACGATCCTTTTTCTGCTGGCGATAGGCGCCGCTTTCGTCGCGGTGATAATTCCGGGCACGATGATCGGCATGATGCTGTCACCGCTCATGAGGATTGTCGGCGTGCTCGTGCTGCTGGCGCTGCCGATCTTCCTGTGGGGCCGCCTGCAGTACTGGTCGGTCGCGATCCAGGCCGAGGGGGACAGCGGCACCGCCGCGCTCGGCCAGAGCTGGTCGCTGAGCCGCGGTCATTGGTGGCGCGGCACGACCATCGCGGGCGTCGCCCTGATCATCCTAATGGTCGTGATGCTGGCCCTCTTCTCCGTGATCGGGATCCTCGCCGCGACGCTGGCCCGGGACGTGCTGATGCTGATGCTGGTGACCCAGGGCTTAAGCGCCATGCTCAACGTCGCGATCATCCCGGTGTTTCCGACCGCGCTCACGGCCACCTACTTCGATCTCAAGTTGCGCCGTGAGGGCGGCGATCTGGCGGCACGCGTCGGCGGCCTGAAACGCGCCTGAGCCGTGCGGCTCGCGTTTCTCGGCCTGCTGTTGGCGGCTTCGCTGGCCGCGACCGCCGGCCCCCGCGAACTCATCGCCGCTTGCGCGGCGCGCGCGCCGGAAAAGGCTGCCGGCCTCAAGGCGCTCGAGGAGGCGTGTCCGGGCCTTGGCGCGGCGCTCGATGAACTCGATGTCGGCCCGCTCCTGAGCGAGGCGACGGCGGCCTCGATCTCCGCGGTCAAGCTTGCGGACTCGGTCGCACTCGCCACCGATGCGCACGCAGCCGTCGTGACCGCGCCCCGGACCGTCTCGCTGCCCACGGTGCTCGATTCGCTGGCCGCGCCCTCCGTCGCGCCCTCCTGGTGGGAACGGTTCAAGGACTGGCTGCGCGCACAGTTTGCCGCCCAGCAGAAGCAGGACGGCGCGCCGCCCGGCTGGCTCGCCAAGCTTTTCAGCCGGCTCTCGGGCCACGCCTCCGTGTTCGAGGTCCTGCTCAACGTCCTCAAGCTGCTCATCGTCGGCGCCGCGATCGCGATCGTCCTCAACGAGCTGCGTGCCTACGGGGTTTTCGGACGACGCGCCCAGCGTGGCGGACGACGCTCCGGGGCGCCCGTCCCCGGCCTCGGCCCGCGGACGGTCACGCTGGCGGACGTCGAGGCGGCGCCGGCCGCCCGGCGTGCCGCCCTGCTCTTCGATCTCCTCGTGTCGACGCTCGTGCAGCACGGCCGGATCACCGCCGCTCGCATCCGCACGCACCGTGAACTGAGCCGCGAGCAAGCGTTCGCGGATCCGGCGGATGAGTCGCGCTTCGCGCGCCTCGCGAGCGCCGCGGAGCAGCAGCTCTTTGCGGCCACGCCCGTGCCGGAGGACCGGCTCGGCGCGGTGCTCGCCGACGGGACTGCGCTCTACGCGTCCGTCGTCAATCCCGCCGGGGCCGGACGGTGAAGGAATGGCTGGTGTCCGTGGGGCTCGCGCTCGGCGCGCTCGCGCTCTTCTGGGCGCTGATGTTCCCCAAACCCGCGGCTCCGGGCGAGGAAGTGGCGCTGCCACTCTCGGGCGCCATCGCGGGCGCGGGCTATGCCGGGCTCGACCGCTGGCTCACGGCCGAGCACGTGCCGGTCATGGCGTTGCGCGGACGCTTCGACCGCCTGACGCAGCCCGGGGGCCCGCCGAGCGCGACCGGGAATCTGATGATCACCAGCGTGCCGCACGCGGTCGGCGTGCGCGTTCCGGAGGGAGAGCGACTCGATGCCTGGATCAGGCGCGGCAACACGCTGCTCGTGATGGCCGCGCTCGATGACACGCCACGCTGGGCCGCAGTCGCCTTCGGCGGCCCTTTCGTGGAGCAGCTGAAGCGGCTCACCCGGATCAAGTTCAGCGTCATCGAGCCCGCCAAGCCCGGGCCCGCGGACAAGGTCGCCGCGGCCGCGAAGGCCGCACTCGCGCCGCCGAATGTGGACGTCGTGCCGATCCTGACGGCGCACGGCCCGCACCCGCTGTTCGCGGGCGTGCACTCGCTGTTCACGAGCAGCGAGTTGCCGGCGTCGCGGTGGAAAGCGACGCCGATGGACGCGACGCCGGTCCTCGCGCTCGCGCGCCGCAAGGACACGGGCGATGAGGCCGTGTGGCTCAAGCACCTCGGCAAGGGCACGATCATCGTGAACGGCTTTGCGAGCCCGATCGCGAACGCGGCCCTCGGCCAGGCCGACAACGCCCGCTGGCTGTCGAACGTCGTTGCCCAGTCGCTCGGTGACGGTGGACGCGTGATTATCGACGACGGTCATTCGGGCATGGTGGATTACTACGATCCGCAAGCCTTTTTTGGCGATGCGCGCCTGCACCACGCGATCTGGTGGATCGTCGCCGTGTGGTTCGCGCTCGCGGTCGGCGCGCGGCACCTGCGCGTGGCGGACGGTGGCGCCACCCGGGTCGACGACGCGGCGATGCTGCGGCTCACCGCGAGCTTCTACGCGAGCGCGCTGTCGGTGCCGGTGGCCGCGATGGGCCTCTTCGAGCACTTCTTCAACGGCATCCGCAGGCGCCTCTCGATGCGCGAGGACGGCTATCCCGTCTGGGAGTGGCTCGACGGGCACGCACGGGTGCCGCGCGCGACGCTCGCCGACCTCAAGGTGCTGCACGATCGCGCTAGCGACGGGCGTGGCATCAACCTCGTACGCCTCCAGAAACTTCTCTCGGAACTTGCAGGACACCTAGCATGAGCAGCGCGCTACAAGAACTCGAAAACCGCCTCCAGGCGGCCGTGGGCGCGACCGTGTTCGGGATGCGGCCGGTGGTGCGGGCGCTGACGACGGCGCTCGTCGCGCGCGGCCACGTGCTTGTGCAGGGCGTGCCGGGACTCGGCAAGACGCTGCTCAGCAAATCGCTCGCGGCCGCCCTCGGCGGCCGCTTCAAGCGCATCCAGGGCACGGCCGACCTCATGCCCTCGGACATCATCGGCGTACACATGTACGACACCGCGCGCGGTGAGTTCGCGTTCCGGCAGGGCCCTCTTTTCGCCGACGTGCTCTTGTTCGATGAGATCAACCGCGCCGGACCCAAGACCCAGTCCGCGCTGCTCGAGGCGATGGAGGAGCGGCAGGTGACGGTCGACAACGAGGCCTACCCGTTGCCGCCCGGTTTCCTGGTCATCGCGACGCAGAACCCGCGCGAATTCGAAGGCACCTATCCGCTCCCCGAGTCGCAGCTCGATCGGTTCATGCTCAGGATCGACCTCAAGTACCCGCAGCTCGATGATGAGCGCGCGGTGCTCGAGCGCTACAGCCGCATCGACGCCCACGCGGCGGCGGCGGGCGAGCGGACGATCACGCCGGAGATGCTCCGCGCGGCACGCGCGGCGGCAGAAGAGGTGCACGTCGCACCCGAGCTTGTGGGCTACGTGCTCGGTCTCGCCGGCGCCTCGCGCGAGCATCCGCAGCTCACGCTTGGGCTCTCGACCCGCGGCGCGCTCGCGGTGCTCAAGGCCGCGCGCATCTTCGCGGGCCTCGAAGGCGCCGCGTTCGCAACCCCCGACAACGTGCGCGACGTAATCGACCTCATCGCCCCACATCGACTGGTGCTCGCGCCGGACGCGCTGCTGGACGGCGTCGGCGCGGCGGAGGTCGTCCGGGCGCTCCTCAACCAGGTGCCGGTCCCGCGCTAGGGACCCGCGTCCATGAGTCTTCGCAGGAACGCCTTCGTTGTCATCGCGCTCATCGCGCTGGTCGCGATCGTCGGCGAATGGACGGACGTCGCCGGCGGCAGCCGCTTCTGGTACCTGCCGGCGGCGCTCCTGTTGCTCGGCCTCGCCTACGACCGGCTGGTGCCGCTGCGCGCGCATTTCGCGCTCGCCGTCAAGACGCCCGCGCGCTGGCTGCTGACGCGACCCGTCGCGGTTGCGTTCGAGGTCAGCCAGCAGGGCGGGCGGCCGCTCGAGCTTGAGCTCGCGGCCGATGCGCCTGCCGGGATCGAGTGCCCGCGCGACGTCGTGCGCCTGACCGTGCCGGCGGGGGATCCGGTCGCGGTGCAGCTTCGCGCCGTGCCGCGCCGACTCGGGCGCATGGCGTGGCCGGCGCTTCGCGCCCGCGTGTCGGGGCCGCTCGGTCTTGCGTGGTGGCCGCGCCTGCTCACCGACCCCGTGGCCGTCCTGGTCGAGCCCGACATCCTGGGCGCTGCCGCCGCGGCCGCCGGCGCCGACCGCGC
>JANXZZ010000230.1 GCA_025355245.1 Pseudomonadota bacterium | reverse complement strand
AAGCCGAGCGAGTTGCCATAAACCCTGAGCGCGCGGTGCGCCGACAGCGAGGCGCCTTCGGAGTTGGTGATGCGCGGGTCGTGCGCGAGCGCCGCGGCCTCGCAGCGGCGCGCGAGTTCGATGCCGGCCTCGGCCTCGAGGTCCCAGGGATGGGAGAGCTCGAGATCCGGGATCTCGGTCGCGAGCGTGTCGGGATCCGGCAGCCCCGCGCAGCTGTCCTCCGCCGTGAACTTGGCGATCGACACCGCCTTCTTCACGGTGTCGGCAATCGCGCTCCAGGCGAGATCGCCGGTGGTCGCCGTGCCCTTGCGCTGGCCGACGTAGGCGGTGATGCCCATGCCGCGGTCGCGCTGGTACTCGAGCGTCTCGACCTCGCCGAGGCGCACCGCGACCGAAAGGCCGGTGTCGGCACTGATGCCGACGTCGGCCTGGGTGGCACCGGCGGCGCGCGCCTCGGCAAGGGAGCGCTCCACGAGGCTCTCGAGGTCGGCATAGGCGAGCGTCGTCGACGGCATGGGAGTCCGGGTCGGGGCCAAGGAGCGCATTCTAGGCTAGGATGAGCCATGGCGGCGCACGACGGCGACCCGGTCGACGATGAGTTCGACGGGCCCAGCAAAAGCAAACTCAAGCGCGATGCGGCCGAGCTCAAGGACCTTGGCGATGAACTCGTGGCGCTGCCGCCCGCCGAGCTCGATGCGCTGCCGCTCTCGGAGAAACTGCGCGATGCGATTGACCTCGCGAAGCGCATTACCGCCCACGGCGGCGCCGCGCGCCAGCGCCAGCTGATCGGCAAGATTCTGCGCAAGACCGACGTCGAGGAGCTGCGCGGCGTGATCGAGGAGCGCGCCCTCGAGCGGCGCATGCTGGCGCGCGACTTCCATCGCATCGAGGCCTGGCGCGACCGCCTCCTCGCCGAGGAGGAACCGGCCTTGCGGGCGCTGCTCGCGCAGGCACCCGGGCTCGACGAGGGCGAGCTTCGCAAGCTGATCGCGACCGCGCGCAGCGAGGCGGCCGCGGGGCGCCCGCCGGCGGCCGCGCGGGCACTGTTCCGGCGGCTGCGGGAATCCCTCGCCGCGCCTGCGCCGACCGCGTAAAATCCGCCGCGCATGCAGCCACTCGTCGGCATCATCATGGGCTCGGCTTCCGACTGGGAGACGATGCAAAGCGCGGCCGATACCCTCGACCGGCTCGGCATCGCCCACGAGGTGCGGGTCATTTCCGCGCACCGCACGCCCGACCTGCTGTTCGAGTACGCCTCCGCCGCCAAGGGCCGCGGCCTCGAAGTACTGATCGCGGGCGCTGGCGGCGCCGCGCACCTGCCCGGCATGACGGCCTCCAAGTCGTCCCTGCCGGTGCTCGGCGTACCGGTGCAGTCGAAGGCGCTGAACGGGCTCGACTCGCTCCTCTCGATCGCGCAGATGCCGGCGGGGATCCCGGTCGCCACGATGGCGATCGGCGCGCCCGGCGCGACCAACGCCGCGCTCCTCGCCGCGGCGATCCTCGCCAACAAGCACCCCGCCGTCAGCGCGGCGCTCGAGCAGTACCGGCGCGAGCAGACGGCCGCCGTGCTCGCCAAGCCCGACCCGCGCACCGGCAACGGCTCGTGAAGGTCGCCATCGTTGGCGCCGGCCAGCTCGGCCGGATGCTGGCACTTGCCGGCTACCCGCTCGGCATCGAGTCCCGCTTCTACGACCGCAGCGCCGATACGCCGGGCGGGCAGGTGGCACCGATCGTCACCGGCGAGTTCGACGACCTCACGCGCCTGCGCTCGCTCGCCCGCGGCGCCGACGTCGTGACCTTCGACTGGGAAAACGTCCCGGTCGAATCCCTCGCCGCCATGCGCGCTTTCGCGCCCGTCTACCCGCAGCCGCGCGTGCTCGGCGTCGCTCAGGACCGGCTGCTCGAGAAAACGCTGTTCCGCGACCTCGGCATTGCGACGCCGCTGTTTGCGCCCGTGGACCTGCGCTCCGACCTCGATGCCGCGATCGGCCGCATCGGGCTGCCGGGCATCCTCAAGACGCGCCGCTTTGGCTACGACGGCAAGGGCCAGGCGCGCATCCGGCGCCGCGCCGACGTCGATGCCGCGTGGCAGGCGCTCGGCGGTGAGCCGCTCATCTACGAAGGCTTCGTCGATTTCACGCGCGAGCTGTCGCTGCTCGCGGTCAGGAGCACGAAGGGCGAGACTGCGTTCTACCCACTGACGGAAAATGTTCACGAGCACGGCATCCTCGCCTCCAGCCGGGCACCCTGCCGGGCGCGCGCCCTGCAGAAGAGCGCCGAGCGCCAGGTCGGCGCGATCCTCGGGCGTTACGGCTACGTCGGCGTGCTCGCGGTCGAGTTCTTCGTGGCGAGAGGCCGGCTCATCGCCAACGAAATGGCACCGCGGGTGCACAATTCCGGACACTGGACGATCGAGGGGGCCGAGACCAGCCAATTCGAGAACCACCTGCGCGCGATCCTCGGCCTGCCGCTCGGCAGCACGCGGGCGCGCGGCCATGCGGCCATGGTCAACTTCGTCGGCCGGCTGCCCGCGCCGCGCCGCGCCCTTGCCGTAAACGGGCTGCACCTGCACGACTACGGCAAGCGCGAGGCGCGGCCGGGCCGCAAGCTCGGCCATGCCACGGTCGTCGAGGCCAGCGCGGCGGCCCGTGACCGGGCACTTGGACGGCTGCTACGGCTGCGCTAGGACGTGCGCCGCAAGGCCTTTTTGCCGGGATTCCCGAGCTGCAAGCGCGGTCTTACCGCGCCCGCCGGACCTCCCGTATAGTGGGCCCGGCAAGGCTCGCCGACCGGACACAAGCAGCGCGAAGCGGATGTACCTCGAACTCTTTCGGCTGAAGGAGCTGCCGTTCCGGCTTAGCCCGGACCCGCAGTTCCTGTACCTCTCGAAGCACCATGGGCGCGCCAAGGCGTACATGGAGTCGACCATTTGGTTCACCGACGGCTTCGTGGTCATCAGCGGTGAGATCGGTTCCGGCAAGACGACGCTGATCGAGAGCTTCCTGCGCGAACTCGACAAGGACGTCGTCATCGCCCAGCTCAACCAGACGCAGATCAGCCCGCTCGGCTTCCTGCAGGGAGTGCTGGTGCAGTTCGGGTTCTCGCCTTTCAAGATGAACAAGGCGGAGCTGCTCGCGACGGTCAACAACTTCCTGATCGAGCAGTACGCGGCCGGACGCAAGGTCGTCCTGGTGGTCGACGAGGCGCAAAACCTGTCGAACCGCGTGCTCGAGGAGATCCGCCTGCTGTCGGGCGTCGAGACCAGCAAGGATAAGACGCTCAGGATCATCCTGGCGGGCCAGCCGGAGCTCAACGACAAGTTGAACGCGCCCGAGCTCACCCAGCTCGCGCAGCGCATCCGCCTGCGCTTCCACCTGACGCCGCTGTCGAACGAGGAGTGCATCGCCTACGTCGCGCACCGGCTCGAGGTCGCCGGCGCCGAAGGGCGCCAGATCTTCTCGCCCGACGCGGTGCAGCTGGTGTTCCGCTACTCGGGCGGCGTACCGCGCCTCATCAACACGCTGTGCGACACCGCGATGATGAGCGCCTTCGGCAACGACAAGGACAGCGTCGACGTCGCCGAGGTCCAGGCCGCGATCGACGAGCTGCAGTGGGTCGAGTACTCCGCGCGCACCAACCGCATGGCGCGCGCCGACATGATCGTGCCGGTGCTGCGCCAGGTCTCCGGCGACACGGTGCTCGGCCGCCTCACGGTCGCGACCAGCGGCCGCACGGTCGACGAGCGCGAGCTGCACCCGGGGCGGATCATCATCGGGCGCACCGCCGAGAACGACATCCAGATCGACTCCAAGTACGTGAGCCGCCACCACTGCCAGGTCACCGTGTCGCTCGAGGCCGCGATCATCGAGGACCTCAACAGCACCAACGGCATCGTGCTCAGAGGCAAGCGCGTGCGCCGGCACGTGCTCAGCGACGGCGACGTGATCGTGATCGGGCAGCACGAGCTGCGCTACGCCGATGCACGACCCAGCCGCACGCGGCCGGGCGGACCCGAGACCCCGGACCCGAGCCCGACGGGCTCTCAGGAATCGCTGACCGCCAGCGGGCAGATCCACGGACCGGGAGCCGGCCCGCACTGAGGGACGGACGCGCGGCTGTCAGTCGTCGAGCGAATGCCGGTCGTAGCGAGCCTCGTCGTCGCGGTACGAGCGGCGCCTCAGGATCAGCACGAAGCCGGCGACGACCGCGACGGTGCCGCTCGCGAACGCCCAGTCGCTCCAGACCGAGCCGGTCCCGAGGTACGAGGCGATGCAGGCGAGCAGGCCCGCCGCCACGTAGCCGTAGGGCAGGAACTCGTAGAGGCGCCGGGGCAGGTACATTGCCGCGCCGCTCAGCCCGTGCCGCCGACCGTGAGGCCCTCGACCTTCATGGTCGGTTGGCCGACGCCGACCGGAATGGTCTGGCCTTCCTTGCCGCAGTTGCCGACCCCCGCATCGAGCTTGAGATCGTTGCCGAGCATCGTCACGCGCTGCAGCACTTCGGGTCCCGAGCCGATCAGCGATGCGCCCTTGACCGGGCGCGTCACGCGGCCCGCCTCGATGAGGTAGGCCTCGCTCGTCGAGAACACGAACTTGCCGCTGGTGGTGTCGACCTGGCCGCCGCCGAAGTTGACCGCGTACAGGCCCTTCTTCACCGAGCGGATGATTTCCTCGGGGTCGTGGGGTCCGGGCAGCATGTAGGTGTTGGTCATGCGCGGCAGCGTGATGTGCGCGAAGGATTCGCGGCGGCCGTTGCCGGTCGGCTGCATGCCCATCAGGCGCGCATTCAGGCGGTCCTGCATGTAGCCCCTGAGGACGCCCTTCTCGATCAGCGTCGTGCACTGCGTCGGCGTGCCCTCGTCGTCGATGTTGAGCGAGCCGCGACGGCGCGCGAGCGTGCCGTCATCGACCACCGTGCAAAGCGGGCTGGCGACCGTCTCGCCGAGGCGCCCGGAGAAGGTCGAGGTGCCCTTGCGGTTGAAGTCGCCCTCGAGCGGGTGCCCGACGGCCTCGTGCAGCATGACGCCCGGCCAGCCGCCGGCGAGCACCACCGTCATCGTGCCTGCCGGGCTCGGCACGGCCTCGAGGTTGACGGCCGCCGCGTGCACCGCCTGGCGCGGCAAGTCGCGGACCGCCGGATCCTTCAGGAGCTCCGCGATCGTGTAGCGCCCGCCCATGCCGACGTAGCCCTGCTCGCGGCGGCCGTCGGCTTCCAGGATCACGCTGATGTTGACGCGCACGAGCGGGCGCACGTCGGCCGCGCAGGTGCCATTCGAGTTGACCACCAGCACGATCTCGTAGATGCCGGCGAGGCTCGCCATGACCTGGCGCACGCGCGGATCGAGCCTGCGCGTCGCGCGGTCGAGCTCCATCAGGAAGGCGACCTTGTCGGCGTCCGCAACCGTCACGATCGGGTCGGTGGGCAGGTACAGCGAGTGCGCGCTCAACGGGCGGCGGCTCTCGATCGCCTGCCCGGCAGCGGCGTTCGGGCGCGCGCCGTGGCGCGCGATCGCACGCGTCGCGCGCGCCGCCTCCTCGAGCGCCGCCATCGAGACCTCGTCGGAGTAGGCGAAGCCGGTGCGCTCGCCGGCGATGGCGCGGACCCCGACCCCCTGGTCGATGCTGTGCGTGCCGTCCTTGACGATGCCGTCCTCGAGCGACCAGGACTCGTCGCGCGCCAGCTGGAAGTACAGTTCGCCCTCGTCGACCGCGGAGCTCTTGATGAGCCCAAGGATCTTCTCGAGCGCGGCGCCGTCGAGTCCGGCCGGTTCCAGGATGTTGAGGCGCGCGATGTCGAGCGCGTCGGGTTGTTTCAGTACTGCCGCCATGGATACCCGGCCCTCAGCTGTTGAATACACGGTGGGAGAGCGAGGGGAAGCCGGCGCGCGTCGCCAGCATCGCGGCGCGGCCGATGTCGGCGCTGACGACGCCGCTGCCGCGCGGCAGGCGCGCAAGCACCCGCCCCCAGTAGTCGATGATCAGGCTGTCACCGTAGGTCTCGCGGCCGTTCGGGTGCACGCCCGACTGCGCGGCCGCGACGACGTAGCAGAGGTTCTCGACCGCGCGCGCGCGCAACAGCGTCTCCCAGTGCGCGCGCCCGGTCGGCACGGTGAACGCGGCCGGCATCACCAGGATCTCCGCGCCCGCGGCGGAGAGGCGCCGGTACAACTCCGGAAAGCGCATGTCGTAGCAGACGCTCAAGCCCACCCGGCCGGCCGGCGTGTCGACGACCACCACCTCGCGTCCGGGCGCGACGTGCGTGCTCTCGCGGTAGGTCTCGTTGGGCTTGTCCGGCACGTCGACGTCGAAGAGGTGGATCTTGTCGTAGCGCGCGACGCAGGCACCGCTCGCGTCGTAGACGAGGCAGGAGTTCGTGACCTTGCCCTCGCCCGCGGCGCTCTTGAGCGGCTGCGTGCCCGCGATGATCCACAGGCCGAGCGCGGCTGCCGTCTTGGCGAGGAAGTCCTGGGTGGGGCCTGCACCGTAGCTCTCGGCGACGCTGCGCTTGTCGATGTCCTTGGCGCCGATGAAGTTGAAGTTCTCGGGCAGCAGCACGACCTCGGCGCCGGCGCTGCGCGCCTCGGCGAGCAGCGGCGCCGCGACGGCGAGATTGGCCGCGACGTCGGGGCCCGAGGTCAGCTGGATGGCTGCGAACATCGTCATCGTCGACTCCTCACACCCCGTGGCCCGCCGGGTCGGCGCCGTGCGCGGCCTCGCGGGCGGCGCCCGCGCCGATGCGCTCAACCTTCGGCTGGTCCCAGCTGCCGGTGATCCGATAGTAGCCCCGGGCGATACCGGAGAGGGGCTCCTTGAACACGGTCGAAAAGAGCAGCAGCGCGGCGCCAATGGCGGGCCCCGCCGCGAGGGCGCCGGCGGCCGCGAGCGGCCCGCCGAAGTGCCCGGTCACCTTCGCCGTTTGGTCATAATCCCGGGCCGCGAGCCCGGTGCGCCCGACGATGCCGATCTCCGCGGCGGGACCCTTGAGCACGAGGTTGCTGGTGTAGGCGTTGCCGTCCCGGAACTCGAAATCGCCCTTCACCGAATCGAACGCGAAGCCCTTGTCGGTGAGGTCGGAAAAATCGAGCGACAGCCGCCGTGGCAGCGCGCCCACCGACAGGAGCCCGAGCACGCGCCCCGCGCCCGGCGCCACGGTCAGCAGCTGACCCTGGTCGATGCGCAGCTGCGCATTGCCGCCGAGGCGCGCCACCACGTCGCCGTCGATGCCTCCCGGCCAGCGCAGCTCGCCCTTCAGGTGTCCGGCCTTTCCCGAGATCGCCGGGGCAAAGCCCCACGCGTTCATGGTCTCGAGTACGTCGGTGCTGTCGATCGTGAAGGCCACCGCGCTCGCCTGGCCGCTCGCCGTTAGCGCCCAGCTGCCGCGCCCGGAGGCGTGGAAGGAGGCGCCGGTGAAGGTCGCGTTGTCGAGCTGCAGGCCATCCTCCGTCTTCGAGACCCGGGCCTCGAGCGAGCCGAAGTGTCGCTTCTGTATCTCGAGGTCGCGCACGTCGATTGCAAGGGGCGGAAGCTCGGTGGGGTCGGTCGCCGCGGCGCGCGCGCCCGGGGCGTTGAGCCGCTCGCCGAGCAGCAGGCGGTCCATGTCGAGCGACAGGGCCGCCGGCCCGTGCATCTCCCACGGCACCACGATGGTGCCGAGCGCGGAGGGTCCCTCGACGTGCGCGCGCCACTCGCCCTTGCCTGCCTCGAGCGCGAGGCTCACCTCCGGAAAGCGAAAGCCGAACACGTCGAAGCGATCGATGATGACGGTGCCGCCGCGCAGGTACTCGGCGAGTCCCTTGCCGGTGCTGGCGGAGAGCCGCACCGCGAGCCACGCCGAGAGGTCGTAGGCGGGCATGCGCCCTTCGACCCACACGCCGCTCGTTTCGCGCAACACCGGCGTGCCGCCGCCGAATCTGAGCGTGCCGCGCTTCAACGCAAACGCATCGTTGCCGAGCCGCCACTCGATCGCGGCGGCGTCGTGGCCGACCTGCGCGCGCGCCGCGAGCGCGGGGTCGCGCACGCCCGCCGAGCGGCGGAAGGTCGCCGGCAGCGCCGGCGCGCCGGCCGCGAGGCCGGGATCGATCGAAATGTCGAAGCGCGCGCCGCGAATCTCCTCGGCCGCCTTCGCGAGCGGCGCGGGCAGCGAGATGGCGAGGCCGCCGAGCCCCGACTCGACGCGCACCGCGGCCGGCAGCCAGCGGATCTCGACCTCGTGCGGCACCGGCTGGGCGCCGGGCGGCGCATCGGCCGCCACCGGATCCGGGGCGGGCGACCATTCGTAGCGCGGAATGCGCGCCTGCGCGTGCCAGTCGAAGCCGCCCTCGAGCCAGTGGCCGTGCGTGATGCCGAGGAGCGGCTGCAGGTGCTCGCCGCTGGCGCGCCCTTGAGCCTCGACCAGCAGCAGCCGGTCGCCGTGCGCGCCGCTCGGCCCGTTGACCGTGTGCGCGCTCGCCTTGACCGCGCTACCGAGGAAGGTCGCGGTCACCTCCGGCACCTCGAGCTCGCGATCCTTGAGCACGAAGCTGCCGCTGATGCCGGTGGCGGGCTCGGCGATGCCGGGAAGAGTCGCGCTCACCCGCTCGAGGCGCGCGCTCACGTCGATGTGCCGCTCGGCGAAGCGCGCCAGCGGAAAATCGACCGTGACGTCCGCCGACATCGGCCCGCGGCCCGCGATCTTCATGAAGTAGGAACCGAGCTTGGGTCCGAGCGGCGATGACTGCAGGAAATGCAGGCCCGCCGCGACATCGCCGCGCGCGGTTGCCGAGCCCGTCAACTCGGCGGTCGCGAAGTCGTGCATGGCGGAGACGGCATTGCTGAGCTCGAGTCCGCCGATGCGCGCGTGGCTCGCGTGCGCCGAGAAGCCCTGGTTCTTGAACTCGGCCTCGCCCGTCGCCTCCTCGATGTCCTCGAAGCCGTCCTGGTAGTGCAGATGGATGCCCGCGAACGGCACGCGGATGCGAAACAGCCCGCCACCGTCGCGAAACGGAAAGTCCCGCGTCGGCCCCGCGAGCTCGAAGCGCACGTTGTTGACGCGCCCGCCGAGGAAGGCCTGGTCGAGCCAGGCCATCGCCTTCGGCGGGATGGTCTTGCCGGGCAGGTACTTCGGCGCCGCGCGCGCATCGATGTCGGTGAGGTTGAGGTCGAGCACCAGGCGCGGCGACTCCCCGTCCGCCGGCAGCCACAACCGCGCCTTGCCGCCGCCCTGCCCGTCCGCCGAGCGGCTGTGCGCGTCGTCGACGGCGAAGCGCCAGCCGTCCGGCTGCCACCACCAGTCGAGCGTGGCGCCGACGTCCGGGGAGGAGACCGGCGCGCGCAGGATCTGCGGCAGGATCAGCGTGAAGGCGTGCGAGCTCACGCGCACGCGACCGCTCGCACCCGCGGCCTTGAGCTCGCCGTCGATGCCGATGATGCCGGGGATCGTGCGCCACGCACCGAAGCCCAGGCCCGCGAAGGCGAGCCCGCCGTCGACGCGCCACTCGCCGGGACGCGTGCCGCGCGTGACCGTGACGTTCACGTGCGAGAGCGAGCCGCGCGGCGCGAGCGCGCTCCCCGCCTCGCGCAGCGTGCCCGCGGGCAGGAGCGCGTGCAACGCGGCGAGCGCATCGAGCTCGATGGCGGGCGAGTCGAGGTGCAGGTCCTTGAGCCCGTCTGCGTCGCTGCCGAGCACGAGGCCGAACTCGCCGCGGCGCCAGGGCCGCGTGCCGGCATTGACGGTCAGGTCGCGGCCGTGCGCGCTCCAGCGACCGTCCGCGTGGCTGACCTCGACCCGCCCGCCGAGCTCGGCGAGGCTCGGCGGCGGCGCACCGGCTGCTCCCGTCATCACGACCTGGGTGAGCTCGAAGGTCGCGACGGCGGCGGCGAGCTCCGCTCCCGTGCCGTTGGCGCTCACGTTGAGATCGCCGTGGCCGGCCGTGGGCAGCCACGGCCACTGCGGCACGAGCGCGGTCCAGC
>JANXZZ010000148.1 GCA_025355245.1 Pseudomonadota bacterium | reverse complement strand
GTGCCGGTGCTGCGCGACGCGGACCTCATGGGCTACTCGGACATCGAGCGCTCGGTCGGCGCCTACGCCAGCAAGGCGCGCGACGGTTCGATCACGATCGAGGACCTGACGGGCGGGACCTTCTCGATCACCAACGGCGGCGTGTTCGGCTCGCTGATGTCGACGCCCATCGTGAACTCGCCGCAGAGCGCGATCCTCGGCATGCACAAGATCCAGGACCGCCCCGTCGTCGTCGACGGCGCCGTGGTCGTGAGGCCGATGATGTACCTCGCGCTCACCTACGATCACCGCATCATCGACGGCCGTGAAGCCGTGCAGTTCCTGGTCGCGATCAAGGACTGCCTCGAGGATCCGGCGCGACTCCTGCTGCAGGTCTGACAGAGAACCCTTCCATGACCGACACCTACGACGTCATCGTGATCGGCGGTGGCCCGGCGGGCTATCCCGCCGCCATCCGTGCGGGCCAGAACGGCCTCACGGTCGCCTGCATCGACGAATGGAAGAACCTCGACGGCAGCCACGCGTTCGGCGGCACCTGCCTGAACGCCGGCTGCATCCCCTCGAAGGCGCTGCTCGAATCGTCCGAGCTCCTCTACCGAGCGCGCGAGGAGTTCGCCGTGCACGGCATCAAGCTCGCCGGCATCGAGTTCGACGTCGCGCAGATGCAGAAGCGCAAGGCCGGCATCGTCAAGGCCTCGACTCAGGGCATCCTCGCGCTCTTCAAGGCGGCGAAGGTGGTGGGGCTCCCCGGCCACGGGCGCCTGCTGCCCGGTCGCGAGGTCGAGTACACCGACACCGCCGGCAAGAAGGCGGTGCTCAAGGCCAAGCACGTCGTGCTCGCGAGCGGCTCGGTACCGACGCCGCTTCGCAACGCCGCGCTCAACGGCCGCGAGATCATCGACAGCTGGGGCGCGCTCGAGCTCGGCTCCGTACCCAAGCGTCTCGGGGTCATTGGCGCCGGCGTCATCGGCCTCGAGCTCGGCAGCGTCTGGCGCCGCCTCGGCAGCGAGGTCGTCATGCTCGAGGCGCTCGACAGCTTCCTGCCGATGGCCGACCAGCAGGTCAGCAAGGAAGCGCTGCGCGCGTTCAAGAAGCAGGGCATCGATATTCGCCTCGGCGCCAAGGTTTCGGGTGCCGTCGCCAAGGACGGAGCGGTCGAGGTGAGCTACGCCGACGCCAAGGGCACGCAGACGCTGACGGTCGACCGGCTGGTCGTCGCGATCGGCCGACGCCCGCAGACGCTCGGACTCCTCGCGGACGGCACCGGGGTCGCGCTCGACGCGCGCGGCTTCATCCAGGTCGACCAGGAATGCCGCACGGGCGTCGAGAACGTGTGGGCGGTGGGCGACTGCGTGCGCGGCCCGATGCTCGCGCACAAGGGCAAGGAGGAGGGCGTCATGGTCGCGGACCTCATCGCCGGCCATCACGGCGAGGTCAATTACAAGACCGTGCCGTCGGTCATCTATACCGCGCCCGAGATCGCCTGGGTCGGGGAGACCGAGGAACAGGTGAAGGCGGGCGGGCGGCCCTACAAGACCGGCGTGTTCCCGTTCCTCGCGAGCGGCCGCGCGCGCGCGATGGAAGCGACGCAAGGCTTCGTAAAGCTGATCGCCGCGATCGACGATGACGAAATCCTGGGCGTGCACATCATCGGGCCGCTCGCGGGAGAGCTCATCGCCGAAGCGGTGCTCGCGATGGAGTACTCGGCGAGCAGCGAGGACCTGCAGCGGACCATCCACGCGCACCCGACGCTGTCGGAGGCGCTGCACGAGGCCGCGCTCGCGGCCGACAAGAAGGCGATCGACTTCCCGAATCGCTAGCGGCGCTGCACCCGCAGTACGTCCGGCAGCCCCGCGATCCGCGCAATCACGGCCTCGAGTTCCGCGAGGTCGTGGATCTTGACCCCGAGCGTCATCTCCGCGGTCCTGTCGGCGGCATGCGTGACCGTCGTCATGCGGTCGATGCTGAGGCGCGCATCCGCGAGCACGCCGCTCACGTCGCGCACGAGCCCGCGCCGGTCGAAGGCGAGCACCGAGAACTCGACCGGGTAGACGCGGTCGCGGTCCTGGCCCCAGTCGACCGGCAGGATCCGCTCGGGCTGCTGCGCGCGCATGCGCGCGAGGTTGCCGCAACTCGCGCGGTGGATCGTGACGCCGCGGCCGAGCGTCACGTAGCCCTCGATGGGCTCGGGCGGCACTGGCCGGCAGCACCGCGCGAAATGCGAGAGCAGATCGCCCACCCCCATCACGCGGATGCCGAGAGCCGCGACCGGGCCGCCCGGCGCCGCCGCGGGGACCGGTAGCGCATCGGGCGCGGCGCTTCGCTCGCGCCGTGCCAGCGCCGCGCCGAGCTGGGCGCCCGAGACGTCGCCGGCGCCGAGCGCGACGAACAGCGCGTCCGCGTCCTTGAAGCCGAGCTCGCTCGCAAGATCCGCGATCGCGAGCGGCGTCGCCTGCGTGCGCCGGCCGAACTCGCGCTCGAGGATCGTGCGGCCGGCGCGCGCGTGCTCGACCTCGTCGATGCGCCGGAACCAAGCACGCACCTTGCCGCGCGCCGACTTGCTGCGGAGGAACCCCAGGCTCTCCACCAGCCAGTCGCGGCTCGGGTGCGGGTCCTTGGCCGCGATGATCTCGACCGTCGCGCCGTTCTCGAGCCGGTGGTCGAGCGGCACCATGCGCCCGTCGACGCGCGCGCCGCGGCAGCGGTGGCCCAAGCTGGTATGGACGTGGTACGCGAAGTCGAGCGGTGTCGAGCCCGCCGGGAGCTCGACGACGTCACCGTCCGGGCTCAGCACGTAGACGTGATCGGCGAACAGCGAGGCGCCGACCCGGCCGAGCGGGTCGTCGTCGCTGGCGGCGCCGGGGGCGAGCAGCTGCCGCAGCTGCTCGACCTTTTTCTCGAAGCCCGCGTCGCGCCGCCCGCCCTCCTTGTAGCGCCAGTGCGCGGCGACGCCGAGCTCGGCGCGCTCGTGCATCTCGCGGGTACGGATCTGCACCTCGACGACTTTGCCGCCCGGGCCCGTCACGGCTGTGTGGATCGAGCGGTAGCCGTTCGACTTCGGGGTCGCGACGTAGTCATCGAACTCGGCGGGCACGTAAGCCCAGCGCCCGTGCACGACGCCGAGCGCCGCGTAGCAGGCCGGCACGTCCGCGACCAGCACCCGCACCGCACGGATGTCGAAGACCTGCTCGAAGGCGAGCGCTTTGCGCTGCATCTTCCGCCAGATGCTGAAGATGTGCTTGGGTCGACCCTCGATGTCGGCGGCAACGCCCGCGACCGCGAGGGCGGCGGTGAGCTCGGCCGAGAACTCGACGATGTAGCGCTCGCGGTCGCTGCGACGCTCGTTGAGCGAGCGCGCGATCCGCCGGTAGGGATCGGGTTCGAGGTAGCGGAACGCAAAGTCCTCAAGCTCCCATTTCAGCACGGCGAGCCCGAGGCGATTCGCGAGCGGGGCGTAGACGTCGCGGGTCTGCGCGGCGAGCCGGCGCCGCTCGCTGTCGTCGGCCTCGCGCGCGGCGCGCAGCAGCCACAGCTGCTCGGCGACCCGGGCGAGCACGAGCCGCGGATCCGCAACGACGGCGAGCAGCATTTTGCGCAGCGTCTCGGCCTGGGCCGGCAGGAGCGAGCCTGCGCTGCCGGCCGCGACCGCGGGGTCGAGGCGCCCGATGCGGCCAAGCGCGCGCGCGAAGGCGAGCGGCGCGGGCGCGATGCGCGGCGCGAGCACCGCGAGGTCGAGCGCGCCGCCCGCCACCAGGCTCGCGAGCACCGTGCCCTCGATCGCGGCGGGATCGGGGTCGAAGTGCGCGACGATGCCGCCGATGCCGGTGGCGCGCTCGAGCGCCGCGGGCACGGGCTCGGGGAGGAGCGCGGCAAGCC
>JANXZZ010000136.1 GCA_025355245.1 Pseudomonadota bacterium | reverse complement strand
CGCGCGCGCCGGCGAGCGCGTAGGCCTTCGAGAGCGTGCGCAGCACCACGAGGTTGGCGAGCGTCGGCAGCAGCGCAATCGCGCTGCGCTGCCGGCTGAATTCGGCGTAGGCCTCGTCGATCACGAGCAGCGCGCGCCCGGCGAGCGATCTCGCGACGCGCTCGATGAGCTCGGGCGCGAACGCGTTGCCGGTCGGGTTGTTGGGGCTGCACAGGAACACGAGCTTGACGGCGGGCTCGGCGGCGCGCGCGAGCGCGGCCTCCTCGAGCGCGAACCCGGGCCCGAGCGGCACCTCGACGACGGCCGCGCCCTGGATGCGCGCCGCGACCGCGTACATGCCAAAGGTCGGCGGCGCGATCAGGATCGCGTCGCGGCCCGGCCGGCAGAAGGCGCGCACCAGGAGGTCGATGCCCTCGTCGGAGCCGCGCCCGGCGATGAGCGAGTCGCCGTGCACGCCGTAGAGCGCGGCGAGGCGCGCCTCGAGCGTGACCGGGTAGGGCTCCGGGTAGCGGTTGAGCCCGGCGGCGGAGCCGTCGGTCGGCCCGCGCCACGGGTTCTCGTTCGCGTTCAGCCGCTCGAGCGCGGGATCCCACGACGCGTGCGCGTAGGGCTCGAGCGCGAGGATCTCGGGGCGGGCGAGGGTGGCGATGAGGCTCATCGTGCCTCGAGCGCCTCGAGGCGCAGGCTGACCGCGCGCGCGTGCGCATCGAGCCCCTCGAGGCCGGCGAGCGTGACGGCGGTGGGACCGAGTTCCTTAAGCCCCGCGGGCGAGAGCTCCTGCACCGTGATGCGGCGCGTGAAGCTCTCGACCGACAGCCCCGACCAGGCGCGCGCGTAGCCGTAGGTCGGCAGCACGTGGTTGGTGCCGCTGCAGTAATCACCGATGGCTTCCGGCGAGAAGTCACCGAGGAACACCGAGCCCGCCGCGGTCACCTGCGGCAGCAGCGCGCGCGGCTCGCGCACCGCCAGGATCAGGTGCTCGGGTGCGTATTGATTGCTGATCGCGATGGCCTCGGCGAGGTCCTCGACCACGATCAGCCGCGCGTGCCGGAGCGAGCTCGCGGCGATCTCGCGTCGGCCGAGCGCGGGCTCCTGGCGTTCGAGCTCGACCGCGACCGCCTCCGCGAGCGCGAGCGCGGGCGTGACCAGCAGCACCTGCGCGGCCGGGTCGTGTTCGGCCTGGGCCAGGAGGTCGGCCGCGACGAAGGCGGGCGCTGCGCCCGCATCCGCGATCACCAGCACCTCCGAGGGGCCCGCCGGCAGGTCGAGCGCGGCGCCGTCGGGGTCGGCGGCGACCAGCAGCTTCGCCGCCGTGACCCACGCATTGCCCGGACCGCAGATCTTGTCGACCTTCGGGATCGTCGGCGTACCGTAGGCCATCGCCGCGATCGCCTGCGCGCCGCCGACCTTGAAGACCTCGGTGATGCCGCAGCGACGCGCGGCGACCAGCACCGCGGCGTTTGCAGAACCGTCGCGGCCGGGCGGCGTTGCGAGGATGCGCGTCGGGCAGCCGGCGATCGCGGCCGGGACCGCGAGCATGATCGCGGTCGAGGGCAGCGGCGCCGAGCCCGCCGGCACGTACAGGCCGACCGCCGCGATCGGCACCTCGAGGCGCTCGCAGACGACGCCCGGGGATGTTTCGATCCGGAGCGCCGGGCGCAGCTGCGCCTCGTGGAAACGCCGCACGTTGGTGATCGCGCGGTCGAGCGCCGCGAGTGCCGCGGGCGGCAGCGCGCGCTCGGCCGCGGCGAACTCCTCGGCACCGACGCGCAGGCCGCGCGGCTCGATGCCGTCGAAGCGCCGCGTGAACTCCTCGAGGGCCTTGTCGCCGCGCGCGCGCACCGCGCTCACGATGGTCGCGACCTCGCGCGCGAGGTCGGCGCGCTCGGCCGCGCGCGGCCGTGCGAGCAGCAGGCTGCGCGCGGCGGGCGAGAGCTCGTTCCAGCGGTGGATCGTGCGCGGCATCAGGCGAGCATCTTCTCGACCGGCAGCACGAGGAGGGCGGTCGCGCCGGCCGCCTTCAGGCTCTCGAGGGTTTCCCAGAACACGTTCTCGCGGCACACCGCGTGCACGGCGACCTTGTCGGGGGTGCCCTCGAGCGGAATGATGGTCGGCGACTCGCTGCCCGGCAGCAGCCGGCGGATCTCCGGCAACGCCGCGCGCGGCGCGTGCAGCAGGATGTACTTGCTCTCCTTCACCTGCTGCACGCCGTCGATGCGCAGCAGCATCCGCTGCAGCCAGGTTTCCTTCGCCGCCGGCAGCGGCACGGGCGTGCGGATCAGCACCGCCTGGCTCTCGAGCACGGTCACGACTTCGCGCAGGTGATTCGCGGTCAGCGTGCTGCCGGTCGAGACCAGGTCGCAGATCACGTCCGCGCGGCCGAGGCGCGGGGCGATCTCGACGGCACCCGAGAGCGTCACGACCTCGGCCGCAACGCCGACGCGCCGCAGCCAGTCGCCGAGCAGGTTCGGATAGGTCGTCGCGATCCTGAGCCCCTGCAGGCTTTCGATCGACTCCCAGCGGAACGCATCCGGCACCGCGATCGCGAGCCGGCAGCGGCCGAAGTCGAGTGCCTGCAGCTGCTCGAACAGCGGCGCGACGTTGCGGGCGAGGAAACCGAGGCGCTTCTCCTCGACCACGTTGAGCCCGACGATGCCAAGGTCGCAGACGTCCTCCTGGATGAGGTCCGGGATGTCGTCATCGCGCATCAGCAGCACGTCGAGCGGCATGTTCTCGCCGTAGCACAGCAGCTGGTCCTTGCCGCGGCTGTACTTGAGGCCGCAGCGCACCAACAGGTCGAGCGAGTGATCGGTCAGCCGCCCGGTCTTCTGGATCGCGACCCTGAGGCGCGCCTCCTTATCCATGGCGCGGCTCGCGCGTGCGGGTGGCGGCGAGCGCGTAGCCGCCGTTGCCGCCGAGCACGCAGCGCGCGACCCGGCCGATCGTCGTGACGCTGACGCCGGTCAGGCGGTGGATCTCGCGGTAGGGGATTTCCTGGCGCACCAGCTCGACCACCGCCCAGCGGTCGGCGAGCGCCTGCAGCTCCGCCGGCGTGCACAAGTCGCGGAAGAACGCGCGGCACTCCTCGGCGGTCTTGAGCGTCAGGACCGCCTGGTAGAGCGCGCGCTCGGTGAGCGCCTCCTGGCGCGGACTCAAGGGTCGGTGCAGCTTCATTCGTGTACCAATGTATTAGCGTATTAGTACGTTACTACAAGCCGCGAAGCGCGGCAAGCGTAGCGCCCGGTTCTTGACGCAGTGCGGCGCCGCTCCGTAGACTCCTCCTGCCCATCTAGACCGGCTGAGGGACTGGCCCTTTGAAGCCGGGGCAACCTGCGCACAGCGTGAGGTGCCAACTCCTGCGGGCCCGGCAACGGGTTCGGTAGATGGCTCGCCAAGTGCCGCGGCTTCGCCGCGTCGGCACTGGTTCCGCCTTCGGCGGTTCGGGAGTCGGCCTGCGCGCGTCTACCGGAGAGAGTCGATGTCTGCCCACCGTTCGATCGATGCGCTGCCGCGGCCCCGGCCCGTGGTGGCGAGGCTTGCTCGCGCCCGAATGCGACGCTGCCCGCGCGCGCGATTCACGGCGCCGCGGCGCCCCGTATTTTCCTGCCGATGTTCCCGAGGATTGCTTCCATGACCGCCCATCTCGATACCCGCACCCGCACCGTCCGCGCCGCGCTCGACAGCGATACGCAATACGGCGCCGTCGTGCCGCCCATCCACCTGACCTCGACATTCGCGTTCGAGGCCCTCGGCGTCAAACGCCCCTACGACTACTCGCGCTCGGGTAACCCGACCCGCGACGCGCTCGCCGAGGCGATTGCCGACCTCGAGGGCGGCGCCGGCGCGGTCGTCACCGCGACCGGCATGGCCGCGATCACGCTGGTCGCGCACCTGTGCAAGGCGGGGGATCTCGTGCTCGCGCCCTTCGATTGCTACGGCGGCACGTTCCGGCTGCTGTCGGCGCTCGCGCGCCACGGCATGTTCCGCGTCGAGTTCGTGGACCCGACCGATGCCGGCGCCTACGCAGCGGCTCTTGCCAAGAAGCCGCGGCTCGTCTGGTTCGAGACGCCGTCGAACCCGCTCCTCAGGATCACCGACCTCAAGGCCGCGAGCGCGCTCGCGAGCGCGGCGGGCGCGCTGGTCGCGGTCGACAACACCTTCCTGTCGCCCGTGTGGCAGCAGCCGCTCGCGCTCGGCGCCGATATCGTCGTGCACTCGACGACGAAGTACCTGAACGGCCACAGCGACGTGGTGGGCGGTGCGGTGGTCGCGAAGACCGCGAGCCTGCACGAGGACCTGTCGTGGTGGGCGAACTGCCTCGGCGTCGCCGGAGCACCTTTCGACAGCTTCCTGACGCTGCGGGGCCTGCGCACGCTGCACCCGCGCCTCGCCGCGCACGCGGCCAACGCGGCGGCTATCGTCGAACTGCTGACGTCGCACCCGGCGGTGTCGCGCGTCTACTACCCCGGGCTCGCCTCGCACCCGGGCCACGCGATCGCCGCGCGCCAGCAGCGCTCGCCGGGCGCGATGGTCAGCTTCGAGCTCGCGAACGCGCTGCCGGGCGTGCGCGCGCTGATTGACGGTCTCAAGCTCTTTTCGCTTGCCGAGTCCCTCGGCGGCGTCGAGAGCCTGATCGCGCACCCGATCACGATGACGCACGCCTCGATGGAGGCGGATGCGCGCGCGCGGGCGGGGATCACCGACAAGCTGTTGCGCCTCTCGGTCGGCATCGAGGCGCCCAACGATCTCGTCGCCGATCTCAAGGCCGGACTCGATCGCGCGCTGGCGCTCGGCTGAGGCGCCCGCGCACCGGGGCCTTACCGGAGGCGCGCGAGGACGGCCGCGCCCGCCTCGTGGGTCGAGGCGGGCCTGCCGGCGGGCTTGAGGTCCGCCGTGCGCACGCCCGCATCGAGGGCGGCGACGACGGCCGCTTCGAGCGCGCGGGCCTCGGTCTCGAGGGCGAGCGAGTGGCGCAGCAGGAGCGCCGCGGAGAGGATCGCGGCGTAGGGGTTGGCGATGCCGCGCCCGGCAATGTCGGGTGCCGAGCCGTGGATCGGCTCGTAGAGGCCGCGCGTGCCGCTGCCGAGCGAGGCCGACGCGCACAGGCCGAGAGAGCCCGGCAGCATCGAGGCCTCGTCCGTGAGGATGTCGCCGAACATGTTCTCGGTGATCACGACGTCGAAGTCGCTCGGCCGGCGCAAGAGGTGCATGGCGGCCGCATCGACGTACATGTGCTCGAGCACGACGTCCGGGAACTCGTCCTTCATCACGCGCAGTACCACGCTGCGCCACAGCCGCGAGGTCTCGAGCACGTTCGCCTTGTCGACCGAGGTGAGGCGGTTGCGGCGCTGGCGCGCGAGCCGCGCGCCCAGGCGCACGATGCGCTCGACCTCGGTGACCGTGTACACGCACAAATCGCTCGCCTCGGTCGCGGTGCGCGTCTTGGCGCCGAAGTAGATACCGCCGGTGAGCTCGCGGATGACCATGATGTCGACGCCGCGCAGCAGCTCGGGCTTGAGCGGCGAGGCATCGAGCACCGCCTCGAAGCACACGACCGGGCGCAGGTTCGCGAACAGGCCGAGCTCCTGACGGAGCTGCAGGATGCCCTGCTCGGGCCGGACCTTGAGCGCGGGATCGGAGTAGCGCGGCGCGCCGATCGCGCCGAACAGGATCGCGTCCGCGGTCTTCGCGAGCGCGAGCGTCGCCGGCGGCAGCGGCATCCCGGTCGCGTCCATCGCGATCGCGCCGACCGGTGCTTCGTCCAGGCGCCACTCGTGCCCGTAGCGCGCACCGACGGCCTTAAGGCACCGGACCGCCTCGGCCGTGACCTCGGGGCCGATGCCGTCCCCGGGGAGCAGCGCGATGTGCGCCTTCAAGCGCCGACCTTCGCCTCGTAGGCCGCGATCGCGCCTGAGCGCGACAGCAGGTAGCCGGTCTCGTCGACGCCGTTGAGCAGGCAATAGCGCGCGAAGGGCTCGATCGTGAAGCCGACCTCGGTGCCATTCGGCAGCGTCAGCCGCGAGCGCTCGAGGTCGATGCTGACCTCGGCGCCCGGCGCGGCGACGAGGCCCGCGTGCGTCGTCTCGTCGACCACTATCGGCAACAGGCCGTTCTTCAGCGAGTTGTTGCGGAAGATGTCGGCGATCTCGGTGCTGATCACCGCGCGAAAACCGTAGTCGTAGAGGCCCCACGGCGCGTGCTCGCGCGAGGAGCCGCAGCCGAAGTTGCGACCGGCGATGAGTACCTGGCAGCCGGCGGCGGCGCTCTGGTTGAGCGCGAAGCTCGCGATCGGTGCGCCGGCGGCGTCGTAGCGCCAGTCGGCGAACAAGTGCTTGGCAAGCCCGGCGCGCGTGGTTGTCCGGAGGAAGCGCGCCGGCATGATCTGGTCGGTGTCGATGTTGCTCTGCGCGAGCACGACGGTGCGCGAGCGGATCAGGCGTATCGGGTCCATGTTCGTGTCCGGCGTCAGTGGAGGAGGTCGCGGGGATCGGCGATGCGACCCGCGATCGCGCTCGCGGTCGCGGTGATCGGGCTCGCGAGCAGGGTCCGCGCGCCGATGCCTTGCCGGCCCTCGAAGTTGCGGTTGCTGGTGCTCACGCAATAGGCGCCCTTGCTGACGAGATCGCCGTTCATGCCAAGGCACATTGAGCAACCCGATTCGCGCCAGTCGGCGCCGGCGGCCGTGAAGATCGCATCGAGACCCTCGTCCTCGGCCTCGCGCTTGATCTGCTGCGAGCCCGGCACCACCAGGAACTTGACGCCGGCGGCGACCTTGCGGCCCTTGAGGAGGCCAGCCGCCTCGCGCAGGTCCGAGAGTCGCCCGTTGGTGCAGCTGCCGAGGAACACGTACTCGATCGGCTGGCCGAGCAGCGCCTGGCCGGCCGCGAGGCCCATGTAGGCGAGCGCCTTGGCGTGCACGCCATCGCCCGCGCGCACGGGCACGGTGCCCGTGACCGGCACCGACATGCCCGGGTTGGTGCCGTAGGTGATCATCGGCACGATGCTGGCGGCATCGATCGAGATCTCGCGGTCGAACACGGCGCCCGCGTCGCTCGGCAGGCGCCTCCAGGCCTCGACCGCGCGCTCGAATGCGGCGCCCTCGGGCGCCCGCGGGCGGCCCTTGAGGTACGCGTAGGTCGTCTCGTCGGGCGCGATGAGACCGGCGCGTGCGCCGGCCTCGATCGACATGTTGCAGACCGTCATGCGCTCGTCCATCGAGAGCGCGCGGATCGTGGGCCCGCGGTACTCGATCACCGAACCCGTGCCGCCGCCGACGCCGAGCGTGTGGATGATCGCGAGCACGAGGTCCTTGGCCGTGACCCCGGGCGCGAGCGTGCCGGTCACGTTCACGGCCAGCGTTCTGGGCTTCCTCTGCAGCAGGCACTGGCTCGCGAGCACGTGGCCGACCTCGGTCGTGCCGATGCCGAAGGCAAGGGCGCCGAACGCGCCGTGCGTGCTCGTGTGGCTGTCGCCACAAACAATCGTCTTGCCGGGCTGGGTGAGCCCGAGCTCGGGACCGATGATGTGCACGATGCCGCGCTGCGCGTGCCGGAGCCCCAGGAGCTCGACCCCGAACGCCGCGCAGTTGCGCTCGAGTTCGTGGATCTGCTCGGCCGCGCTCTCCATGCGGATCGGCACCTTGCCGAACAGCTGCGCGGCGTCAGTCGGCGTCGAGTGGTCCATCGTCGCGAAGGTGCGTTCCGTGCGCCGGACGCCGATGCCGCGTTCGCGCAGCACCGTGAAGGCCTGCGGCGAGGTGACCTCGTGGATCAGGTGCAGGTCGATGTACAGGACCGCGGGCGTGTCCTCGGTCTCGGCGATGACCTCGTGGGCGCGCCACAGTTTCTCGAACAGGGTCTGCGCACTCATGCGGTCGCCTGGCCGAGCGCTTCGTCCGACATCTGCGCGTGGGTGGGGCGCGTGCTGTTGCGGCTCGACTCGATGCGGTTGATGACCTCGAGGTAGGCGCGTGCGCTCGACTCGATGATGTTGGTGCTGATGCTCGAGCCGCGGTAGCTGCGCTCGTTGTGCTCGACGTAGACGATGGCCTCGCCCTGCGCGTCCTCGCCCTCGGTGACGCTGCGCACCTCGAACTTGTTGAGCTTGACCGCGGTGCCGGTCGCCGCCTCGATCGCCTTGAACGCGGCATCGACCGGCCCGTCGCCGGTGGCGCCGCGCTCGATGCTGCGCCCGTCGCTGTGCTTGACGCGCACCACCGCCGAGGCGGGCGCTCCCGAGATCGCGGTCGTCGCCAGCTGCTCGATCGACCACGGACCCTCGCCGTGCTCGCCGGCACGCAGGACCAGCGCCTCGATGTCGCCGTCGAACAGCTCCTTCTTCTTGTCGGCGAGCGCCTTGAACTCCTCGAAGATGCGCGCGAGCTCGGTCTCGGGGAGCTCGAAGCCGAGTTCCTTGATGCGCTCGCGCAGCGCGTGCCGGCCGCTGTGCTTGCCGAGCACGAGGTGCGTGCGGCTCAGGCCCCCGTCCTGCGGGCGCATGATCTCGTAGGTCGAGTGGTGCTTCAGCATGCCGTGCTGGTGGATTCCGGACTCGTGCGCGAAGGCGTTCTCGCCGACCACCGCCTTGTTCCTCGGCACCGGCATGCCGGTGATCGTCGAGACCAGGCGCGAGGTCGGATAGAGGCGGGTGGTGTGCACGCCGGTCGAGAGCCCGTAGTAGCTCTCGCGCGTCTTCAGCGCCATCACCACTTCCTCGAGCGAGCAGTTGCCCGCGCGCTCGCCGATGCCGTTGATCGTGCACTCGATCTGGCGCGCGCCCGCCTGGGCGGCCGACAGGCTGTTCGCGACCGCCATGCCGAGGTCGTTGTGGCAGTGCACCGAGAGCACCGCCCGCTCGATGTTGTGGACGTGGCGCTTGAGGTAAGCGAACACCTCGGCGAACTCCTGCGGCGTCGTGTAGCCGACGGTGTCCGGCACGTTGATGGTGGTCGCGCCGGCCTCGATCGCGGCCTCGACCACCTGGGCCAGGAACTCGAGCTCGGTGCGGGACGCATCCTCCGGGGAAAACTCGATGTCGGTGGCGAGCGTGCGCGCGAAGCGCACGCACTCGACCGCGGTCTTGAGGATCTCTTCCTTCGCCATGTTGAGCTTGTGCTCGCGATGGATGGCGCTCGTCGCCAGGAACACGTGGATGCGGTGCCTGGGCGCGTCCTTGATCGCGCCAAAGGCTTTCTCGATGTCGTCGCGGTTGCAGCGCGCGAGGCCGCAGATGATCGGTCCCTCGACCTCGCGCGCGATCGCCTGCACCGACTCCCAGTCGCCGCGCGAGGCCGCCGGAAAGCCCGCCTCGATGACGTCGACGCCGAGATCCGCAAGCGCCTTCGCCACCCTGAGCTTCTCGGGCGGGGTCATGCTGCAGCCGGGCGACTGTTCGCCGTCGCGCAGCGTGGTGTCGAAGATGATGACGCGGTTCGGATCGTGGGGTGACATGGCGTTCAGCCTCCGGTTCGTATCAACGGGCCTGTTCCAGCCACGGCATGCGCGCGCGCAGTGCCCGGCCGACTCGCTCGATCGGGTGCCTGAGGTCCTTGTTGAGGAGCTGCGTGTATTTCTTCTTGCCGCTCTTGGTCTCACGGATCCACTGGCGCGCGAACTTGCCGTTCTGGATCTCCTTGAGAATCTTGCGCATCTCGGCCTTGGTCGCGCGCGTGACGATGCGCGGGCCGCGCGTCAGGTCGCCGTACTTCGCGGTTTCCGAGATGAACTGGTGCATCTTCGCAAGCC
>JANXZZ010000099.1 GCA_025355245.1 Pseudomonadota bacterium | reverse complement strand
CTGCGTCGTACCGAGGCCGTGCAGATCGTCGCCTGCGGGACCAGCTGGCACGCGGGTTCGGTCGCGCGTTATTTCATCGAGCAGATCTGCCGGCTGCCGTGCTGGGTCGACATCGCGAGCGAGTTCCGCTATCGCAATCCGGTGGTGCCCCGCAACACCCTGTTCGTCACGATCTCGCAGTCGGGCGAGACCGCCGATACGCTCGCGGCGTTGCGGCTCGCCAGGGAAGCGGGCTACCTGTCGACGCTCGCGATCTGCAACTCCCCCGAGTCCTCGCTGGTGCGCGAGTCCGAGCTCGTGATGCTGACCCGCGCCGGCCCCGAGATTGGCGTCGCCTCGACCAAGGCCTTCACGACGCAGCTGGCCGCCCTCAACATGCTCGTGATCGCGCTCGGCAAGCACCACGGTATCGACCGCGAGCGCGAGCGGCAGCTGGTCGGCCGGCTCATCGAGATCCCGCGCCTGATCGAGGAGACGCTGACCCTCGATCCGGTCATCCGCAAGCTCGCCGAGAAGTTCGTCGACAAGCACCACGCGCTGTTCCTCGCGCGCGGCGCGCTCGCGCCGATCGCGATGGAAGGCGCGCTCAAGCTCAAGGAAATCTCCTACATCCACGCCGAGGCCTACGCGGCGGGCGAACTCAAGCACGGGCCGCTCGCGCTCGTCGATGCCGACATGCCGGTCATCACGGTCGCGCCGAACAACGACCTGCTCGAGAAGCTGAAGTCGAACCTGCAGGAAGTGCGCGCGCGCGGCGGCGAGCTCTACGTGTTCGCTGACCCTGAGTCCGGCATCGAGCCCTCCGATGGCGTGACCGTCATCAAGATGCCGAAGCACATCAGCTACTTCCAGGCGCCCGCCGTGTACACCATCCCGTTGCAGCTGCTCGCATATCACGTCGCCGTCATGCGCGGCACCGATGTCGATCAGCCGCGCAACCTCGCGAAGAGTGTGACGGTCGAGTAGCGGCTCCCGGGCCGGCGCGCCTCCGGCCGTTCCCCGCAGCGGCTGCGGCGCGCGTGCAGCGCCCCGGGCATCCGCGTAACGTGTCGGCCCCATGCGCCGCAAACACGAGGATTTCGACGAAGCGTTCTTTCATCGCTTCTACGGCGATGCCGCGACGCGCGTCGCGGACGAGGGCGATGCCGGGCGACTCGCCGGGCTCGTCGGCGGAGTCGCCGACTACGTGGGCGTGCGCGTTAAACGCATCCTCGATGCCGGTTGCGGCGTCGGTCTCCTGCGCGCGCCGCTCCTTGAGCGCTACCCGGGGGCCAAGTACCAGGGCCTCGAGGCGAGTCCGTTCCTGTGCCGGAAGTTCGGCTGGCACCAGGGCTCGATCGCCGAGTTCTCGAGCGCGCGGCGCTTCGATCTCGTCGTCTGCCACGACGTGCTGCAGTACCTCGATGACACGGCCGCGGCCCGCTCGATCGCCAATCTCGCGCGGCTCTGCCAGGGAGCGCTCTACTTCAGCGCGCTCACGGCGGGCGACTGGCGCCGGGCGGCGGACCAGTCGCGGACCGACCGGGACGTGCACCTGCGCCCTGTCGAGTGGTACCGCTCGCGGCTCGCTCGTCGTTTCCGGCACGTGGGTGCCGGGGTCCACCTGGTGAGGCCCCTCAAACCCATTCTCTGGGAGCTCGAGCAGCCCTGGCGCTAGGGCGCCTGCCCGCGCGGTGCCGATTTCCGGCGCGAGGCTGCGCACGCTACAATCGCGCGACGGGTAAAAACGTCCTAGATCGTTAACGACCAGCAGGGGGATGATCATGCAATTGTCGTGGTACACCACGAGCCGTGGCCGGTTCGCCCGCCTCGTTCTCGTAGCGGCGAGCACCGCAGCGCTTGGCAGCCTCTCGGCCTGCGGCGGCGGCGCCGAGTCCGTCCCGTTGACCCATGCGGTGATCAAGGTCCAGTCGATCACCCAGCAGGGGTCGTGCGAGGACGTGAACATCAAGGTCACGCCGGTCGCGATCACGCCGGGCGCGCCGAAGCTCGCGAACTCCAAGCAGTTCGTGACGCCGGTGAAGCTCACCAAGGGCGCGGACAACGTCTCCTGCACGGGCGAGGCGACCACGATTCCGATCGCACCCGGCAAGTGGAAGCTGACGGCCAACCTGCCGTCCGAGATCGCGACCTGCGAGCGCGACATCGCCTCCGGCGCCACCAACGACGTCGACTTCAGGGACGGCGAGGTGAAGTGCCCGCAGGACGCGCCGAAGGCCGATGCCGCCGCTGCCGACGCCGCGGCTCCGGCCGCCGCGGCGCCCGCCGAGACCGCGCCGACCAAGCCCTGAGTCGTTCGCCGGGGCGTCGCCGCGACGCCCCGGTTCACTCCGGCAATCCGACCGCGGGAGCTCCGGCCATGCCTGGCCGTGGCGATTTCGGATGCGCGGTGCAAGCACGGCCGTCGGTTCGGATCCGGTCCCTGAGCGGTTTATTGCGACCGGTCGTGCTAATATCGGCCGGTGGCGAAGGGCTCCCGCACACGAATCCGGATCCTGAGCGCAGCGGTCGAGACCGCTTGCCTTAACGGATTCAATGGCTTGAACCTGCAGCCCCTGGCGGAGCGGGTCGGCCTCACCAAGAGCGGGCTGTACGCGCACTTCGGGTCGAAGGAGGCGCTGCAGGTGGCCGCGCTCGACCACGCCGCGGCGCTATTCCAGGAATCGGTGGTGGCTCCCGCCAAGGCAGTGCCCGCGGGACTGCCGCGCCTCGCGGGCGTCTTCGAGCGCTGGCTCGAGTGGCCGGCGGGCGCGGGTCTTCCGGGACACTGCCCGTTCTTCGCCGCGGTGGTCGAATTCGACGACCAGGACGGACCCGTGCGCGATCGCCTGTTGCGCCTGTTCCGCGATTTCCGCGAGGTTCTCGAGCAGCTGATCGCCTCGGCCGTCCGCCACGGCCACCTGCCGCCCGGAACGGTTCCGGGCCAGACCGTGCACGAGCTGGTGGCGCTGCGCTACGCGCACCACTGGGGACGTGACTTCATGCGCGATCCCGCGACGCTGGCGCGCACCCGGGTCGCATTCGCCGCGCTCATCCGCCGCGGCGGGAGCGCGGCGTAGCGCGGCTTCAGCGCCCGTAGTAGACGGTGAATCCCGTCTTCGCGAGCGCATTCGCGTTCAGCATGAATCCCGCCATCGCGGCGGTCGCGCCGGGATCGACACCGAGCCTGTCGACCTTGAGCGCGAACACCGTGAACACGTAGCGATGCGGCTTGTCGCCGGCCGGCGGACAGGCGCCGCCGAAGCCGGGCTTGCCGAAATCCGTCGTCATCTGCGTGCTGCCCTTCGGCGCCTTGCCAGAGGTCACATCGCCCGCGCCCGCGGCGAGCGCGCTCACCGCGGCCGGAATGTCGATAAGGACCCAGTGCCACCAGCCGCTGCCGGTCGGCGCGTCCGGATCGTAGACCGTGACGGCGAAGCTCTTCGTCCCCGCCGGCGCGCCGCTCCAGCTGAGCGCGGGCGAGACGTTGCCGCCGGTGCAGCCGAAGCCGTTGAACACGTGGCGCAGCTCGAGCCGACCGCCCGCGACCAGTTCGGAACTCATCAGCTTGAACTCACCGGAGCCGCTCGCGGGTGCTTCGGCGGCGCCCGCGAGTGGCAGGGCTAGCACGGCGATCAGCAACGTCAAGGACATGAGTCGCGTCATCGTGGTGTCCTCCGGAGCGGGTGAAAATCGAGTCTATGCGCACCGTCCGGCCCCGTCACCTGCGACGGCCGTCGAGAGCGCGCCGCTGCCGATTGAGCGATAATGCGCGACCGCCTCACTCCGGTCGCTGCCGCTTGAAATACGTTCTCGCACTCCTCATCGCGGCCGGCGCCTCCGAGCTCACGGGCTGCGGACCGAACGCCTCGGTGCCGCACAAGCCGCTCGTTTCGTTCCACCTGACCGGTACGCCGCGCCTGCCGCTGCGCGTGGGCGCCGACCTCGTCGTCAAACGCGCGCAGTTCGGCATCCTCGAGACCGACGCCTCCGGCGACGAGAGTTTCGTGGCCACCAAGGAGATTCCGGCCGAGGACGGGCAGACCTTCGGCTGGGTGGTCGAGGTGGACACGACCCGTCAGTCCCTGCACTGGCAGGAGCACCTGAAGCTGCCGCGCGCGCCTGCCGACTGGGGCGATGTGGCGACCGACCCCGACGTGATCATCTCCGCCGACGGCCGCACGGTGGTCGCCGAGGGCGATGATCTCGTCGAGGACGGCGAGCTCTCGCGTTTCTACTGGGCGCTTGCGCCCGGCGACCCGGCCGGCGACTACGAGATGGATATCGCGGTCGAGGGCAAGGCGGTCGGCCACTTCGCGTTCCGCGTGCCGGAGACGGTCCGCGAGAAATCGATTCTGGTTCACAACGTGCCCGGACGCACGGGCCGCGGCCTCGCCGCGCTGCGGCGCGTGGGCCTCGGCACGCGGGGAGTGGCGCGATGGAAATGAAGACCGTCAACGCCGGCAGCCTGCGCGCGATCGGCTATGACGAGTCGAACCGGGCGCTGCGCGTCGAGCTTGGCAACGGCACGCTGGTCGAGTACTCGGGCGTGTCGCTCGACACCTGGCGGCGCCTGAGTTCCTCTTCGTCGATGTGGAGTTTCTTCCGCGACAACATCGAAGAGAACTATTCGGAACGGCGCGTTCGCTGACAGCCGATGCGGATCACGCTGAACCCGCGTCGCCTGCTGCCCGTCGTCGTCGCTTTCGCGATGATCGTCTTCGCCGTGCACGCGCTCAGGCAGCTGCTCAGGCACGTCACCCTCGCCGAAGTCGAGCGCCACCTGCACGCGATGCCGGCAGTCAACCTGGTCATCGCCGCGGTGCTCGTGGTCGTGCTCTACTCGGCGCTCGCGATGTACGAGGCGATCGTCGCGCGCACGCTGTCGGGGCCGGTCAGCAACCGGCGCGCGATGCTGGGCGCGCTGCTCGCGGCTCCGATCGGCCACCTGATCGGCTGGGGCGCGGTATCGGGTGGCGCGGTGCGCTACCGGCTCTACCGCGCGGTGCTGATGCGCCCGATCGACATCGGCAAGTTCGTGCTGCTCGCGGCGATGCCCTATCCGCTGGCGCTCGGGCTCCTGCTGGGCCTGTCGCTGGTGCTGCAAAGCGCGGCGGCGGCGCCGATCCTGCACGTGTCCGAGTCGCTCGCGCGCGGCACGGGTCTCGCGCTCCTCGCAATCCACGCGTTCTACCTGATGCAGGTCGTGAACCGCCGCGAGCCGTTGGTATTCGGGCGCGTCGTCTTCAAGCTGCCGCCGCCGCGGCTCACGGCCGTGCAGTACCTGATCGGCGTGATCGAGGTGACGAGCGGCGCGAGCATCTTCTACCTGCTGCTGCCCGCCGGCGTCGCACCGCCCTTCCTCGTGTTCGTCGGCGTCTACGTGCTCAGCATCATCGGCGGGCTCATCAGCGGCGTGCCGGCCGGGGTCGGCGCCTTCGAGGCCGTCATGGGCACGCTGCTGCCGTCGGTCAGCGGCGATGAGCTGGTCGCGACCGTGATTGCGTACCGGGCGCTGCTGGAATTCGCGCCGTGCGGTATTGCCGTGACACTGCTGCTCGCCTACGAGGGCTGGTGGCGCCTGCCGACGCAGCGCGCGCGGCACGAGGAGCTGAAGCGCGAGCACGACCGGGCGCGCGACAGCTGATCAGCGGGCGCGCGTCTCCGTCGGCACGGGCGCCGGCGGTGGCGCGGCGGCGGGCGCACCGTCGGTGCCCGGACGCAGCGTGATCCGCAGCCGTCCGTAGGGCGCGGCGCCGAGGAAAGCGAGTTTGGCGGCCTCCGCGGCGGACTCGGGCGTCGAGATCGGCGGCAGCAGGCGGCCCTCGCTCAGGCGCGCGGGGGTGAACAGCACGATGTAGCGTTCGCGCGCGTTGCCGGGATCAACCGCGAGCACCAGCCGGTAGGCCGGGAGCGAAGTCTCCTCGAAAAGCGGCAGGTCGAAGCGCAGTGCCTCGAGATCGGTCGAGCGCGAGACGAGGAAATCGTCCGTCAGCACCGCGATCACCGGATAGAACACCCGCGCCCGCGCCGGATCCGAACCCCCCGACATGAAGCTGCGGACCTCGACGAAGTAGGGCCGCGTCGCCGCGGGCAGCACGAAGGCGCGATAGGCGCTCGGTCCGCTCTGGAACTCGAAGGTCGGGCTCGAGGAATTGATCACGAGGTCGACCGAGCCCTCCGCCGGCAGCGGCTCGTAGTGAAACCGCGACGGATCCGCGCAGCAGGCAAGCTTCGTGGCCGCCCCGGCAGCGGACAGGGCGCCGAGCGCGGCGCACAGGAGCGCGAGCAGCGCGAGGGTTGGCGGCGAGCGCGGGGCGCGCAGCTGATCGTGGCCGGTATTCGTGTGCATCGCCGAAAGGCTAGCACGCGTAGCCCAAGCGCCGGTCGCTTTCACGGCGAGCAGGTACCATAACGGGGTCCCCTACGACATCCCAGGTCGCCCGCCGATGACCCGCCCCGCGCCGCGCGCCGAGATCCGGCCCCACGAGGTTGCCTCGCCCTTTGGCGCGCGCACCGATCCTTACTATTGGCTGCGCGACGACGCGCGCACCAACCCCGAGGTGCTCGCCTACCTCGCCGCCGAGAACGCCTACCGCGACGACTGCCTCGCGCGCCTCGGGCCCTTCGAAGACCGGCTGTTCGCGGAGATTGTCGGCCGCCTCAAGCAGGACGACGCGAGCGTGCCCGCACGGCGCAACGGCTACTGGTACTACACGCGCTACGAGACCGCCGGTGAGTACCCGATTCACGCGCGCCGCAAAGGCTCGACGGCGGCGCCGGAGGAAGTGCTGATCGACGACAACCTCGCGGCCGCGGGCCACGAGTTCTACCAGACGGGCGGCCTCGAGGTGAGTCCCGACAACACGCTGCTGGCGTGGGCGGAGGACACCGTGGGCCGGCGCCAGTTTGCAGTCAGCTTTCGCAACCTCAACACCGGGGAGATCTACGCGGATCGCCTCGAGAACGTCGAGGCCGATGTCGCCTGGGCGAACGACAGCCGCACGCTCGTCTACGTCGAGAAGCACCCCGAGACGCTGCTCGGCTACCGCGTCAGGAAGCACGTGCTCGGCACGCCGGTCGCGAGCGACGAGCTCATTTACGAGCAGGACGACGAGAGCTTCTACACGGGCGTCTACAAGAGCAAGAGCGAGCGCTTCATTTTCATCGTCGCGCAGAGCACCGTGTCGAGCGAGTACCGCTTCGCCGCCGCCAGCGACCCCGCGCTCAGCTTCCGGCTCGCGCTGCAGCGCGAGCGCGACCACGAATACCAGCTGCAGGACCTGGGCGAGCGCTTCATCGTGCGCAGCAACTGGCAGGCGCCGAACTTCCAGGTCTTCGAGGTGCCGATCACCGAGGTCGGCGATCGCAGTGCGTGGCGCGTGCTCGTGCCGCACCGCACGGATGCCTACGTCGCGCGCATCGAGGCGTTCCGCGACTTCCTGGTGATGGCCGAGCGTTCCTCGGCGCTGCGCAAGATCCGTGTGCGCTCCTGGGACGGCGCGCGCGAGTTCCTGATCGATGCTGCCGACAGCGCCTACACGATGGCGCTCGGCACCAACGACGAGAGCGACACGGACACGCTACGCTACGTCTACTCCTCACTAACGACGCCGGCCACGACCTACGACTTCGACATGCATACGGGCGCGCGCGTGCTCCTCAAGCAAGAGCCCGTGGTCGGCGACTTCGCGATCGGCAACTACACGACGGCGCTTGTGTGGGCACCGGCGCGCGACGGCGCACGGGTGCCCGTGTCGCTCCTCTACCGCCGCAGCACGGCGCTCGACGGCTCGGCGCCGCTCTACCAGTACGGCTACGGCGCCTACGGCCTCTCGCAGGACCCGGCGTTCCGCTCGAGCGTCCTGTCGCTGGTCGACCGCGGTTTCGTGTATGCGATTGCGCACGTCCGCGGCGGCCAGGAGCTGGGACGCGCGTGGTACGACGCCGGGCGCCTGCAGCACAAGCGCAACAGCTTCACCGACTTCATCGACGTGACGCGCTTCCTCGTCGCAGGCCGCTACGCCGACCCCGGGCGCGTGTTTGCGATGGGCGGCAGCGCGGGTGGGCTCTTGATCGCGGCGGTTGCGAACCTCGCGCCCGGCGACTACCGCGCGCTGGTCGCGCACGTGCCCTTCGTCGACATCGTCACCACGATGCTCGATCCGAGCATTCCGCTCACCACGAACGAATACGACGAATGGGGGAACCCGGCAGCGGCGCGCGCGGTCCACGACTACATCCTCGGCTACTCACCCTATGACAACGTCACCGCGCAGGCCTATCCGGCGATGCTGGTGACGACCGGGCTGTGGGACAGCCAGGTGCAGTACTGGGAACCGGCGAAATGGGTCGCGCGCCTGAGGACGCTCAAGACCGATTCGAACCCGCTGCTGTTTCGGACCAACCTCGAGGCCGGGCACGGCGGCAAGTCGGGCCGTTTCCAGCGTTACCGCGAGATCGCCGAGGAATACGCCTTCGTACTCGATGCCGCGGGCATCGGCGAATGAGCGCCGCCCGACCCGGAATTTTTCGATGCCAACACGGAGATCCACGATGAAGCTCTATTTCTCGCCGGGCGCCTGCTCGCTCGCCTCGCACATCGCGCTCAAGGAGATCGGCGTGCCGTTCGAGACGGTGCAGGTCGACTTGAGGACCAAGAAGACCAAGGCGGGGGACGATTTCACCGCCATCAATCCGAAGGGCTACGTGCCGGCCCTCGAGCTCGACGGTGGCGACGTCCTCACGGAGGGGACCGCGGTCCTGCAGTACCTCGCCGACTTGAAGCCCGCCGCCGGCCTGGCGCCGCCGCCGGGTTCCTTCGAGCGCTACCGCCTGCAGGAGTGGCTCGGCTTCATCAACTCCGAGATCCACAAGAGCTTCGCTCCGCTCTTCAATCCGTCGGCCACGGACGCGGCGAAGGACGGCGCGAAGGCCGTGCTCGCGCGCCGCCTGCCGATCGTCGTCAAGGCGCTCGAGGGCAAGGACTACCTGATGGGGACGTTCTCGGTCGCCGATGCGTACCTGTTCACGGTGCTGTCGTGGGCGCCGAAGCTCGGTGTCGACCTGTCGGCGTTCCCGACGCTGGCGCCGTACCTCGCGCGGGTCGGGGCGCGTCCGGCGGTCAAGGCCGCGCGCGCGGCCGAGGGACTTGGCTGACCGGGCCCGACGGCGCCGGCCTCAGGCCGGCGTCGCCGGAAAGCTCGTGTGGCTCAACGGCAGGCGCCGCGCGCGCGTCCCGGTGAGCGCGAAGAGCGCGTTCGCGACCGCAGGCGCAATCGGCGGCAGGCCGGGTTCACCGACGCCGGTGGGCGGGTCGGTCGAAGGCACGATGTAGGCCTCGACCGCGGGCGCCGCCGCGTGGCGCACGACCGGGTAGTCGTTGAAATTCGACTGCTGCACGACGCCGTCCTCGAGCGTGATCTCTCCGTAGAGCGCCGCCGAGAGACCATAGGTCACCGCGCTCTCGAGCTGCTGCGCGATCAGGTTCGGGTTGATCGCGACGCCGCAGTGGATCGCCGCCACCACGCGATGCACCTGCGGCACGCCATTGCCGATCGAGACTTCCGCGACCTGGGCGACGACGCTGTTGAATGATTCGTGGACCGCGAGTCCGCGCGCACGTCCCTTCGGCAGCGGCGACCCCCAGCCGGCCTTGTCGGCGGCGAGCTTGAGCGCCGCGAGGTGGCGCGGCTGGCCGGCGAGGAGCGCGAGCCGGTAGGCGAGCGGATCCTTGCCGGCGAGGTGCGCGCACTCGTCGATGAAGCTCTCGACCGCGAACGCCGAGTTGCTGTGCCCGACCGAACGCCACCAAAGCACGGGCACCGGCTGCAGGTCGTCGTGCACCTCGACGCGCATGTTCTCGATCTTGTACGGCAAATCGGAAGCGCCTTCGTGCGTGGTCGCATCGAGCCCGGTCTTGGGATCGACCGCCATCGCGGCGAACGGCGTGCCCTTGATGACCGGCTGGCCGACCAGCGTGTGCGTCCAGCCGACCGGCAAGCCGTCGCTGCCGAGCGTCGCGGTCAGCCGGCTGTGCGCCTGCGGACGGTAGTAGCCGCCCTTCATGTCGTCCTCGCGCGACCACACCGTCATGACCGGGTACGGGAATTTCTTCGCAACCGCAACCGCTTCGCGGACGAAGTCGGAGGCCGCCGCCGCGCGCCGGCCGAAGCCGCCACCGAGGTAGGTGGTGTGGATCCGGATCTTTTCGGGCGGCAGGCCCGCGACCGCCGTCGCGGCCATCAGGTCCGGCGTCTGCATCTGCGTACCCGCGTAGATGTCGCAGCCCGCGGCCGAGAACGCGACGCAGCAGTTGAGCGGCTCCATCGCCGCGTGCGCGAGGTAGGGCGTGACGTAGTCGGCGTCGAGGCGCCGCAGCTCCTTGGGCAGAGCGGCAGGATCGCCGCTTGAACGTGCGACCGCGCCCGGCAACGCCGCGAGAATCGCGTAGCTTTTCGCGAGCGCACTCGATGAGAACCCGGTCGCGGGGCCGTCGTGCCAGGTCGGTTTGAGCGCATCGCGGCCGCGCCGCGCGGCCCAGGTGTTGGTCGCGATTACCGCGACGCCGCTCGGGACCTCGACGACCTCGACGACGCCGGGAATCGCCCTGGCGGGCTCGGGGTCGAAGGAGGCGAGCGTGGCGCCGAAGCTCGGCGCGCGGGCGACCATCGCGTAATGCAGGTTCTTGAGCCGCACGTCGAGGCCAAAGCCCGCGGTGCCATTAACCTTCGCGCGCGTGTCGACGCGCTTCAGCGGCTTGCCGATCAGCTTCCAGTCCGCGGGCGACTTGAGCGTCCCCGGCGCGCGCGCGGGCAGGGTGGCCGCGCGGCTCGCGAGCGCGCCGTAGCCGAGGCGCCGGCCGCTGGCGGCGTGGAACACGGTGCCGGTTTCGGCGACGAGTTCGGCGGCGGGCACGCCAAGCTCGATCGCGGCCGCGTCGATCAGGAGGCCGCGTGCGGCGGCGCCGGCCTGGCGCATGGCGTCGAATCCGGTGCGCACGCTCATGCTGCCGCCGGTGAACTGCACCGGCAGCCCGGGCACGTTGTAGACGGGCGCGACGGGCGCGGAGACCACGCGCACCGTCTGCCAGTCGACTTCGAGCTCTTCGCCGAGCAGCTGCGCGTAGCCCGTGAACACGCCCTGGCCCATCTCGGACTTGCCGACCTGCAGCGTGACCGCGCCGTCGCTGTCGATGCGCACGAAGGCGTTGACGTCCGCGGCGGTGGTCGCGGCGCGCGCCGCGGCGCGCGCGCCCGCGGGCAGCACGAAGCCGAGCACGAGGGCGCCCGCCGCGGCGCCGGCGGATTTCAGGAACTCGCGGCGCGATGCATCCGGGGCGAGCACGGTCAGGTCCCCGCCGCGCGGTGGATCGCCTTGCGAATCCGGTTGTAAGTACCGCAGCGGCACAAGTTGCCGTTCATCGCCGAGTTGATGTCCTCGTCGCTCGGCGCCGGCTTCGTGTGCAGCAGCGCGACCGCCGACATGATCTGCCCGGACTGGCAATAGCCGCATTGCGGCACGTCCTCGGCGATCCACGCCTCCTGGACTTTCTTGCCGAGCGGGGTGTGGCCGATGCCCTCGATGGTCGTGATTTTCTTGCCCGCGACTGCCGAGATCGGCGTCACGCACGAGCGCGTCGGCTCGCCGTCGATGTGCACCGTGCAGGCGCCGCAGAGTCCGGCGCCACAACCGTATTTCGTGCCGGTGAGTCCCACCAGGTCGCGCACGGCCCACAAGAGCGGCATGTCGGCGGGCGCGGCGATGTCGTGCACCTGGCCGTTGATATCGAGCTTCATGGGGGGCTCCGCTCCAATCCGGGAGCACGAGCCTAGCGCGCTACGGCTCCGGCGTCACCGTTGCGACGGTGGCGGAAGCGGCTGCCGTTGCCGGCGGGGCCTCGGGCCCGGCCGTCCGCGGCGTGGCGGGGGCCGACTGCGCCGCCGGCGCCGCCGCGGGCACAGCGGCGGGAGCGGTCGCCATCGACGGTGCGTTCGGCGGTGCGGTTGCGGGTGCGGTCGCACGGGCCGGCGCCGTCGCCTGCGGGTCCGAGAGCCTGAAAGAGACGCGCTGGTCGACCTCGCCCGGGGTCGCGCGCGGGGCGTAGCGCCAGCGCCCGACGGCAGCGACGGCGGCGTCCTCGAAGATCCCGCGCGGGTCGGCGCCGGTCACGCTGACGTCCGCAGGCTCGCCGGCAGGCGACACCGTGAAATGCAGATCGACCCAGCCCTCGACGCCGCTCGCGCGCGCGGCGTCGGGATATTCAGGGCGCGCGCCGTGAATCTTGCGGGGAGCGTCCGCAGCCTCGGGTACACCCGGGGAGGCCGGGGTCGCCCCGGCGGCGGCGGCGCTTGCGTCGCTCGCGGCCGGGGCGTGCGTCGCTCCCGGGACGCGCTCCTCCGCGGCGGCGGCAGCGGGCGTCGGCGCCGGGCGCAGCAGGCCCCGCACAGCGGTGCGCGAAGGTCCCGTGCCGCGGCTCTCGGCGGTGAGTGGCAGCGCGCTCCTGCCGAGCGCGTCGCGGAGCATGAGCCCGACGCCGAGCGCGACCACCGCGAAGGCGATCGCGGACAGTATCGGCACCGCGGGAATCGATCGGTACCACGGCTCGGGAGCGCGGCGCATCGCCCCGGTGCGGGTCGCCGCGGCGGCAGCCGCGGTAGCCACGGCCTCGAGTGACGCCGCGCGCGCGCCAGTCGCGAGACGGTGGGGAATTGGCGCGGGCGCGGGGGCGTTGAGGCCCGCACTCCTCAGCTTCCGCGCGGTCGGCTTCAACTCCTCGTGCCGGCGCAGCGCCGCTTCGAGGAAGGTCTTCGCGCGGCCCGCCGACACGGGGCGATGCAGGAAGCGGTAGATCTCGCCGGAGGAAATCAGGCCCGCGACCTCGGCCTCCTCGTGGCGCGTGCCGATGCCGATGATCGGGATGTCCGGGAACTGGCTCGCGAGGTGCTGGATGACCGTGGGCGCGGAGTTGCCGAGCTCGGCGAGGTCGATGATCAGGGTCCCGCAGGTGCCCGAGAGCAGAATGTCCGCGAGCCCCGGCGGCGTCGCCGCCGCGGCGATCACCATGCCCTGAGCTGCCGCGCGCAACGCCGCCGTGAGGTCGTCGTCGGCAGTGACGCACGCGACCTGGGTCGCCGTCGGGCGCGCGAACGGCGCGGCCGGTGCGGCGGCCGCCCGGGCTGCCATAGATGGACGGCTCGGAGTCATACCTGCGGTTTCCTCAGTCGACCCGGCGAGGCATCGACGCGTCTCGTGAGAGCGCTTGGCTCTAGACGGCCATGCTGCTCCACCCCACGGCTATCCTTCGACATAAGAACCGTTGCAAAGTGGCGACAGTCCACAGTTTGCTCAACGGGGAGCGTGATCCTGGTCAAAAAAGCGAGTCACGGCGCGGGCTTGGACACGTCTTAGAGGATGGGTAATCACCCCCAGTGTCGCGTCGACGCCGCAGCTAAGTCATTGATCGGACGTCATTTTTGAGAACTGTGACCACGATTGACGCTCGACACGGGCCCGGTTTGCGGCGCAGGATGGCCGCCGACGGGTAACCCGGGCCGGACGGCCGGTGCCACGTTATGTCGAAAATATAATGATGATAACGGGCGGGAGAGTGAGCGCATGGCGTACGAGATCACGGTCAAGTCTCGCCTGCCCGCAACGATGCGCGGGCAACTTGAGGCATTGCTGTTCTTCAACGCCGGCCAGTTCCGCATGCGCCACGCCATCGAGGCGACCATCGAGCGCTTCGGCATTCCAGAGATCATGGAAGAAGCCGGTTGGCTGCGCGTGCAGGTCGCGGGCGTTGCCGAAGTGCAGACGCTGTTCGCGGTGCACGAGGAAGGCGGTGGCGCGCGCCCGGTGGGCGTCGTCGTCTACGTCCGCGATACCTTCGAGCGGATCACCGTCGTTCACGTCGGCGTTGCCGATGACTACGCTTTCGGCGGGCGCTACTCGCAGGAGCGGGTCCTGCCGCGGCTGCTGCAGCAGATTCGACAGGTCGCGCGGCGCACCTCCGGCATTCGCCACGTCGAGGTCGCGTACCGACGCAACCGTCCGGGCGTCGCTGTCGCCTGAGGCGACTCGCGCCGTCGCGCGCTTCAGGCGCGCGACACCGTTCACCTTGTCCACCTTGGGAGTGGCCCGATGACCCGACGTATTGTGCTCGCGCTCCTGCTTAGCGTCCTTGCGTGCCTGCCGCTTGCGGGCATCGCCGCGACGGCAGAGGAACTCGATGCGCGCGTGCGCGGCGCCGAGGGCGAGCTCTACAAGACCTCGGCCGCCGCCAAGGAACTCGCGGGCCGCGCCCGCGGCATGCTGGTGTTCCCGCGGATCATCAAGGGCGGGGTCGGCGTTGGCGCCGGCTACGGCGAGGGCGCGCTGCTGGTCGGCGGGCACACGCTCGCCTACTACAACATGGCCTCGGCGTCGGTCGGCTTCCAGCTCGGGCTCCAGGAGCAGAGCGTCGTGATCCTGTTCATGACTGAGGCAGCGCTCGAGAAGTTTCGCGGCAGCAAGGGCTGGAAGGCGGGCGTCGACGGCTCGGTCGCGATCGCGAACTTCGGTGCGGGCGAATCCATCGACACCGAGACCGCGCAGAAGCCGATCATCGGCTTCGTGTTTTCGAACAAGGGACTGATGTACAACCTGACCCTTGAGGGCGCGAAGATCACGCGCCTCAAGAAGTAGCCGCGCGGCGGCGGACCCGGTATCAGCCGCGGGCCGCAGGGCCCCGGTCGGCATCGTGCGCGGCATGAGCGTGGGTCGTCGCCATGCCGCCGGTGATCACGAGGCGCATCGCCGCCTCGACCGGCATGTCGATCCGCTCGACCGCGTTCTTCGGCAGGAACACCGTGACGCCGCCGAGCATGTAGCTGAGCGGGAAATAGACCGCAACGAGGTCGACTCCGCCCGCCTGCTTCTCGAGCTCCGGCAGGTCGTCGCGCGTGATGAAGCCGAGGAGTCGCGCCGCGCCCACGTGCCAGATGACGACGCTCTGCAGGTCGCGCTTGCCCTGGCCGGAGGGCAACAGCCGCGCGATGTCGCGAAAGGCGCTGTAGACGGTCTTCACGAGCGGGATGCGCTCGAGGAACTCGTCCCAGAGCGCGATCGTCTGGCGCACGATGTAGGCGTTGACGACCGAGCCGACCGCGAACAGCAGCAGCAGCCCGACCAGGATGCCCATGCCCGGGCGGTAGTGCTCGGGCGGCACGATCAGCGTCAGGAGGCCGCGCATCTGCGCCTCGACCGTGCGGACGAGCCACCACACGACGTATAACGTCAGGCCGATCGGCAGGACCGCGGCGAGGCCCTTCATCAGTATGGTGGTGAGGTATTTCATGGCGGTTGGACGCGCGCGGCTCCGCGCGACGATGCTAGTTTGACACGTGGCGCCGCCAAGCGGACGAAGGAGAGGACCGATGCGCATGAGGATCCTGGCTGTCGCCGTGCTCGCCGCCAGCGCGGCGTGCAGCGAACGTTCGACGCCCGCCGTCTCGACGCCGCAAGCGCCGCCCGGCCCGCCACCGGCCGCGCTCGCGCCGGGTCCGGC
>JANXZZ010000093.1 GCA_025355245.1 Pseudomonadota bacterium | reverse complement strand
AAGCCGCGCACCGGCCTCGACGGCCGCGGCGGCCGCGACCCGGTCACTGTCGAAAGTGGTTGTTTCCACGGTGGAAAACGCGCCCGGCGGCGATGTCCTCGAGCGCGTATCCCGGTATCATACGCGGGCGCCGAATTCATTCGCTCCCAAGGACGCATGCGCCGCTTTTCCTCGTGGCAATCCTACAAGCGGGACACCCCCGCCGCCGTGCCGGCGGGTGCGTCGGTCACCTCCGTGCGCGTGCTGGGGCTTGACCCGGGCTCCCGGATCACCGGCTACGGGGTCGTCGAGATGACCGTCGCGGGTCCGCGCTACGTCGCGAGCGGGGCGATCCGCGCCGGCAGCGGCGATTTCACGCGCCGCCTCCAGGACATCTACCGCGGCGTCGTCGCGATTGTCGCCGAGCACCGGCCCGACGAGATCGCCATCGAGCGCGTGTTCATCCACCGCAACCCCGACAGCGCGCTCAAGCTCGGCCAGGCGCGGGGCGCAGCACTGTCGGCGACCTTCGGCTGCGAGGCGCGGCTCTTCGAGTACAGCCCGCGCGAGGTCAAGCTCGGCATCGTCGGCACCGGTGCCGCGGACAAGGAGCAGGTGCAGCGCATGGTCGTCGCACTGCTCGCCCTCGAGGGGCGGCTCGGCGCCGATGCCGCCGATGCGCTCGCGCTCGCGCTCTGCCACGCGCACGGCCGCACGCTGCGGATGGCGCTCGCCGCGGCCGAGGCCCGCGCATGATCGGCTGGCTGCGCGGCCGCCTCGCCGCCAAGCAACCGCCCGCGCTGGTCGTCGATGTGAACGGCGTCGGCTACGAGTGCGAAGCGCCGATGTCGACGTTCTATACGCTGCCGGAGACGGGCAGCGAAATCACGCTGCGGACCCACCTGGTCGTCCGCGAGGACGCGCACCTGCTCTACGCCTTCGGCACCGAGGACGAGCGGCGGTTGTTTCGCAGCCTCCTCAAGGTGAGCGGCGTGGGCCCGCGGATTGCGCTCGGCATCCTCTCCGGCATCAGTGTCGAGGGCTTCACGCTCTGCATCGAGGCGCAGGACGCCGACGCGCTGGTGCGCGTGCCCGGCGTCGGCCGCAAGACCGCCGAGCGCTTGCTGATCGAGATGCGCGACCGGGTCAAGGAATTGAACGCGCCCGGCATGAACCCGCCAACCGCCGCGGGGCGGGCGGCGACCGCGCAGCACGAGGCCTACAGCGCGCTGGTCGCGCTCGGCTACCGGCCGGTCGAGATCGCACGGCTTCTCAAGAGCGTCGCCGAAGAGGGCGCGAGCACCGAGGAGCTGATCCGCCGGGCGCTCAAGGTCGCGGCGGGCTGATGCGCACCGACCCGCCGAGCGCCGTGCAACCCGACCGGCTCATCACCGCCAAGAGCGGCCGCGAGGACGAGTCGCTCGACCGCGCCGTGCGACCGAAGCTGCTCGCCGACTACATCGGCCAGGCGGCGGTCAAGGAGCAAATGCAGGTGTTCATCGAGGCCGCGCGCCGCCGCGCGGAAGCGCTCGACCACCTGCTGATCTTTGGGCCGCCCGGACTCGGCAAGACGACACTCGCCAACATCGTCGCCAACGAGCTCGGCGTCGGCCTCAAGCAGACTTCGGGTCCGGTGCTCGAGCGGCCCGGCGATCTCGCCGCGATCCTGACCAACCTGCAGCCGCGCGACGTGCTGTTCGTCGACGAGATCCACCGGCTGAGCCCGATCGTCGAGGAGATCCTCTATCCCGCCATGGAGGACTTCCAGCTCGACATCATGATCGGCGAGGGCCCCGCGGCGCGCTCGATCAAGCTGGAGCTGCCGCCGTTCACGCTCATCGGCGCGACCACGCGCGCGGGCCTCTTGACCTCGCCGCTGCGCGACCGCTTCGGCATCGTGCAGCGGCTCGAGTTTTACTCGGTCGAGGACTTGAAGCGCATCGTGACCCGCTCGGCCGCGATCCTCGGGCTTAAGCTCGAGCCTCCCGGCGCCGCGCGCATCGCCGAGCGCTCGCGCGGCACGCCGCGCATCGCCAACCGGCTGCTGCGGCGGGTACGCGACTTCGCCGAGGTGCGCGCGGACGGCCGCATCACCGAGGCCGTCGCCGCCAGCGCGCTCGACATGCTCGAGGTCGACCGGCAGGGCTTCGACGTGATGGACCGGCGCCTGCTGCAGACGATCATCGAGAAATTCGCGGGTGGGCCGGTCGGCGTCGACAGCCTCGCGGCCGCGATCGGTGAGGAGCGGGGCACCATCGAGGACGTGCTCGAGCCCTTCCTGATCCAGCAGGGCTTCCTGCTCAGGACCGCACGCGGCCGCATGGCGACGCCCGCGGCCTACCTGCATTTCGGCCTCACGCCGCCCGCGGCGGCGCCGTCCTCGCTCGCGCTCTTTCGCGAGGACGGCTGAGGTGCCCTCCGGCATCGCCTGGCCGGTGCGCGTCTACTGGGAAGATACCGACGCCGGCGGCATCGTCTACCACGCGGCCTACCTCGCATTCATGGAACGCGCGCGCAGCGAATGGCTGCGCGCCGCAGGCATCGACCAGCGGGCGCTCAGGGCCACGGAACGACTGCAGTTCGCGGTGGTCGAAATGCAGATCGAATGGCGCAAGCCCGCCCTGCACGACGACCTCTTGTCAGTGACCGCCGACATCGCCGAACGCGGCCGCGCCTCCTTCAGTTTCGCCCAGAACGTGCTCAGGGGCGACGAGTTGCTCGTGGCGGCGACCGTCAGGGTCGCTGCGCTCGATGCCGACACGCTGAAGCCGCGCCGCCTGCCCGCCGCGCTCCTCTAGATCCCGCCCCACCCTAAAGCCCACTCCCCATGCCCATCATCAGCCAAGCGACCATCGACCAGTCCATCCTCGGGCTCATTCTCGGCGCGAGCGTCATCGTGCAGATCGTGCTCGCGATCCTTGCGAGCGCCTCGGTGGTCTCGTGGGCGATCATCCTCAGGAAGCGCCGCGCGCTCTCGGCCACGCGCGCCGCGGCCGACTCCTTCGAGACCGTGTTCTGGTCGGGCGGCGATCTCGGCGCCCTCTACCGCACGATCGAGCTGCGCAAGGACAAGACCACGGGGATGGAGAGCATCTTCGAATTCGGCTTTCGCGAGTTCAGCCGCCTGCGCAAGCAGGCCTCGATCGACGCGGCGCAACTGATGGAAGGCGCGCGCCGGGCGATGCGGGTGGCGCAGTTGCGCGAGATCGACCGCCTCGAGAGCAACCTCGAGATGCTGGCGACCATAGGCTCGATCAGCCCCTACGTGGGCCTGTTC
>JANXZZ010000088.1 GCA_025355245.1 Pseudomonadota bacterium | reverse complement strand
CGCGCGGGCGCCCCCGCGATCGGGCTTGAGCGGCAGCCGGTCGGCGAGCGGGTGGCCGACGAACTCGGCGCTCAAGCCGCGTCCCTCGTAGAAGCGCTTCTCGAACGGCAACAGGCAGAGCACGAGGTCGAGCATCGAGGCCATCCGCGCGGCGCGGCCCTGCCGCCACGCCCACACCTGCGGGCTCACGTACTGCACGGTGGCGACGCCCCGGCGCTTCAGGCGCTTCGCGAGCGAGAGGTTGAACTCGGCGGCATCGATGCCGACGAAGGCGGCGGTGGCGCCGTCGAGCGTGGCGCGCTCGACGAGGCGCCTGAGCGCCAAGAGGTCGGGCAGCCGGCCGAGCACCTCGAAGAGCCCCATCACCGCGAGGCGCTCCGCACTCGCCCACGCGTGGCAGCCGGCGGCCAGCATGCGCGGACCCGCGACGCCTTCGATGCGCAAGTTGGGGCGGCGCGCGAGCAGCGCCTCGATGAGCCCGGCACCCAGGTTGTCGCCCGAGGTCTCGCCCGCGACCATCACGATGCGCGCCCCGCCCGACTCCGCCCTCACCGTCGCGGCGGGCGCCTCGGCGGCCATCAGCGGATCAGACTCCGCGTGATGCGCGGCAGGAAGTCGAGGTAGGCCTTGAGCTCCGGCACCTCCGGCAGCTGCCGCTCGAGCTCGGCGGTCGCCTCGGCGAGCTTGAGCCCGGAGCGGTAGAGGATCTTGTAGCCGGTCTTGACGCCCGCGACCTGCTCGGCCGTGAAGCCGCGGCGCTTCAGGCCCTCGAGGTTGATGCCCTTGGGCTCGGCCGGGGCGCCGGCCACCATCACGAACGGCGGCACGTCGCGGGTCGCGGTCGCGTTGTTGGCGAGGAAAGCGTGCGCGCCGATCTTGCAGAATTGGTGCACGCCCGAGTAGCCGCCGAGGATGACCCAGTCATCGAGCTCGACGTGCCCGGCGAGGCCGGAGTAGTTGGCGAGGATGCAGTGGCTGCCGACGCGGCAGTCGTGGGCGACGTGCGTGTAGGCCATGAACAGGTTGTCGCTGCCGATGCGGGTCGCGCCGCCGCCCGCCGCCGTGCCGCGGTTGACCGTGCAGCACTCGCGGAACACGTTGCGATCGCCGATCTCGAGCAGGCTCTTCTCGCCGGCGTACTTCTTGTCTTGGGGATCCTCGCCGATCGAGGCGAACTGCCAGATGCGGTTCTCGCGGCCCATTCGGGTCGGCCCCTTGATGACCGCGTGCGGGCCGACGACGCAGCCGGCGCCGAGCGTGACCTCCGCGCCGATGATCGAGTACGGGCCGACCTCGACGTCTTCGGCGAGCGTGGCGCCGGGGTCGACGATGGCGGTCGCGTGGATCCGCCCCATCCTCAGCCCTTCACTTCCGGCGCCACCATCATGTCGGCGCTGCAGACCACGGTGCCGTTGACCTCGGCGCGCGTGCCGTACTTCCAGATGCCGCGCATCGCGCGCTGAAACTCCGCGTGCAGGATGAGCTGGTCACCGGGCTCGACCGGCCGCCGAAAGCGCGCATTGTCGATGCCGACGAAGAAGAAGCGTGTCTTCTCGTCGGGGATAACGTCGGCGGTGCGAAACGCGAGGATGCCGGCAGCCTGCGCGAGCGCCTCGAGGATCAGCACGCCCGGCATCACCGGGCGGTGCGGAAAGTGGCCGGGAAAAAACGGCTCGTTGATGGTCACGTTCTTGAGCGCACGGATGGTCTTGCCGGGATGGCACTCGAGCACGCGATCGACCAGCAGGAACGGATAGCGATGCGGTAGCTGCTTGAGGATCGCGCCGATATCCATCGTTATGCCGGCCGGTTCGTTCATGGCGTCTTTGCATCCTTGTGATCGCCCGGTCGCTCGAGGCGGCGCACCCGGTTGAATAGTTCGTCGAGCTGGCGCAGCCGTCCCACCACGCGTCGCCAGGCGCCCGCCTCGCTCGCCGGCACCGCGGCGGCATAGACCCCAGCCTTCGGGATCGAACGGCTGACCATCGACTGCCCGAGCACGACCACATCGTCGGCGATCTCGAGGTGGCCGGCAATGCCGACCTGGCCGCCGATCATGCAGCGCTTGCCGATCGTCGTTGAGCCCGAGATCCCGGCGCAGCCGGCGATCGCGGTGTGCGCGCCGATGCGCACGTTGTGGCCGATCTGGATCTGGTTGTCGAGCTTGACGCCGTCCTCGATCACGGTGTCGCCGATCGCGCCGCGATCGATGGTGGTGTTGGCGCCGATCTCGACGTCATCGCCGATCAGGACGCCGCCGAGCTGCGGCACCTTCACCCAGCCGTCGCGGTCCTGGGCAATGCCGAAGCCGTCCGCACCGATCACGACGCCGGCGTGCAGCAGGCAGCGCGCGCCGAGCTGTACCTGCCGGTAGAGCGTCACGCGCGCGGCGAGGCGCGTGTCGGCGCCGATGCGGGCGCCCGCGCCAACCACCGAGCCCGGGCCCACCAGCACGCGCTCGCCGATCACCGCGCCCGCGCCGATGACGGCGGTGGCGGCGATCTCGGCGGACGCGGCGATGCGCGCGCCCGCGCCCACCACCGCGCTCGGGTGCACACCGGGCACGAGCGCGGGCTCCGGGTGCAGCCAGGCGGCGATGCGCGCGTAGGACGCCCGCGGGTTGTCGGCGATGAGCGCGTTGACCGGGCAGTCCGCCGCGGTCTTGGCGTCGAGCACGACCGCGGTCGCGCCGGTCGAGGCGAGGTAGCGGCGGTGGCGGGGGTCGGCGAGGAAGGCGATCGAGCCCGCCTGGGCGGACTCGATCTCGGCCACGCCCTTGACGCGCGCCGCCGGATCACCACGGAGGACGAGGCCGAAGCGGGCCGCTATCTGCCCGAGCGTCACGTCCTCCATGCACCCGCCCCGCGGGGTCGCGTTACTTCTTCGGCGTCGGCGCCGAAGCCGGTGCCGCGGGTGCGGCGGCCGGAGCCGCTGCGGCGGCCTTGCTCTGCAGGTTCGCGAGCACCTGCGCCGTGATGTCGACCGACTCCGAGTTGTAGATCACGCCCTGCGCGATCACGAGGTCGAAGCCCTGGGCCTTGGCGTAGGTGCGCACCGACTCGACGATGAGCTTCTGCACGCGCTGCAGCTCTTCGTTCTGGCGCATCTGGCCGTCTTCCTGGAATTCCTTGGCGCGGCGCTCGAAGGTGAGCTGCGCATCGCGCAGGTCGCGCTGCGTCTTGGTGCGCTCGGCCTCGGCCATCGTCGCCTGCTCGCGGTCGAACTTCTGCATCTTGCCCTCGAGTTCCTTGCGCTGGACCTCGAGCTGCTTCTGCTTCGGACCAAACTCGGACTCGAGCGCCGACGTGGCGCTGCGCGCCTGCGGGGACTCGGACAGGAGCCGCTGGTAGTCGACGTACGCGATCTTCTGGGCCTGAGCGAAGGCGACCGGGACGAGCGCAAGGCTCGCGATGCCAACGGCGATCAGGGTCTTAAGGGTGCTGCGCATGATGAATCAAGCCTGTGTATGAGACATAAAGTGTGGACAGCCAACGAGCGCTCAGAACGCCGAACCGATCGAGAACTGGAACCCCTCGCGTTCGTCCGGCCAGGTGATGCCGTTGCCGGCGCTCGCGTTCAAGGGAACCGCGTAGCTGAAGCGGAAAATACCAAGCGGCGCAAGCCATTGCACCGCGACGCCGACCGACCGCTTCAGCTCATTGTAGCTGAACTTGTAGTTCACGGGCGTGATCCCGTCCTGGCCCAGGAAGCGCACGCAACAGGTCGAGAACACGTTGCCCATGTCGTAGAAGGCACTGACCCGGACGTTCGCTTTCCACTTCTCCGGGGTCGGGAACAGGAGCTCGACGTTCGACACCGTCAGCAGGTTGCCGCCGTAGGGGTTGCCGAAGGTGTCCTTGGGTCCCAGGCGACTCTCGCGGTAGCCGCGGATCGTGTCGGGTCCACCGCCGTAGAACTGGCGGAACGGCGGCAGCGCCGTCGTCTCGCCGATCTTGTTGCCGTAGTCGACCGTCGCCTTGAAGGCGAGCGTGAACCCTTTCCACAGCGGCTGCAGCTTCAGGACATCGATCGCGGTCGTGTAGTAGCGCACCGAGGTCCCGGGCAGCGCGTAGGAGAACTGGATCGAGGTCCGAAGGCCGCGGTCCGCGAACAGCGCGCGGTTGCGCGAGTCGTAGCTCCAGCCGGCGAGTGCCTCGAAGACGTTGAAGCGGCTGCCGTAGAAGTCGAAGGTCGTGGTCGCCCCGGTGCCGTCGAGCACCGTCGCCGTGTTGGCGAACTTGTTGCCGTTGTTGCGCACCCAGGCGAGCGCCTGCTGGGCGCTGCCGGTCTCGCTGGCGAGCAGGTCATCGCGCGAAGCGGTGAAGCCGAACCTGAGCCCCTGCACTTCCGAAATCGGATAGCCGAACTCGAGCGCCCCGGTCAGCATCGTGGTCGCGAACTGCGAGGCCGAGGACACGAACTGGGTGGTCTTGCGGTAGCTCACGGATAGCGTGCGCCCGACGCCGTCGATGGTCGTGAACGGATCCGTCTGCGACACGCTGTAGACGCTCGAATAACGCCCCGCATTGACCTCCGCCTGCACGCGCTCGCCGGTGCCCATGAAGTTCGAGTGCGTGAAGTTGCCGTTGAGGATGAACTTCTGCGACTCGGAGTAGCCGATGCCGCCGCCGAACCGGCCGGGCAGGCCCTCCTTGATGTCGAAGTCGACGTCGACCAGATCGGAAGTGCCGGCCACGGGCTTGTTCTCGGACTCCACCTTCTCGATGTAGGGCAGCCGCTGCAGGCGCTGCTTGGAACGGTCGACCGCCTGGTTCGACAGCCACGCGGCCTCGAGCTGGCGCATCTCGCGGCGCAGCACCTCGTCGTTGATCGCCGAGGTGTTGTTGAAGTTGACGCGGCGCACGTAGGCGCGATTGCCTGGGTCGATGAAGAAGGTCAGCGACACCGTCTTCTTCTCGGGGTCGGTGGTCGGCACCGGCTCGATCTTCGCGAAGGCGTAGCCGGCGGCGCCGAGGCGATAGCTCATGAGCTCCTGCGTCGTGGTCGCGAGTTTGCGCGAGTAGATCTGGCCGGGCTGCACCAGCAGCAGGCGCTTGAGGTCGGCTTCCGGCACCACCATCGTGCCCGCGAGCTTGACCTCCGAGACCGTGAACACGTCACCCTCGGTCACGTTGATCGTGATGAAGATGTCGTCCTTCTCCGGGGCGATCGCGACCTGGGTCGAGTCGATCTGGAAATTCGCGTAGCCGCGGTCCATGTACCAGGACTTCAGCTTCTCGAGGTCGCCCGTCAGCGTCTCGCGCGAGTAGCGGTCGTCCTGCTTGTACCAGCTGAGCCAGTTCGGCGTCTTGAGCTCGAGCGACTCGAGGATCTCCTTCGGCGGGTACTTGGTGTCGCCGACGAAGTTGATCTGGCGGATGACGGCGCGCTTGCCTTCCTTGATGTCGACCGCGATCTTGACCTTGTTGCCGGGGACGTCCTCGACCTTGGTGTCGATGCGCACCGCGTACTTGCCGCGCGAGAAGTACTGGTCGGTGAGGTACTGCTTGACGTCCTCGAGCACGCTGCGGTCGAAGGTCTTGCCGGTCGCGAGCCCGACGTTCTTCAGGCTCTTGGTCAGATCCTCGGTCTTGATGTCCTTGTTGCCCTTGAGCTCGAAGCTCTCGATCGAGGGGCGCTCGCGCACCGCGACCACGAGCGTGTTGCCGTCACGCCTAAGCTCGACGTCACGGAAGAAGCCGGTTGCGTACAGCGCGCGCAGCGATTCCTCGATCTTCTGGTGCGTCATGCGATCGCCGAGGCTCACCGGCAGGTAGTTGTAGACGGTGCCTTCCGCGATGCGCTGCAGGCCTTCGAGCTTGATGTCGCCGACGGTGAATTCTCCCGTCTCCACGGGCGTGGATTGCGCGTTTGAAACGCCCGAGGTCAAGGCAAGGGCAACGGCGAGGGCCAGCCGGGATCGCATGCGGAGGTGATTCCTTGAAAGGTGTTGTTGTGATCGCCTGGCTAGCCGAGCCGCCAGGCAATGTCGTTGTAGAACGCAAGGCTCATCAGCAGGATCAGCAGCACGATGCCGAGCTGCTGCCCGAGGATCTGCACGCGCTCAGGCAGCGGTCGCCCCGAGATTCCTTCCGCGAGCTGGTAGACGACCTGGCCGCCGTCGAGAATCGGCACCGGCAGCAGGTTGAGGACACCGAGGCTCAAGCTGATCAGCGCCAGGAATTCGAGATAGGTTGCCCAGCCCTCGAGCGCGCTGATGCCGGCGTAGTTAGCGATGCCGATCGGGCCGCTCACGTTCTTGACCGAGACGTGCCCGGTGAACATGCGCCACACGAAGGTGAGCGTCATCGAGACCTTTTCGCCCACCGTGCGCAGCGACGCGCCGACCGCAGCGACCGGTCCGTAGCGTTCGAGCGTCAGCATGTCCGGCGGGAACGAGGCATTGTCGACCGCCGCTGCGCCGATCTGGCCAAACAGCGCGCCGCTCTTGTCGCCGGGATCCGCCTTGGGCCGCGGCACGATCGCCAGCACCAGCTGGCTGGCGCCGCGCCTGATCTCGACCTCGACGGTCGCGCCCGCGCGCGCACGGATCAGCGTGCGGAAGTCGCCATAGTCGCTGATCGGATGCCCGTCGGCGGCGGTGATCAGGTCGCCTTTCCTGAGCCCGGCCGCGGCGGCAGCGCCGCCCGGCACGACGCTCTCGATCACCGGTGGCAGGTGCGGTGGCGTGAAGCTGAAACCGAGCGTCGCCATGCCGCCGGGTTCGGTGAGCGCGCGACGCTCGCCCGCGGGTATCTGGATCGTCGCGGTGCGATCGCTGCTGCCGTGGCGCAGCCCGAGCTCGAGTCGGCCGTCGTCGGTGAGGTGCCCGAGCACCGCGAGCAGCGTCGCCTCGCGCGTCGTGACGCTGCGAGCGCCGACGCGCACGATTTCATCGCCGGCGAGGAGGCCCGCACGCGCGGCGTAGCTGTCGGGCTTGATCTCGCCAAGCACGGGGCGCGTACCCGGAATCCCGTGCATGAACAGCAGCCAGTACGCGACGATCGCAAACAGGAAGTTCGCGCCCGCTCCCGCGACCAGCACCAGCACGCGCTGCCAGACGGGGCGGCGGTTGAAGGCGCGCGGCGCATCCGCAGCGGCGACCGGTGCCTCGCGCTCGTCGGCGAGGCGCACGTAGCCGCCGAGCGGGATCGCGCCGAGCACGTACTCGATGTCGTCCTTGCCGCGGTGCAGGAGGATGGGCTTGCCGAAGCCCACCGAAAAACGCAGCACCTTGAAGCCGAGCCGGCGGGCGACCCAGAAGTGCCCGTACTCGTGCGCCGAGATCAGAATGCCGATGGCAACGAGGAACGAGGCCGCCTGCACGAGCCAAAACATCATGCGCACGCCCCGGCTGGTTCACCCACGAAGTCGGCCGCCAGCCGACGCGCATGGCGATCGGCCTCGAATACGTCCTCGAGACCACCGACGTCGGTGGCGGTCACGCGCTCGAGCACGCGTTCAATGACCGTTGCAATCGAGGTAAAGTTCAACCGGCCTCCCAGGAATGCCGCCACCGCGACCTCATTGGCCGCATTTAGTATCGCGGGGGTGGTGCCGCCGCAACGGGCGGCCCCCTCGGCAAGCGCGAGGCACCGGAATTTAACCCGGTCCGGGGCCTCGAAGCGGAGCACCCCCTGGCGCACGAGATCCAGTGATTCTACACCGGACTCGATCCGCTCCGGCCACGCGAGCGCGTGGGCGATGGGCGTGCGCATGTCCGGGTTGCCCAGTTGCGCGAGCGTCGAGCCGTCCGCGTACTCGACGAGCGAGTGCACGATGCTCTCGGGGTGCACCACGACTTCGACCGCACCGGGGGCGAGGCCGAACAGGAGCTGCGCCTCGATGATCTCGAGCCCCTTGTTCATCAGGGTCGCGGAGTCCACCGAGATCTTGCGGCCCATCGCCCAGCGCGGATGCGCGCAGGCCTCGTCGGGCGTCACCGTGGCGAGGCGCTCGATGGGCACGCGCAGGAACGGCCCCCCGGACGCCGTCAGCAGCACGCGGCGCACCCCCGCAGCCCTGACACCCGGCCGGCCGGGTGGCATGCACTGGAAGATCGCGTTGTGCTCGCTGTCGATCGGCAACAGCTCCGCGCCGCCCTCGGCCACCGCCTCGAGGAGCAGGCGCCCGGCCATCACCAGCGCTTCCTTGTTGGCGAGCAGCACGCGCTTGCCGGCGCGCGCCGCCGCGAGCGTCGATGCGAGCCCAATGCTGCCGACGATCGCCGCCATGACGGTGTCGGCCGCCGCAAGCGCCGCGGCGGCCGCGAGTCCGCGTTCGCCGACCAGCACTTCGGTGGCCGCGCCCGCCGCCTTGAGGCCCTGCTCGAGCTCGAGCGCTCCGGCGGGGTCGGCGAGCACTGCGAGCGCGGGCCGGAAGCGCAGGCATTGCTCGAGCAGCAGCTGCCAGCGGGTTGCGGCGGCGAGCGCGACCACCTCGAAGCGCTCGGGATGACGGGCGACGACGTCGAGCGTGCTGCGGCCGATGCTGCCGGTCGAGCCCAGGATCGCGAGGTGTCTCATCGCGCGCTCACTCGAGCACGCCCAGCCAGCCCAGCCCGAGCACGAAGAACGGGATGCTCGCGGTGATGCTGTCGATGCGATCGAGCACGCCGCCGTGCCCGGGCAGCAGGCTTCCCGAGTCCTTGAGGCCGGCGTAGCGCTTGAACATGCTCTCGGCGAGGTCGCCGACCACCGAGACGAGCACGATCGCGAGCCCGAGCGCGACGAACGGCAGGCGCTCGAAGCCGAAATACGCGGCGCCCGCGAACGCGACCACGAGCCCGCCCGCGACGCCGCCGAGCAGGCCCTCCCAGGTCTTGTTCGGACTCACCGAGGGGGCGAGCTTCAAGCGCCCGAAGCGCCGCCCGGTGAAGTAGGCGCCGATGTCCGCCGCCCACACGAGGAGCAGCAGGTAGAACACGAGCTGACCGCCGGGCACCGGCCGTCCGACCAGCAAGAGGCGCGCGAGTCCCACCCACGCCGGCAAGAGCACACAGAGACCGGCGAGCGCGGCGCTGGCGCGGCCGATCGCCTCCGGCACAAGCGCGAGCCAGAGGAAGGCGACAAACCACCACGCGACCGCCGCGAGCATGAGCCACTGCCACGCGCCCCAAGCGCCGGTCGCGCGCCAGGCGAGGCCGCCGAGGAGCGCGGCGCAGAGCACGTAGGCGCTGCGCCCGACGGCACCCTCGAAGCCCGCGAAGCGTGCCCACTCCCAGCTGCCGGCAAGCATCAGCAGCGCGACCAGGCCGATGCCGGCTACCGGCGGCATCGCGAACAGGACGCCGAGCACGAGCGCCGCGAGCACGACGGCGGTGGCGATGCGGGTCTTCAGCATCGCTCGGCCTTGAGCTGCGCGGCGGTCTTGCCGAAGCGCCGCTCGCGCGTCGCGAAGGCGCCAAAGGCGGCCTCGAGCGCGGCGGCGTCGAAGGCAGGCCAGAAGGCCTCCGTGAACCAGAGCTCCGCGTAGGCGAGGTTCCACAGCAGGAAATTGCTGATGCGCTGGTCGCCGCCGGTGCGGATGAAGAGGTCGGGGTCCGGGAGCCCGGCGAGTGCGAGCCCGGCCGCGAAGCCCGCCTCGTCGATCGAATCGGGATCGAGCGTGCCCGCCTGCGCGGCGCGGGCGAGACGCTTTGCCGCCTCGACGATGTCCCAGCGGCCGCCGTAACCGATCGCAACGATGAGCTTGAGCCCGGTGTTGGCGGCGGTGCGGCTTTCGACACCGGCCATGCGCGCCTGCAGTTCCGCGCCGAGCACCGCGCGCGCGCCGATGAAGCGCAGCGATACGCCCTTGGCCGCGAGTTCGTCGGCCTCGCGGTCGAGCGCCTCGAGGAACAGCTGCATCAGCACGCCGACCTCCTGCGGGGGCCGCAGCCAGTTCTCGCTCGAGAATGCGAACAGCGTCAGCACCTCGACGCCGCGCCGGCTGCATTCCTCGACGGTGAGGCGCACCGGCTTGATGCCGGCGCGGTGACCCGCGGCCCGCGGCAGGCCGCGGTCGCGCGCCCAGCGGCCGTTGCCGTCCATGATGATGGCCACGTGCCGCGGGACGTGCACGGTCGCGCGGATCTCCTCACACGTGGAGGAGATCCTTCTCCTTCTCGGCTAGGGTCGTGTCGATCTCGCCGACGAACTTGTCGGTGAGCTTCTGCACCTCGTCGTGCGCGCGCTTTTCCTCGTC
>JANXZZ010000084.1 GCA_025355245.1 Pseudomonadota bacterium | reverse complement strand
GCGCAGCAGCTTGAGGACGACGAGGCGCGCCTCGCGCTCGCTCTCGGCGAGGTAGACGTTCGAGATCGCGCTGGTCGCGAGCGTGCGGATGCAGCGCACCCCCTTGATGACGGTGGCACCGAACTTGTAGGCGGCCTCCGCGGCCGGGCTCGCGCGGAACGACGCGAGCGCGCGGCGCTGCAGGTTCTCGGCGTCGCGCAGCAGCTGCGCGAGCCCCTTGTGATCGACCTTCGACTTCGTGATCACGCCGAGCGCGCCGTGCGCAATGGCCTCCGCCGCCGCCGCCTCGTCGCGCGTCGGCAACAGGTACACGACCGGCGGAAACAACGGACGCGCGCGCCCGTCCGTCAGCCACTCGAGACCCGAGGACTTGTCGGGCGCGTGATCGAGCAGCACCGCGTCGTAGCCCGCGGCCGCGAACTCGGCGGGCAGCCGGCCCACCAGCCGCGGCACGTGCTCGACAATGATCGGCGCGTCGAAGGCCGTCAGGATGTGCTGGCGGAGGAGCTTGCGCGAGGTCGGATCGTCGTCGATGAGAAGGACGCGCACGCTTCAGGTTCCGTGCGCCGGCACGGCCTCGGGGCTGTCGAGGCGCCTGAGCCCGATCACGAGGTCGCCGACGTTGGTGCCGGTCGGCCCGGTGTGCAGGAGATCCCCCGCCGCGGCCAGGAACGGCCCCGCGTTCGCGGCCGCCAGCGTCGCATCGACCTCGAGCCCGGAACCCGCCGCCCGCGCGATCGTGCCGCTGTCGACGATCGCGCCGGCATCGTCGGTGTTGCCATCCGAGCCGTCGGTGCCCGCCGCCAGCAGCACCAGGCGCGCATGCCCGGCGATCAGGCGCGCGGCGGCGAGCGCGAACTGCTGGTTACGACCGCCGCGCCCGGGCTTCGGCGGCAGCTGCACGGTCGTCTCCCCGCCCCAGAAAAGCACGTCCTCGGTGCTGAGCACGAGTTCGTGCGCGAAGCGGCTCGCCGCCGCGATGACATCGCCCGCCGCCGCGGGTGCGAGCACGCGGGCGGAGAGGCCCTTGGCATCGGCCGCGCGCAGCGCGGCTGCGAGCGCGGCATCGAGCGTGCCGATGATCTCGGCGGGCAGCGTCGCGCCGGGCGCGGCGCTGCCCGCACGCGTGAGGATCTCGCCGAGCCAGTCGGGCAGCGCATCGGGAAGTGCGGGCTGCGCCGTCGCGACCAGGCCCGAGCCGATGACGGACGGATCGTCGCCCGCGACGTCGGAGATGAGCAGCGCCGAGGCGCGCGTGTGGCCGAGGAGCGCCGCGAGGCGCCCGTTCTTCAGGCGCGACAGGCGGCCGCGCACGGCGTTGATCGCGCCGATCGGCAGCCCCGAGGCGAGGCCCCATTCGTTCATGCGTCGCAGGTCCTCGAGGCTGACGCCGGCGCCCAGCACCTCGACGAGACTCGAGGCGCCGCCCGACACGAGCACCAGCACGCGCTCGCCCGTGGGCGTCTCGCCCGCGAAGCGCACCAGTTCCTGGCCGGCGGCGAGGCTCGCCGCCCCCGGCAGCGGATGATCCCCGGCGAGGCAGCGGATCGCCGGCCAGCGCTTGAATTCGGGATCGAAGTGCCCGGCGCGGGAGATCACGATGCCGCGCTTGACGAGCGGCCCGAGGACGTCGAGCGCGCCGAGCGCCATTGCGCCCGCGGCCTTGCCGATCGCGATCAGCGACCAGTCGCTGCCGGCGGCCTGGTACTTCGGGATTGCGAGCGCCGCGCGCACCGCGCGGCGGCCCTCGACGGCGGTGCAGGCGGCCGCGTAGAGCTCGAGCAGCAGCTCGCGGCGTGGATCGGAGGCAACGGCCGAGGTGTCCCGCATGGGGCGGAACACGCGGTCAGACGGCGCGCACGGCCCGGGGCTTGACGCGCTCACCGTGCTCGCTGTCGCCGCCCTCAACCCGACGCCGTGCCTTGGCGTCGTCCGATCGTCGTGCTTCGAGCGCCGCGAGATAGTCCGGCGTCACGTCCCCGGTCACGTACTCCCCGGAGAAGCACGAGGTATCGAAGTCCTGCACGCGGGCCTTGTCGTGGCGCACGGCGCCGACGAGGTCCTCGAGATCCTGGTAGATGAGCCAGTCAGCGCCGATGAACTCCGCCACCTCGTCCTCGCTCCTGCCCGCCGCGATCAGCTCGGTGGCGGCCGCCATGTCGATGCCGTAGACGTTCGGGTAGCGCACCGGCGGCGCGGCCGAGGCGAAGTACACCTTGCGGGCGCCGGCCTCGCGCGCGAGCTCGATGATCTGCGCCGAGGTCGTGCCGCGCACGATCGAGTCATCGACGAGCAACACGTTCCTGCCGCGGAACTCGAGCGGGATCGCGTTCAGCTTCGAGCGCACCGACTTCTGGCGCTCTTCCTG
>JANXZZ010000315.1 GCA_025355245.1 Pseudomonadota bacterium | reverse complement strand
GCCGACGCGGGATGCCGGTGCCGCTCGCCGGCCCTTCCCAGAGCCGTTGACCCACGGACTCGATAGGGCTAGAACCCGCACGCGCCTGCTCGCGCAAATCACCGCGCTCGTCGCATTGTGCGCGGCCGGTGCCTGCGCCGTCGCCTCCCCCGTAGGAAGCGCGCAGCCGCCGATCGGACACGTATTCATTATCGTGCTCGAAAACAAGGACTCCGACGCGACGTTCGGGTCGAACTCGCCAGCGTCGTACCTCGCCAAGGCACTGCGCCGCCGGGGTGCCCCACTGCAGCAGTACTATGGCAAGGGCCACTTCAGCCTGTCGAATTACCTCGCGATGCTGAGCGGTCAGGCGTCGACGCTGGAGACACGGGCGGATTGCGAGACATGCGCCGACTTCGACCTGAAGGGCATAACCGAGGGTGGCCCGGCAATCGGTCGCGGCTGCGTTTATCCGGCCGAGGTTCGAACGCTCCCGGACCAGCTGGACGAGGTCGGGCGCACCTGGCGCCTACCTTGAGGACATGGGCAACGATCCGGCACGGGAGAGCGCCACTTGCGGCTACCCTGCGCTCATCGCCGTCGACGGCACCCAGGAGGCCGAGCCACCGTCGGCCTGTGTGCCCGTCGGGGACCAGTACGCGGCCCGCCATAACGCGTTTGTCTGCTTCCACTCGATCATCGACTCGCCGCGCTGCGTGACCAACGTCGTCGGGCTCGACCCGCTGCGCCGGGACCTGCGCAACGAGGCGCGACACCCGCATTCGTGCTCATCGCACCGAACCTGTGCCACGACCGGCGCGACGCCCCGTGCAAGGACCGGCAGCCCGGCGGCTTCGCGTCGATCGACATGTTCCTGAGGAAGTGGGTGCCCCGGATCCTCGCCTCGCTCGCCTACCGGTACGGCGGACTGCCCGTCATCACGTTCCATGAGGGCGACGCCGAGATCCGGCGGGAGGGGCTCGCCACGCGATGCAGTCTTCCGGCAGGCACTGTTGCCAGCAGCAGCCTGGACCGAATCTCGGGCCGTACCCGTACGCCGAGGAGGAGGGGGACTGGATCTACCGGTTCGACGACTACTGCCGTGATCGGATCGTGGCCGTGCTGCTGTCCCAGTTCCTCGCGCCCAGAACGACCGCGAGCACGCCGTTCAGCCACTTCTCGCTACTGCGAACCATCGAGGACCTGTTCGGTACGCACGAGCACCCCGGGTACGCGGGGCAGGCCGGACTCGTGGGCTTCTTCGGCGTGGGATCCGACATCCGGCTGCGGAAACCGCCGCACAAGCGCCGGCGCGCCGCTTCCGGATCCTGGAACGTCCCAGAACGGTGCCGTCAGGCCGCGAGGCCGGCCGCTTTCACCTCGGCGCTGACGCGGTCGATCGCGCGGCCAAGGCGCGCCACGATCTCGTCTGCATCGGTCTTCGTCGCCATCAGCGGCGGCGCAAGTGCCGCAATGGTCCGGTCGTGGCCGCCGCGCACGAGGAGCCGCTCGTCGAAGCACGCCTTGCTGAGGAGTCCGCTGACCTTCGGGTACTGCGCGAACGGCTTCCTGGTCGTCGGATCAGCATCAAGCTCGATGCCGATGAGGAGCCCTTTGCCGCGGATCTCCCCGACGAGCGGGTGGCCGGTGAACCGCTCACGCAGCCGCTCGATGAGGTATGCGCCGACGTGCGCCGCGTTACCCGGAAGGTCCTCACGCTCCATAATGTCGAGGTTCGCGTTCGCGATTGCGGCGCCGACCGGGTGCCCGGACCACGTGAAGCCGTGCGCGAACATCGCATGCGAGCTCTGGTCCGCGTACAGCACGTCCGCGACCTTCGCCGACAGCAGGCATCCCGACATCGGGAAGTAGCCGCTCGTCAGTCCTTTCGCGATCGACATGAGGTCGGGCTTGAGCTCGAGCGCGGGACTCGCGAACCAGGCTCCGGTCCGACCAAAACCCGTGATCACCTCGTCCGCAATCAGCAGGATGTCGTAGTGGTCGAGGACGCGCTTCACCTCGCGGAAATACCCCGGCGGAGGCACGAGCACGCCGCCCGTCCCGGTGATCGGTTCGGCAATGAAGGCCGCAATCGTGTGCGGACCCTCCCGCTCAATGAGCTGGGTCAGGTTGTCGACGAGGTACTGTGTGAACTGCTCTGGCGGTCCGATGCTGGCCGGGCGACGGTGATAGTCGGTCGAGAGCGTGTGCACGATTCCCGGAATCGGGAGGTCGAACTTCTCGTGCATCATCGGCAGGCCGCTCAGGCTCGCCGCGGCGACCGTCGAGCCGTGGTAGCTGCTGAGGCGCGCGATGAACTTCTTCTTCTCCGGCCGCCCGAGGAGGTTGTTGTAGCGCCGCACTACCTTGATCTGAGTGTCGTTGGCCTCGGAGCCGCTCGAGCAGAAGATCGCTCGCGTCATGCCTGGCGGAGCGAGCTTCAGCAGCCGATCAGCCAGCCGGATCAGCGGCTCGTTGCTGAAGAGGCCGAAACTGTGGAAGTACGGCAGCTTCGCCATCTGCGCCGCGGCGACATCCGCGATCGCCTGGCGGCCGTAGCCGACGTTCATGCACCAGAGGCCACCACCGCCGTCGAGGAACTCACGCCCGCGGTTGTCCGTGACCCGCATGCCGTCCGCACTCTGGATGACGACCACGTCGTTGGTCGCCTGCGCATGCAGCGTCGCGAACCCGTGCACGATGTCGGCGCGGTCGAGTTGTTCGAAATCGGGTGCGGAAGCAGGGTTCGTTTGCGTGGGCACGGCGATCGACTCCTGCGGCGTTGACCCCGAGGACACCGCCTGGCGTCCGGTCCGGGCTCCCGATGTCGCATCCATATTGTCGGACAATCGGGAAGGTCAACTGTGTAGTTCGGAGGAATCATCATAGTCCCGCGCGCGGAGCCATGCCAGCCCCGGCCGAGACGCACTCAATTCGTCGGCTGGGGCACAGGCAGACGGGGGAAACGCTCCTCAAGGGAC
>JANXZZ010000284.1 GCA_025355245.1 Pseudomonadota bacterium | reverse complement strand
GCCTGGGCTGGCGGGCCCGCCAGACGGCGGACGCCGTGATAGCCGGCCCTCGCGGTACCGCCCCATACGACGACGTCGCCGTCGGCAACTCGAACGGTCAATGGCGGTCCCTTGCGCGTCGCCCCGAACCAAAGGAAGACCGCCGGCAGGCCGATCGAGACCGAAACAATCGGCTGGCGGAGGTCGAGCTCGTCGTAGTCACGGTGAGTCCCCAGGTGCGTGCCCACCGCATAGCGGTTGACGAGACAGCAGTCCGGCTCGAAGGGACCGAACCCGCCTTCCGCCGCGGCGGAAAGCGCGAGCTCGCGGAACGAGCCCGGCATCGGCAGCCACGGCCGTCCGGATTCGGGATCGCGCGCCACGTAGCGGTAGCCGCTCGCATCGCTGTGCCAGCCTAGCGGCCCGCAATTCGTCATCGCGACCGACATCCGGCCGCCACCGGGAGTTACCAGATGTCGGAACGGTGCGGCGGCGGCGATCAACCCGATCGCCTCGAGCAGCGGCCCCGTCGCGACGTAGCGCCGCAGCAGCCACGCGTCCGCGGCGATCGCGATTTTTGCCGGCCCGTCGGGTTCGGCAAAGAGCTCGCGCTGACTGGCGGGCACGGCACGGGGCGGCATGAAGGCTCTGGCTGGATCGGCGCGATAGGCAACGTTAGCACGGCACCCGGTCGCGGGAGCATCGTGCGCAGCATGGGAGACGCCAGCGATCGCGAATCTCGCGTACGACGCGCGTAAATTCTGGGCAAGATTGGCGCGCGGATCCGGAACCAGCCCCCGATACCTTCGCGAACGAGTTTCCAATATCGTGGACGAGCAACCGCCGGACCGAGCCGACACGAGCTACCCGCTCGCGTACAAGCGCCGCGTCGTGCTCCTGCTGATGCTGGCCTACGCACTCAACGCCTCCGACCGCAGCATCGTCTCGATCATCGGTCAGGCGATGAAGGTGGACCTCCGCCTCTCGGACACCGATCTCGGCCTTCTCGGCGGCTCGGCGTTTGCGCTCCTCTACGCCTTCAGCGGCATCCCGGTCGCCCGCCTCGCCGAGCGCTGCAACCGCGTCACGATCATTTCAATCGCGCTCGTCGTGTGGTCGGGACTGACAGCGCTTTGCGGCGCAGCGACAAGCTTCATGCAACTCCTTCTCCTGCGGGTCGGCGTCGGCGCCGGCGAGGCGGCCTGTTCGCCACCGGCGCACTCGCTCATCTCCGACTACTTCGAGCCAAAGCGTCGTGCCACGGCGCTGTCGGTGTACTCCACCGGCATCTCGCTCGGCTATCTGTTCGGCGCGGCGCTCGGCGGCTACGTCGCGCACCGCTTCGGCTGGCGCAGCGCGTGCGTGGTCGTCGGCCTCCCCGGCATCCTTGTTGCCGTGCTCGTCAAGCTGCTGATCCGCGAGCCGCCCCGCGGCTACTCCGAGCCGCGGGTTCCGGGCGCTGCGACCCGGCCCGCGGCGACACTCACCGTGCGACCCTTTTCCCTGTGGACGGAGTTCACCGAGCTCGGTGCCGTCGCGCGCGCGCTGCTGCTGCGCTGGCCGGTCGCGAACATGGTGCTCGGCGTGGTGCTCGCCTCGTTCGCGTCGTACGGCTCCTGGGCGTTCGTTCCGCCCTATTTCCGGCGCGAGTTCGGCCTGGACCTGGCGACGATCGGCCTCGTCTCAGGCCTCGCCGGTGGCGTTTCGGTCGGCCTCGGGACACTCGCGGGCGGCACGATCGCGGACTATCTCGGCAGGCGCAGTCCACGCTGGTACGCACTCGTTCCCGCGGTCGGTCTCGCCATCGCGACCCCGCTCTACGTGCTGGCGTTCCTGCAGACCAGCTGGCAGAGCACCGCGCTGATTCTCGCGATCCCGGGGTTCTTTCACTACACCTACCTCGGTCCGACGTTCGGCGTCGTGCAGAACGTGGTCGAGCCGCGCCGCCGCGCGACCGCGACGGCGCTACTCTTCATGCTGCTCAACGTACTGGCGCTGGGGTGCGGGCCGGTCTTCACCGGCTGGGCCATCGACCGCTTCGCCGAATTCGACTTCAGCCACCCCGGACTCCATTCGCTGTTCGCAGCGATCGCCGGCAGCGTCGAACACGGCGACCTCGCCCGCGGGAGTTTCCAGCGGGCCTGCCCCGGCGGGCAGGCACCGGCGGCGGCGATCGCGGGCGCGAAGCTCGCCTGCGAGCAGGCGCTTGCGACCGCGTCGCGACAGGGAATCTTGGTCACCCTCGTCGTCTACGCGTGGGCGTCGCTTCACTACCTGCTGGGGGCGTTCGGCCTCGCGAGCGAAATGAGCGCGGCGGCGCTGCGCAACGCCGCGCTCGCGGAAGCGCGCTGAGCAGGCTACAGCGCGGTGCCGTCCCGGCCTTCTTGAGTCCAGCCCGTCTCGATATAGAACGGACCCGGTCGTTCGCGCAGCTGCTCGTACTTGCAGATCTCGGGCTGATCGCCCAGCGGCGTCGAAACACCGTTGCGAAAGACCCATTCACCGCGGTCGCTCGCCGCGGCCCTGACGTAGCTGTTGATCATGAAACGGCGGTCGTAACTGCTCTCGTTCGGCGCCGAACCGTGCACGGTGAACAGTGTCCACAGCAACAGGTCGCCGGGCTCCATCTCGCAGGTGACCACGCTTGCGGGATCGAGGCCGGCGCGGCGCAGCTCCTCGTCCTGCGTCTCACCGACCATGATGGGGCCGTCGTCGGAGAGCCCGAGATAGCCGCGCGTGTGGCTCTTCGGAATGATGCGCAGCGCACCGTTCGCAACCGTCTGCCGGTCGATCGCGAGGCCCGCCGTGACGCTGCCACGCATGCTCTGGTCGCCGGTGTTCGGGCTCTCGCGGAACCGCGCGTCCTGGTGAAAACGATAGAACGTGTATTTCGCCCCCGGTGGCTTCCAGTGCAGCTGCTGGGCGATCTGCTTGATGTCGGGGCCGAGGAACGGCGCCAGGACGTCAAGGTAGCGCAGGTCGCGGCGCTGCCGCTCGAGGAGTGGGCTGATCCACGCCGTCCAATGCGCCTGCAACACGACGCGGCGCTTGGCCTTCGGGTCATTGAGCACTTCGAACAGGAGGTTGCGGTCACGATAGGTCGCATGGTGCTTGAGGCCCTCCTCGTACATCCGGTCGACCTCGCGGCCGATCTCGGCCATGTCGGACGGCGGCAGGAAGCCACGGACGATCGCGTAGCCTTCGGCGTTCACACGGTCAACCAAGTCCTGCATGCCAAGGCCCTTCTGTCGGAGTACCCGCGGACGATTTTGCACGCTCGCGTAAATGACACAAGTATCCATTTAAAAACAACAAGGTAGGCGCGCGGCTGGCGATGGCGCGCGCAGCCTGCCGGCCGCCCGTCGCGAGCGACCGGACATTCGGCGACGGGTTCGCGCGCGTTTCGGGCGCCCGCTAACATGAGCGTATGTATGGCTAGCAGGGACGACTCCATGAAGATCCTTTCGTTGGTGCTCGGAGTGAGCCTCGCCGCGTGCCCGTTGCTCGCCCATGGCGGCACGTCGTGCGAGGACGTGAAGACCGCGATCGCGGCGAAGCTCGATGCAAAGGGCGTGAAGAACTACACGCTCGAGGCGGTCGCGAATGCCGACGTCGGCGACAAGAGAGTCGTTGGCGTTTGCGACGGCGGCACCAAGAAGCTCGCGTACGCGCGCGCGGTCGCGCCGTAGGGCGGGACCGGTCAACGGGCGGAACTCCGCCGTCGCTGCGCCGGTCATAGCGATCATTAAATGGCGCGCTCCGCCCGTGGATATTTGCGCCCGAACACAACAGGCGCGCCTTCACTCCATGTCCTTTGAGCCCGATTCCGAGCGCGCATTTCGCAAGGCGTTGCGCTAGTGCGAGCGAGTCTCGCCACGGCCGCTGTCGGGCTCTGCGTCGCGCTCGCAGCGCCGGCACGCGCGGACGACGCCACGGCGAGCCCGGGCTCCCACGTCCATGGCGACTCCGCGACCGGCGGCATGCTCGGCGCACTCGGCGCCTACCCGTTCACTCGCGAGAGCTCGGGCACCAGCTGGCAGCCCGACAGCTCGGAACACGCCGGCCTGCACCTGATGCAGGGTGACTGGATGGTGATGGGCCACGCGTTGCTCAACGGCGTCTACGACTGGCAGCAGGGTCCGCGAGGCGATGAAAAGGCATTTGTCTCGGGAATGCTGATGGGCGCGGCAACGCGCACCTTCGCCGACGGCGACACACTGCGGCTGCGCGCGATGCTGAGCCCCGATCCACTCATGGGCAAGCCGGGCCTGCCGCTGCTGCTCGCATCCGGCGAGACGGCCAACGGCACCACGCCGCTGGTCGACCGGCAGCATCCGCACGATCTTTTCATGGAACTGTCGACGAGCATTGCCCACGTCCTCTCGGCGACCGACAGCGTGTTCGCCTACGGCGGACTGCCGGGTGAGCCCGCTTTCGGGCCGCCGGCCTTCATGCACCGCCTGTCGATCAGCGAAAGCCCCGAGCCGCCGATCACGCACCACTGGCTCGACTCGACGCACATCACCTTTGGCGTGGTCACGCCCGGCTGGGTGCACGAGGACTGGAAGCTGGAGGCGTCGCGCTTCCGCGGGCGCGAGCCCGACCAGTTCCGCTACAACATCGAGTCCGGATCGCTCGATTCGGATTCGCTCCGGCTGTCGTGGAATCCCGCCCGCACCCTGTCGCTGCAGTTCTCCTGGGCGCACGTGGTCAGTCCCGAACAGCTCTATCCGACGGAGAACCAGACGAAGGAATCCGCGAGCGCCATCTACACGAGGTCCTACGGCGTCGCCGGCTGGTGGTCGACGACGATGGCCTGGGGACGGCGCAGCAGCGGGCACCGGGCGCTCGATGCGCTCGCGCTCGAGAGCACTGTGAAGCTCAGCGAGGCGTGGAGCCTGTTCAGTCGCGCCGAGCGGGAGCAGAACGACGAGTTGACGCTGATCGGCCTCGAGCCGGGTCCCGTCTACGCCGTCGGCAAGCTCTCCGCCGGATTGGTGCGCTACTTTCGTATCGCGGAGCACGCGAGCCTCGGACTCGGCGGCCTGTACTCGATCAACTCGGTACCGACGGCATTGGTTCCGCTCTACGGCGACGACCCGCGCGGGGCGATGGTGTTCCTACGGCTCAAGGTCGACTGAGCGCGCGGCCCACCGCGCGCCCGCGTTGGGCCTAGTCGACGACGGCGCCGGCATCACCCGGGATCAGCAGCTGGCGGTGCGCCCACCACGGCGCGATCCCGTCCGTCATCACCCGCTCGTGGAACTCGCGCAGACTGAACGCCGCACCCCGCGCCGCCTGGTAGTCTCGCCTGAGCTTGAACGCCGCCATCTTGCCGAGGAAGTAGCCGCCGTAGGTCGGATCGTAGGTGCCGCGCACGGCTTCGCGGTGCGCCTGCGCCGCCGTCACGTGGGCCTCGCGCTCGAACAGTTCCGCCGCCTGATCGACGCTCCACTCGCCGCTATGCAGATTGAGCCCGACGATCAGTCGGCAGATGCGGGTCAGTGACTCGGCGATCTGCGCCAGCCGGTAACGCGGCTGGTCGGCCTTGAAGCCCTCGTCGCTCACCATCTGCTCAGCGTAGTGCGCCCAGCCGTCCTGCCCCGACGAAGGCTGCGGGAAGGGGTTGAGGCCCACCCAGATGCGGCGGATCTTGCCCGGCGTCTGGCGCATGAAGAGGCTGTGCACGTAGTGGCCCGGCGCGACCTCGTGTGCGCTGATGTCGGCGAGCGTCGCGTAGTTGAACGTGCGCAGCCACGCGTTCTGTCGCGCCGGCGTCCAGCTCGCGTCGGCATCGGTGACGTAGTAATAGCTCTGGATCGGGTGCGGTTCGAGCGGCGGCGATGAATGCATCGACGCCAGGCCGAGATCGTAGGCGGGCGCGGGTGCGACCACGACGTGCTCGTTCGGCGGCAACGCCACCAGATGGCGCGCCTCGATGAACGCAAAGAGTTCATCGACCACCGCGCTCGCCGCGGGCACAAGCTGTCCACGCGCCGGATGATCGTCCTGCACCCCATGCCAGACCTCGAGCGCCGGGCGGGTTGCGTCAATGCGGGCGGCGACCGCGGTGAACTCCGCCTGCTTCTGCGCAAGCTCGCGCATCCCGATCGCGAGCAGCTGGGCCGCCGGCAGGTCGATCAGTTCCTCAGCGCGGTAGCGCGCCTCGACATTGGCGGTGCCGATCGCGAAGCTGCCGGTCGCGCCGGCGAGGCCGCTGGTCTCGAGTTCGTGCTGGTAGGCGCCGAGCGCCGCGCGCGCCTTCGCGGCCTCGGCCGCGAGTCTCGCCTTGAGCGACTCGTCGTGCGAAGTCGCGAAGGCGAGCGCGAGGTCGTGTGTGAGGAGGTCCGCGACGCCCCCCAGCATCGCGATCGTGCGCTCGACGAAAACCTTCGGCGGCGCCGTCACGTTGGCACGCGCGGCGGCCAGCAGCCCAGGCAACGCCTCGAGCTTCGCGAGCGCGTGCCGCATCCGCACTTCCCTCGGTGAGGACTCCATGGTGACGAGATCGTGCAGCCCATCGGACACGGCCGATACGTAGACCATGGGGTTGCGCGTCCACGTGCGGACGGTATCGATGTCGAGGATCCAGCCGTCGACGATGCCCTCGAGGATACGGCGGTCAACCCTCTCGTCGGGCGTCAGCTGGCCCGCGTCCATGGCGTCGAGTTGTCGCCGGGTCAACCGCAGCCATTTCAGTTCGCGCGCGATCGAGGCCGCGGAGAAATCCTCGAGCTCGCCGTCGTGCCCGTGCAGGCCGTTGCCGGCGGAGATCGACGGATGAAAACGACCGAAGCGGTCGAGGTAGTCGTCAACGAAAACGGCGAAGCGGCTGACGGCGGCCGCGGGCGCCGGCGCGGCAGCGGCGCGACCCAAGACCGGCAGCAGCGCGCCTGCGCACAGGAAAAGCGCCAGCGTGCGCGGCCGTAGCAATGAAACCCACATCCTCGATCTCCTAAAGTGGTGCGCCGTCGGCCGCTAGGATGCCCGAGGCGGCGCGTACCGGCACGGAAAATGTCGCCGTTCCCCGACAGCATTCGTGTCGGGAAGACGCCTCGGATACGCTGATTGTCAGGCTCGGGTAAGCGAGATTATTGATCGTAGTATCAATGCGCTAGCGAACGCGCGCGGGGCGGACCCGAGCGGTGCCCTAGACGGGCCCCAGGGCCGGTCAACTTTGCGCGGGTTGCGCCGTTACTGTGCAGGTTGGCTGGCTGCCAAGGCGCACTGGCGCCTCGGCATCGGTCGAGACGCAAAAGTGTTAGCTAGCACGCCGCGCGCGGCGCCGGATGTCGGGAGAATTTGTGGTCATCCGCTCCCCGGGTTCTGACGCCCAAACGCGCGGCTTGTGTTCGTGATCTGCCAGGAGAAACTCATGTCGCACAAATCCCATTCCTCGATGGCGCTGGCGTCGCTCCCGCGATCGCAGCGGTCGACCGCGTTCCGGCGGAGCGCGTGGCAGCTGGCCGTCGGCGTCGCCGTCTCGACCCTGCTCGCGAGCTGCGGCAACGGCTACGGTGACGACCACGGCTGCTACGGATGCATTTCCGGGCCGCAGACCGAAGGCTCCTACGGCGTCGTCGCCGCCGACTTCAACGGCGACGGCTTTGCCGACGTGGTCGGACTCAGCACGGTGTTTCCGTGGGAAGCGCCCGGTGCGTCCAATCTCAAGAGCTACCTCACGACGGCAGTCGGGGCCTATGCCGCTCCGACGCTCACTCCGGCCGGCACCGACCCGCTCTACCTGGTCGCGGCGGACGTCAATGGCGATGGCTTGAAGGACGTGGTGTCCGCGAGCTACGACGACGGCACGATCTCCGTGTTCTTCAATAACGCACTGACGCCCGGCACGTTCAACACGCCGCTCGTGCTCAACTCCCCCGGGGCGTCGCAGCTTGCGCTCGCCGACATGAACGGCGACGGACTGCCGGACATCATCTCGGCCGACTTCAACGTGTCGCTGTTCCTGCAGACGTCGCCCGGCACTTTCGCGGCGCCGATCAACCTGTTCCCGGGTGGCGCCAACTGGGTCGCGGTCGGTGACCTCAACGGCGACGGTTCGGCGGACGTGGCGCTCACCGACAACGTCGGCGTGAAAGTACTGATGCACACCGGCGCGGCGTCGACGACCACCTTCGCGGCACCCGTCACGGTGTTCACGCAGACCGCCAACCAGAACCTGGTCGGCGCCAACATCATCGCGATCGCGGACGTCGACGGCGACGGGCTCAACGATCTCGTGATCACCGACCCGGGTCCGACGGGAGGCGCAGCGGCCACCGTGAACGTGCTGATCCAGGATCCGGCAAACCACGGCAGCTTCCGCGCGGCGGTCGCGTACCCGATCGCGATGCAGGACGTGCCGCAATCGATCGTGCTCGCGGACCTGCAGGGAACCGGCAAGCTCGACATCGTGATCGGCGAGAAGCAGAACGTGGTGGTGCTGCTGCACGATCCTGCGAACCCCGGCAAGTTCCTCCCGGCAACCGTCGTCGCGGCGCCGGGAGCGAACGGGATCGCGGTCGCCGACATCAACGGCGACGGCAAGCTCGATATCGTAGTCAGCAACGGCGTGACCTTCCCGGTCGTGAACGGCGTGGCGACGACCCACCCGGGCGTGCTGCTGCAGAGCGCGACCACGGCAGGAACCTTCGGCGCCCTTCAGGACCTGCCGTAGTCTGACGGACGCGGATGCCGCGCCCCCGCGCGCGGCGTCCGCTGTTCCGGGCGCGGCGGCCCGGCCTCAGCGGCTGGCGTTGATCGCGCGAATGTCGTCGTCGATGCCGGTCAGCTGCCAGCGGATCAATGCAACGGGAATCATTCCCGCACCGTTGTACTCCGCGAAGAACCTTCGCAGCGAGAAATCCTCGCCGAGCTGCGCGCCGCGATCCTTGATCGTTTCGTCGATCAGATACTTGCCGGTCACGTAGCTCGACCCGTATCCGGGCTGGCGCAGGTAGAGCTGCTGCTCGAATCCCAGCAGGTCGAGATCCGGACGCATCCAGCCGCGCGGCGTCCAGCGCACCTGGAAGGCCTTCGCCTCCTTCATGTCGAAGACGTTGGCCTGCGCGTATAGCGAGGCGAGCCCGCGCGCGCAGCGCTGCGCCAGCATGATCCAGACGAGTTCGCGCGCACGGGGCTCATCGTCGTAGAGGCCCGCGTGCATCATCAGTTCCTCGACGGCCGTCGCGGTGCCTTCGGAGCGGTTGTCCCAGATGTTGAACGGCAGCGGCTCGCGGCGCAGCGGACTCGCGTTCGGCTCGTACTGCATGTACGCGTGATCCCACCAGTGCCAGAAATGCGTGAACAGCGCGAGCGGCTCGTGGTGGCTGACGATCAGGAAGAAGTTGCGCTCCGCATCGGGCACGAAGGCGCCGATGTGGACGCGCATGGCGGGGTCGTGGAAGTCCCGCACCTCGAGGATGTCGTGGGCACGTAGGAATGCGACGTAGCGGGTCACGGCGTCGTTCGCGCGTCGCTGGTATTCCTCCGGCGTCGCGATCGGGACCAGCGGCGGCAGGTTGCGATTGTGCTGCTCTTCGAGCCGCAGCGAGGCGTGCGCCCGCGCGAGCTCGCGCTTGAGGATGCTGACTTCCCCTTCCCAGGTGAGCGGAACGAGGTGCACGTGGCGCAGGTTCCACGTGTAGTTCTCCTTGCCGACGCCGGAGGGCCCGGTCCGCGACGGCACCTCAGCGAGGAGCCAGTGGACGAAGTCCTCGTTGGCGGCCTCCGCCGCCGCGAGTGCGGCGACGAGCGCGGCGTCCGGCGTCGGCTGCGCGATGCGTCGCTCGAGTTCCTTGAGCTGCTCACCCTGGGCACGCAGCGTGCCGATGCCGGCGACCCACAGGTCGCGAGCGTTGCCGGAGAGATTGCCGCGCGCCTGCCGCAGGAACGGCGGTATCTCACGCAGCGCGGCCGCGAGCTGGACTTGCGCGCCCGGGGTCAGCGGAAACGTATAGGCCCACAGCTCGATGAGAGAATCCGCGGTCGGGCCCTCGTGCGCCGGCGTGTCGCTTTGCTCCGTCTCGAGCGTGCGATAGAACGCCGGGTCGCGTTGCCACGGGCGTTGCACGCGGAGGTTGAAATCAAGCCCGTTCATCTCCGCTCGCAGCAGTTCGTAGTCGATGCGCTCTGCCACCGGCCAGCTCGCGGTGCCGAGGGCGTCAAGACGCGATCTCAGCTTTGCGAGGCCGGCCGCCTTGGCGGCCATCGCGGTCGGCGTGTAGTCGGGCACGCCGTCGCGCCGCGCGGGCTGCTGAAACTGCTGCCACTGCGCGAACAGTGCGAGGAATGCGCCGTGGTCGTCGCTGCCCGGCGGCGCCGCGGACGCGGCCGCCGACGCGAATCCCGTCGCGCCGGCTCCCAGTAACACGAGCAGCGCAAGCAGCGCCCGGCGCGCCCGACCGACCGCAACGGCTATGATTTGCATGTTCGCGTCCCCCGAGGCCGACGTTCAGGCGGGACGCGCCCCGAGGCCTGCAACGCCGGTCAGTATTCCGAAGTGGCGTCGCGCAGGACCGCCGTCATCGGGTCGATCTCGGCGCGACTCGTGACGAACGCCGGCGCGATCATCGCGACGTCACCCGTCGTCTTCACGTGCAGCCGGCGGTCGAAGAGCTTGGCTTGCAGATCGGTGCCGCGCACGCCGGGCGCCTTCCCGGCCTCGACCTCGACGCCCGCGAGCATGCCGAAGCCGCGCACGTCCGCGACCGCCGCCAGGTCCTGCAGCCCGAACATGGCGTCCTGGAACTACGGAGACAGCTCACGACCCTTCGCGAACAGGGCCTCGTTCTCGCAATTCCTGAGGATGGGGAGGCCGGCCGCGCAGGCAACAGGATGCGCCGAATGGGTGTGGCCGTGGAAGAATTCCGTCGCGCCGTCGGGCGCCGGGTGGCCGCGCATGAAGGACGGGGTGAAGTCGAGCACGCTGACCTGCTCGCCAACCGCCTTGGCGATTTCCACGCGGCAATGACCGGCCGCGGTCGTGAACAGCCCGGAACTTCCGTCGAGGATCTTCTGGCCCGTCTGGCTCCGGTAGTACATGTCGCTCGCACGCACGAAGAGTCGGGGCTCGCGCTTGAACTCGCGGTTGCTGGTGAACGGCAGCCAATGTTGCTGGAGCGTCTCGCGTGCGAGTTCCATCTAAACCTCTGTGGGTTGCGAAGTTGGTCGCGCGGGGCGCAGGCCTCGATGCTTGCCGTGCGCCTAGCCGAACGTCGAACCGATCTGAACGGCCGCGGCCTCAAGGCGCGGTACGAATTCAACGGCGCGCGCGAGCGGCAGGCGCGCAGTCGCGCCCTGCACGGCGATCGAGGCGATGACCTCGCCCGCGCGATTTCGCACCGGCACCGCGACGCAGGCGACTCCGAGCACGTATTCCTCGTTGTCGACCGCGTAGCCCAGCTTGGAGATGCGCTCCAGGTCCGCGCCAAGCGCGACGCGATCAGTGATCGTGCGCGGGGTGAACGGCTCGAGCGCCATGAGCTCGAGCAGGCGCTGGCGTTCCGCGCGCGGCAGGTGCGCGAGCAGGAGCTTGCCGCTCGCACAGCAATGCGGAGAAAGGGCGACGCCACCGACCGGCATCTGCAGGCGCAGCGGCCAGTCGGCCTCGATGCGATCGAGATAGATCACCGCACCCTTCTGCAGGACCGCGAGGTTGCAGCTCTCGCCGATCTCGGCGACCACGCCGCGCAGCACGATCCGCCGCTCGGTGGCCGCAGCTTCGTTGCGCAGCACGTCGAGCGCCAACCGCGACAGGCGCTCGCCGACCACGTAGGCGCGCCCGCCGGGTTCTCGGCCAAGGATGCCGGCCTGCTCGAACAGTGCCAGCGTCCGATGCAGCGTCGGCTTGGGCAGTTCCGTCGCCTGGATCAGCTGCGCGAGCGTGACGGCACGGCCGGCACGCACCAGCACTTCGAGCACGCCGAAGGCCTTCAGCGTCGAGGAGGTCTCGCTGACGACTTCACTCTGCTCCGCCGCGAGCGGCGCGACCCGACGGTTCATTCCACGACTCCCCTCCGGTCGGCCCGAGTGGCGCCGCGCGGCGCGGCGCCAAAGCACCTTGCTATCGCGCGATCGCAGCGACTACTATACCTCATCAGCAAGACATAACGTCTCTATAAACGAGACTTTTACAGGAGCAGGCGCGCCGTGAGTCAGTCATTGCAGAAGATGGGGCCCTCCGAGGCGCTGGTCGAAACGCTGGCCGCCAACGGCGTGAAGCACGTATTCGGCATCGTTGGCTCGGCCTTCATGGACGCCCTCGACATCTTCCCGGCCGCCGGCATCGAGTTCGTCCCCGTTGCGCACGAGCAGGGCGCAATCCACATGGCCGACGGCTATGCGCGCGCGTCCGGCCGCCACGGCGTCTGCATCGCGCAGAACGGACCGGGCGTCACCAACTTCGTCACCGGCGTCGCGGCAGCCTACTGGGCGCATTCGCCCGTCGTGTTCATCACGCCGGAAACGGGCTCGATGTCGATGGGGCTCGGCGGCTTCCAGGAGACCGAGCAGCTGCCGATCTTCTCGAAAATCACCAAGTATCAGGGCCACGTCAACAACCCGAAGCGCATGGCGGAGATCGCCGCGCGCTGCTTCGACCGCGCGATGCTCGAGATGGGCCCGACCCAACTCAACATCCCGCGCGATTTCTTCTACGGCGAAATCGACGTGACCATCTCCCCGCCCCTGCGGATCGCGCACGGTCCCGGGGATTCGGCTGCGCTCGATTCGGCGGCCGACACGCTCGCGGCAGCGAAATTCCCGGTGATCCTCGCCGGCGGCGGCGTCATCATGGCGGGCGGCACTGCGCAGGCAATCGCGCTTGCGGAACTCCTCGGCGCTCCGGTCTGCAACAGCTACCTGCACAACGACTCCTTCCCCGCCTCGCACGCGCTCGCGGTCGGCCCGCTCGGCTACCAGGGCTCGAAGGCCGCGATGAAGCTGATCGCCCAGGCGGACGTCGTGCTCGCTCTCGGCACGCGCCTCGGACCCTTCGGCACCTTGCCGCAGCACGGTCTCGACTACTGGCCGAAAGAGGCCAAGATCATCCAGGTCGACTCGGACCCGCGCATGCTCGGGCTCGTGAAGCCGATTTCCGTCGGCATCCACGGCGATGCGCGCGCAGCAGCAGCCGCGCTCACTGAGCGCCTGAAGACTCGCCCGCTGGCGGCGACCGCCAACCGCGAGGAGCGCACGACCCGCATCAACGCGGAAAAGCGCGCCTGGGAAACCGAGCTCGACGGCTGGACCCACGAGCGCGACCCGTATTCGGTCGAGGTCGCGGCCGGATCGAAGGCCATGCACCCGCGGCAGGTGCTGCGCGAGCTCGAGAAGGCAATGCCGGCGAATTCCATGGTCTCGACCGACATTGGCAACATCTGCTCGGTCGCCAATTCCTACCTGCGTTTCGAAAAGCCCCGCTCCATGTTCGCTGCGATGAGCTTCGGCAACTGCGGCTACGCGTTTCCGGTCATCTGCGGCGCGAAGATGGCGATGCCGGATCGGCCCGCCTTCGCCTACGTGGGTGACGGCGCGTGGGGCATTAGCCTCAACGAGCTCCTGACCTGCGCGCGCGAGAAGATCGGGGTAACCGTCATCGTGTTCAACAACGGCCAATGGGGCGCGGAGAAGAAGAACCACGTCGATTTCTACTCGCGCCGCTACCAGGGAGTGAACCTGGAGAATCCGAGCTGGGCGGGCGTCGCCCGTGCCTTCGGCTGCGAGGGCGTGACGGTCGAAAAGCTCGCGGACGTCGGTCCCGCGCTGCACGCGGCGGCGCGCGCGCAGAGCGAGGGCCGCACGACGGTCCTCGAGGTCATGGTCACGAAGGAACTCGGCGACCCGTTCCGCCGCGACGCGCTCTCGAAGCCGGTGCGCTGGCTGGACAAATACAAGTCCTTCGTGTGAGCTTCACGCACACCCGCGGCTCGGCCGCGCCGAGGCGATTCAGGCGATGACAGTTCCGACCGCGAATGCGCCGGCTTGCGTTGTCCCCGGTTGCACGCTCCTGACAGGAACGCCCGCCTCAGTGGCGTCGCGCGCCGATGGCTGAGGCTCCCGCACTCCAGAAGACCCTGCAGCGGCGCCACATGCAGATGATCGCGATCGGCGGCGTAATCGGCGCCGGTCTCTTCGTCGGCAGCGGCGTGGTCGTGAGCTCGGCCGGACCCGCGGCCGTCATTTCCTTCGCCATCACCGGCATGCTGGTCGTGCTCGTTATGCGGATGCTCGGGGAGATGGCGGTCGCCCAGCCCGTGGTCGGCGGTTTCTACGAATACAGCCGGCTCGCCCTCGGCGAACTCGCCGGGTTCCTGACCGGGTGGATGTACTGGTATTTCTGGGTGATCGTGGTGGCGCTCGAAGCGGTAGCGGGAGCAAAAATCCTCGGCCACTGGTGGCCCGACGTGCGCCCCTGGGAATTCACGCTTGGCCTCACCGCGATCTTCACCTTCGTGAATCTCCTTTCGGTGCGCTCCTACGGCGAGGCGGAGTTCTGGTTCGCCTCGATCAAGGTGGCCGCGATCGTCCTGTTCCTGGGCGCTGGCGCCGCATTCGTCCTTGGCTTTTGGCCTGGCGAAACGACCGGCCTTCTGCACCTGACGGGCGATGGCGGCTTCATGCCGAACGGCCCGATTCCCGTACTGACCGGCGCCGTGGCGGCGACCGGCTTCTACTTCGGATCAGAGATCGTCGCGGTCGCGGCAGCGGAGTCCGCGGAGCCCGAGAAGGCCGTCGCGCAGGCGATGCAGTCCGTGATCTGGCGCGTGCTCATCTTCTACGTCGGCTCGATCTTTCTCGTCGTCTCGATCGTGCCGTGGAGCGATGTCGCGCGCATGGAGCGCCCCTACGTCAGCGTGCTCGAGGCGTTGCGGGTCCCGGGGGCCGCGACGATCATGAGCTTGATCATCCTGACCGCGGTGCTCTCGGCACTCAACTCCGGGCTGTTTGCGTCCTCGCGCATGCTGATGGCGCTGGCGGCGAAGGGCGATGCGCCGCGCATCTTCGCGCGCCTCGATTCGCGCGGCGTCCCGGTCGCGGCGCTGCTCGCGGGCACGGCCTTTGCCTACGCCGCGGTCGTGATGAGCTACGTCTCGCCCGACACGGTGTTCGCGTTCCTGGTGAATTCCTACGGCACGGTCGCGATCTTCGTCTACGTGCTGATCGCGGTATCCGAACTCAAGATGCGCAGGCGGCTCGAGCAGGAGTCGCCGGACCGACTCAAGATGCGCATGTGGGGCTTCCCGTACCTGACCTACTTTGCAATCGTCGTCATGCTCGGGATCGTCGCCGCCATGGGCTTCATTGACGACCAGCGACTGCCGCTCCTGTTCGGCGTCGTCAGCGTCGTGCTGATGCTCGGCGGCTTCGGCATCCGCAAGCTCATCGCGCGCGCGCGGCGCACCGCCTAGCCCGCCAGGTCAGGCCCAGCGGCAACCGGCACCGGTCGAGCGCCAACCCCATGCAGCTCCTCGTCTTCAACGCCGGCAGCTCGTCGCTCAAGTTCGACCTGTTCGACACGGGCGCCGGTGGTGCCGCGCGGCGCGTGGCGGCCGGAAGCTTTGTCGATGCGGCCGACCGCACCGGTCAGTTCGTGATGCGGGTGCCGGGCGATGACGAGTCGGCGGCGACGCGGGCCGGTACGCTCGCGGAGGCCGCGGGCCGCGCGATCGACTGGCTGTCAAACACATCGGTGCAGGGTCGCAACGTTCTCGACGGACTCTCGGCGACGGTGCACCGCATCGTGCACGGTGGCGAGCGCTTTCGTGCGACGCAGGTGCTCGGCGAACCGGAACTCGCGGCGCTCGCCGAACTCGCCCCGCTCGCGCCGCTGCACAATCCACCCGCGCTCGCGGTCATCGCCAGAGTACGGGAGCGCCTCGGACCGGCCGTTCCGGTCATCGGCGTCTTCGACACGGCTTACTACGCGGGTCTGCCCGAGTCCGCCTGCCAGTACGCCGTGCCGCCGCGCTGGCACGCGGAATTCGGCGTGCGGCGCTACGGCTTTCACGGCATCGCGCACCGTTATCTGTGTCTCGCCGCGCGCCGGCGGCTCGGCGCGCCGCGATCCTCCGAGCGCATCGTCAGCCTGCAGCTCGGTCGCGGCTGCTCGGCCACGGCGACGCAAGGGAGCCGCGCGATCGCAACCAGCATGGGGTTCACGCCGCTCGAGGGCCTCGTCATGGGCACCCGCTCCGGGGACATCGACGCGGGGGCGCTGCTGTACGTGATGGAACGGGCATCCATGGCCCCCGCCGAGATGCGCCGGATCCTGAACGAGGAAAGCGGGCTCCTCGGGCTGTCCGGCCGATCGGCGGACATGCGCGAGCTCCTGCGACTCGAGCAATCGGGTGACGCCGCCGCCGCGCTCGCGCTCGAGGTGTTCTGCCGTCGGGCGAGACACTACCTGGCCGCGTACACCGCGGAGCTGGGCGGCGTCGACGTGATTGCCTTTGGCGGCGGAATCGGCGAGAACTGCCCCGACATCCGCCGCCGTATTGTCGGCGGTATGGAGTGGGCGGGGGTGGCACTCGATGCAGTGGCGAACGCCGCCGCGGTCGGCGTCGAGGCGAGCATCGCGACCGCGGCAAGTCGCTCGGCGATCGAGGTAATTACGGTCGACGAGGCCACCGTCATCGCGAGCGAGGCGCTGGCTCTACCCCCGCGACCCGCGACCCGCTGACCGGCCGGCCCCGCGAGGTGCGCCCGACGCGGATGTCATAAGGGCCAGGTTTGCGCACCCGGGCGACGTAGGTCATCCTCCTGTCCCAAGATTCAGGCCTCGGATACCCCGCCTTGACCGACGAACCGGAGACCGGTGGCGCTACCGCCGCGAGGGATACCTCGCGCGCCGTATTCCTGAGCTACGCCTCCGACGATGCGGACGCCGCGGCGCGGATCGCGGCGGGCCTTCGCTCCGCGGGCGTGGAGGTGTGGTTCGACCAGAGCGAACTGCGCAGCGGCGATGCGTGGGACCAGAAGATCCGCCGCGAGATCCGCGATTGCGCGCTGTTCGTGCCGATCATTTCCAGGCACACCCAGGCGCGCAGCGAAGGCTACTTTCGGCTCGAGTGGCACCTCGCCGACCAGCGTACCCACCTGATGGCGAAGAGCCGGGCTTTCCTCCTGCCGGTTTGCGTCGACGGCACTCGCGAATCCGATGCCGAGGTACCGGACTCTTTTCTCAGCGTGCAGTGGACCCGTCTTGCCGCGGGCGATGCGCCGCCGTCGTTCAACGAGCGCGTCTCCCGTCTGGTGTCGGCGGACGAGCAGCCCCCGCCAGGCGCACGCGCGCCCGCGGGGCCGTCGCCGAAGACTCCGGGCGCAGTCGGCGCCTCGGCTACGGCGCTCGCGGCCACGGCTAAGCGATCGAGCCCACCCTGGCGTCTGGCCCTCGAACTGCTGCTGGCGACGGCGCTTGTGGTCGGAGTTGGCTATTTCGCGGTCGAGCGCCTGCGCTCCGCGACGCCGACAGCGGCGAAAGTGGCGACGACCGTCGCGACCGCCATTCCGGAGAAGTCGATCGCGGTGCTGCCGTTCGCGGACATGAGCGAGAAGCGTGACCAGGAGTATTTCTCGGACGGCATGGCCGAGGAAATCATCGACCTGCTCGTCAAGGTTCCGGAGTTGCACGTGCCCGCCCGCACTTCGTCCTTCTACTTCAAGGGCAAGACGGAGGACATCCCGACCATCGCCCGCCGGCTCGCGGTTGCACACATCCTCGAGGGCAGCGTGCGCCGCTCGGGCAATCACATGCGCGTGACGGCCCAGCTCGTGCGCGCGGACACCGGTTACCAGCTCTGGTCCGAGACTTACGACCGTGACGTCAAGGACGTGTTCAAGCTGCAGAACGACATCGCGCGCGTGGTCGTCGAAAAGCTCAAGGTCACGATCCTGGATGCGCTGCCGGGGAAGCCGGTCGGCGCGCCGAACCCCGAGGCCTATCGGCTTTTCTTGCAGGGCCGCTTCGCGATGCAGCGCGACCTCAAGGAGGGCCTCGCACAGGCGGTCGCTTACTTCGAGCAGGCGATTGCGATCGACCCCGGGTACGCGCTGGCCTGGGCGAACCTCGGGTACTGCGAGTTCCGGCAGGTCGCGAATGGGTACATCCGCGCGCAAGACGGAACCCGCAAAACGAGCGCCGCAGCCGACAAGGCCAATGCGCTCGACCCGAGTCTTGCCCTCCCCTATCTCCTGCGCGGAACCCTCAAGATGAGCGCCGCGCACGACTGGGTCGGTGCGCGTATCGAATACGACAAGGCACTGAAGCTCGAACCCAGCAGCGCGGCCGTGCTGTTCAACGATGCATTCATGGTTCGAACCGTCGGCAGCAGCGACGATGCGATTCTGCGCTTCCGCAAGGTGGTGGAACTCGATCCGTTCAACCTCCTCAACCGCCGCTACTTCGCCCGCGCGCTCTACTCTGCCGGGAAGCTCGACGAGGCCGAGGCGACGATCCGTCAGGTGCTGGTCCTGGACCCGACGTTCTCGGCGGCGCATTACGAGCTCGGCCGAATCCTGCTCGCGCGCGGCCAAGTTGGCCCTGCCGTTGCTGAGTTCGAGGCCGAGACGAACCCGGCCTGGAGGGGGTTTGGCCTGCCGCTCGGGTACCGCGCGCAAGGGCGCACTGCCGACGCGAATGCGGGGCTCGCCGCGCTCCTGCGCACGCCTGACGGGCAGGAATTCCAGATCGGCGAGACTTTCGCGTATTTTGGGAATTCCGATCAGGCGTTTGCGTGGCTCGGGCAGGCGGTCGACCACGACCCGGGAATCATGTGGCTGCGTGGCGATCCGCTGCTCGCCGGAATCACCGCCGATCCCCGCTACGACAGGCTGCTGCACCGATTGAACCTGCCGCGGTAGCGCCGGCTCTGGCGTTGCGGACCCGGGGCACGTGGATCGGACGCGCATGCAGCGCGCGGCTAGAGCCGCCCGCGCTCGAAGCGCATCAGCAAGCCGGTCCCGATCGTGGTGAGGAACACGACGCCGACCAGCAGCAGGAGCACCGCGTGGAGTCCCGCGGTCTGCTTCAGCCAGCCGATCACGGGCTCCTGCACGATCGGCCCTATCGAACCCACGCCGTTGATGATGCCGGCAGCGAGTGCCGCCTGGCGGCGGGTGCCCGCGTCCATCGCGCACGCACCGGAAATCAGTGAGTCGGGGCCCATCGCGGTAAAGCCGATCAGGCCGAGCAGCACGATGAATAGTGTCGCCGACGTCAATCCGAACCACCAGATCAGCGTCGTGCAGCCTAGGCAACCGAGCGTCATCCAGAAGATCACCGGAGTGCGGCGCGCCCCCGGAATGCGATCCGACCAGACACCGCCGGCGATCACGCCGAGAAAGCCGATCCAGTCGAACGCAGCGGACCAGTAGCCGGCACTGGTCGTCGACAGTCCAAACTGCTCGCCCAGGATTAGCGCCGACCAGCTGTCGAGCGCGTAGCGCAGGAATTTGAGGCCAAAGTAAATGAGCCCCATCGCGACGATCGACGCGATCCATCCGGCCGGGAGCGGCGCCGCCGGCGCGTCAGCAGTGGCACCCGCCGCCGCGGCGGGCGCATCGGGTTCGGCGTCGTCTTCAAGCGAGAGGCCGACGGACTCCGGTCGCTCGCGGGCCCAGAACACGAACAACACGGTGATCGCGAGCAGCAGGATGCTCGAGCCAAAGAACGACCACGCCATGCCGAGCCAGCCGAGAAGGAAGGCAGCAAGCGCCTTGCCGGCGATCGCGCCTAGCTGGTAGCAAGTCCCCCACAGGCTGAATAACGTGCCGCGCTCCGAGCGGCGGGTCCAGTTCGCGAACAGCCCGACGTTGTGGGGCCAGCCCGTCGCCTGCGAGAAACCGTGGATGCCCATCGTCACGCACATCCACAGGAACGCATCCGCCCGGTGCGAATCGACGAGCCAGCCGAGCGCGAGGTTGCAGGCGGCGGCGACGACCATGCCGTAGAGGAGCACGCGCCGGCTCTCCATGCGCCGGCCGAGCCATGCCGCCAGGAACTGGCCGAGCATGTAGGTGACGAGGTAGATCGTCCACGGATAGGCAATGTGGACGTCGTCGAGGCCGAACTGCTCCTTGAGCGGGCGCTTCAACACCGCGTACGTCTTGCGGACAAGGTAGAAGCCGAAGTAGGAGAGCCACGTCGCAGTGAAGAGCTGCGCCCGGTAGCGGCGCAAGGGTCCCGAGAGCGCGCTCACGGGTACCACCGCCCAGCCAGGTTGTCGGCGCCGGCGACCAGTTCGTCCCAGAACTTGGGGGGGAGCGAGCGATAGTCCCTGCAGGTGGCCGTCGCCAGGGCGGCGTTTTCCGCGATGTCCCCCGCGCAGCACGTCACGAACATCGAGCGCATCCCCGCGGCCCGCGCCGCGAGCAGACCCGCGCGGCTGTCCTCGAACACGAGTGCCTCGGCGGGCGCGACACCGAGCTTGCGCGCCGCCGCGAGGAACCCCTCCGGATCGGGCTTGCCGCGCTCAACCTCATCACCACCCACGCAGGACTGCCGATCGACGATTTCCGCGACTCCAAGCGTACCGACCAGCCGTTCGATCACCGCTCGCGGGCTCGAGGACACGACCGCAAGCTTAAGTTTGGCGGCCGCGGCCGCGCGCATCGCATCCGGCGCTCCGGGGATCGGTGTCACGTCTGCGGTCGCGGCATTCCAGTGAGTCAGCAGCTCGGCCACTAGCAGTTCCGCGGGCACGGCCAGGGGCGCCCGCGCGCGCATAGCCTCGGCGACGTGAGCCCAGGTACGGCCGCGCGTCTCGGTGAGCGGCAGCGCGAACCCGGGGACGCCGTGCCGCGCGGCGACGGCCTCGATCGAGCGGTCGGTGTGAGTTTCAGTGTCGACCAGCGTGCCGTCGAGATCGAACAGGAGCGCACGCACGCGTTGGGTCACTTGGCCTACTTCGCCCGCTCGGCACGGCAGGCCGGCTGCATCGCTCGCCTGCACCGTGCCGCGAATGCGGGTGGTCGTTCTGAATGAGTCGTCTGGATCGATGTTGCATCGAAAGAGTAGCGCTGTCACGTCGCGAACCCGGCGCGCGGCCGGCCGTCGTTTGCGCGGCCGCCCCCTGTTGGGTCATTCTGGGTACGCGTTACGGCCGTTTCCCGGACTTCATGCCGTCGACCGATCTACCAGACCCCGGCGGCGAGCCCAGCCCGCAAGGCACCCGGGGAGCCGTGTTCCTGAGCTATGCCTCCGAAGACGCGGACGCCGCTCGGCGAATCTGCGCGACACTGCGGGCGGCAGGCATCGAAGTTTGGCTCGACCAGAGCGAGCTTCGCGGTGGCGATGCGTGGGACGCCGCGATCAAGAAGCAGATCAAGGCCTGCGCGCTCTTCCTTCCGCTCATCTCAGCCAATACCAGGGCACGCATCGAAGGATACTTTCGCCTCGAATGGAAGCTCGCGGTCGATCGCTCGCACCTGATGGCCGCGGAAAGGGCCTTCCTGCTGCCGATCGTCGTCGACGGAACCCACGAGTCGGAGGTGCTCGTTCCCGACAAGTTCCGCGAGGTGCAGTGGACGCGGGCGCCCGGCGGCGAGATGGCACCCGCACTCGTCGAGCGTGTATCGCGCCTGCTGTCGCCGGCCGAGCAACCGGCGCCGGCCGGGCGACACGAACCCGCGAGGCCGTTTGCGAGCATGGCGCCGGTCCGCGGCTCCCGCCGACGCATGTGGATCGGCATCGGCGCGCTCGCGGCGCTGCTGGTCGTCGGCGCCATCGCCACGTATGAATTCGCCGCCCGAAGCTCGGCGATCGGCCTCGTCGCGGTGCTGCCGTTCGAGAATACGACCGGCGACCCGGCGATCGAGTACTTGAGCGACGGCATCTCCGAGAGCCTGATCAACCGGCTCTCGAGCGTCAGTGGGCTTCACGTCATCTCGCGGACGTCTGCCTTCGCGTTCAAGGGCAAGAAAATGGATCCGACGGAGGTCGGCCGAAAGCTTGGCGTCGACGCGCTTATCCTCGGGACCCTCGCGCAGCGTGGCAACAGCGTGTCCATCTCGGCGGAGCTCGTCAGGGTCCGCGATGCGACCCAGCTGTGGGGCGAGCGATACGCGCGCACGGCCGATGACATGCTGAAAGTCGAGGGCGAAATTGCAACCACGATCGCGCAGACGTTGCGCCGCCGCTTGAGTGGCGATGACAAGGTCAGGCTCAGCCGCTCGGAGACGACCGATCCCGAGGCCTATCGCCTCTATCTAAAGGGGCGCGATTTCCTGGTCGGTAACGTGCCCGAGATGGACAAGAGCATCGATTACTTCCAGCAGGCGGTTGCCCGTGCGCCTGACTTCGCAATGGCCCACGCGGGACTCGCGGACGCCTATACCGTCCAGGCATTCCTCCGCGCCAGCGGCCGTGCGGAAGCGGCGGGGAAGGCCCGGGCGGCCGTGACCCGCGCGCTCGAGCTCGATCCCGAGCTTGGCGAGGCGCACACCTCGCTCGGGTTGGTGCGATACCTGTTCGACTGGGACTGGGCGGGCGCTGACGCCGAGTTTCGGCGCGGGGTCTTGCTGAGCCCCGGTAGCGAGGCCGTACACGAAGGCTACGGGTCGTTCCTGAACGCGATGGGACGCCTCGGCGAGGGGCTCGCCGAGAGCCGTGAGGCCGCGCGGCTCGACCCGCTTTCAGTTCAGCCGTTCCACGACATGGCGATCAACGCCATGATCCGCGGAAACCTTGACGAGGCGGCCGCGGGCTTCCGTCATACGCTCGACATCGACCCCGACTGGACCTGGGGCTTCATCAAGCTCGCGCGCACGCTGGCGCTCCAGAAGAAATGCGAAGAGGCGTTCGTCCAGACGGAGATCGCCGAACGGCGAATCGCCGGCGGGGCCGGAGCGCTGTCGCGGAGCTGGCTCGGTGCCACTTACGCGACTTGCGGCGACAAGGTTCGCGCGCGCGAAAAGCTGGCGGAGCTCCACGCCCTCGAGGCGAAGCAGTACGTCGACCCGACCACCTTCGCCGAGATCCATGCTGCCCTCGGCGAAGTCGCCGAGGCGGTGCGCTGGTACGAAAAAGGGCTGGCGGATCGCTCACCCAACATGGTCTACGTCGGCGTCACCGGCCGGGTCGTTCCACCGCTGCGCGACGACCTGCGTTTCAAGGCAATCGTCGACCGCATGGCTTTTCCAGCGTCGCTCCGCTGACCTATTCCGGTCTGCGGCGAACGGAATCACCGACCGTCCAGCACTCCCCGATCACCGAGATTGGCGCCGCCCCCTACTTCGAGTTCTGCAATTCGACGACCACGACTTCGATCGGGCTGTCGCCAACGTTGACGTCCTGGTGGCGGGTACCGGGAGCGTTGGCGGGCAGCCAGTAGGCTTTGCCGGTCTGCCACTCGTGCACTTCGCTCTGGCCGCTGTCCTCGAGTATCTTCATCGATCCGCCGCGGAGCGCGACGAGCACTCGAGGATGCTCGTGCCGATGCAACGGCAGCGGGCTGTTGGGGAGCACGAGCGACTTCCAGACCTTGACCTCGCTGTTCTCGAATTGTGCCTCGCGACCGGTCTGCGCGGCCGTCTGCGCGACAGCGAAGCCCGCGGCGAACGCGAGCGCGGTGACTACCAGTCCGTATCCCTTCTTTCTAAACATCGCGTGGTCTCCCTGAATGACTCAGGGCGCCATTGTATGGATCCGGCGATCCGCCGGCCTGAATCCGGTATTCGGCGCTGTGCGCCCGATGCTCGCCGCCGGGAAGGCCGGTCCCGGGCATACCGACCGTGCCCGCCGCGCGATCAAGGATTTCAATGCGGCGATGCCCCGGGGTACGCGATCGCTGCAATGCGAACATGGATCTACCCGACCGACGCTCTTGCCGTCTTCGAGCCGTATTGCGCGGGTCTGTAGGTCGCAGGGGCCCCGGTCGCTCAGTACATGATGGACCGCGATGCCGAGATGACGTTGGCGCGAAGCGCCGCTCCGCCATCCGTATCGCAGGATGCCGAGATCTTGGTACTCGGGCCGCTCGGCTACGAATCCGTGGCAGCCGGCAAGAACGGCTTCGTGTGCGTCGTACAAAGATCGTGGACTGCCGGAATCGACGTCCCGGACTTCTGGAATCCCAAGCTCCGGGCACCGATCTGTTTCAATCCGCCAGCGGTCCGAAGCTATCTTCCGCAGACGATCAAGAAGTCCGAATGGATATTGACTGGACGCTCAAAGGCCCAGATGTTCGACGACCTCAAGTCAGCCCTGGCGCGAAAGGAGTCGCCGGCCGCAGAGTTCGGTGCGATGTGCTACATGATGTCGAGACAGGGGTACTTGGGCGACTCCGTCGGGCATTGACATCCGCACGTGATGTTCTTCCTGCCACCCACCGATGCCAAGTCTTGGGGTGCGGGTCTTCCCGGTTCGCCGATCCTGGGAGCGTCGGAACCAGAGGGCGGGATGATGGTCTTTATGGTTCCGGTCGGGCGATGGTCGGACGGAACCGCTGCGCCCCTTTACGAGCACTGACACCACTGAATTATTTGCCGCCCACCTCGCTCCGATCGGGGGTCTGCGCCCGCCAGCTGCGGCGGCAATTCGGAAAGCCGCGGTGGAGCGTCGCGCGCAGAGCGTGCTCTCATTGCTCGGAATAGTGAACACGCGCTCGAGCGGCTTGCAGAACACGGGGCAGTCCGGAATGCGGCTTTCGCGGGGCGCGGCAGTTCTCGCTGCAATGGCTACGCGTCGAAGCGCGCCACATGCGTTCTCACGGTTTCGTCCCGTCAGCCCGCTGCCCCCAATAGCGGCCGGTTGAATTGCTGAATATCATTGACAAGAGGACACCCATGATCACGGTAAGGAAGTGCCCATGACGACGACACTATGGCTCCGCATCTCTTCAGTCATCGCGTTGCTGTTGGGCGCCGGCCACACGCTCGGCTCCCGGAAGTACTGGTCGCCCATGGGAGAGAACCCCGTTTTGCAGGCGATGAGGGATACACGATTCGAGACGATGGGGGTCAGCCGCAGCTACCTCGACTTCTACATGGGCTTTGGATATTCGTTGTCGGTGGCCGAGCTAATGCTGGCCGTGCTGCTTTGGCAGCTCGCCGGTGCGGCGCCCACCGACGCCCGGCGCGTGCGCTCGATGGTTGGCGTGATTGCGTTGGCCACCGCGGCCAGCGGATTCATCTCCTGGCATTACATTTTTCCGGTGCCGGCATTTTTTCTGTTGGCCCTGCTCGCCAGCTTGATCGTCGCAATCTTCGTGTCCCGATAAGTGGTTCACCCCCGACGGTCGCTGATTGGCCGCAAACGACCCCACGCTACAATACGGGTGTGCCCGCGATCTGACGCCTCGAAGCGGGCGCGCCGCGCCGCCGCGGGAAGGCGGATTCAGCGTGGCCCCTCCCGATTCTGAGCAAAGCAAATCAAAGCGGTGCCGTCCGCTGCCGAGAGGTCTCCGATGAACAAGCGATTTTTGCGCGCCGTGGCAGGTGCCATTCCGCTGGCGCTTCTATTCAGCAACGCCGGCCGTGCAAGTGATGCGCCGGCGCCTCACTCCCTCGAGTCCGACTACGGCTTCATGATTGGAATCTGGACTTGCCATGTCACCCAGGCGGGCACGCCGGACCGGGACGTCAGCGCCGAGTATGAATGGGCCTACGACCGGCGAATCATGCGCGAGACTATGCGACTTGGCGAAAAATTGATCGGTGAATTTCTGACGACCTACGATAAGGCCACGGGTCGATTCAAGGGGGTAGGCTTCGGCGCCTGGGGCAGTTACGTAGTCTGGGAAAATAACGGCTTTCGCGAAGGGCGCGCCAGCGAGACTGGGTATGTTTTTGACAGTGGATGGATGACGCCGGTCAGCCGCAGCGAATTTGAGCGTATCGACGACACGCACTACGTCGTGCGCGATTTTGACGCGGGTACCTCGTCAAGCGGTGGTTCTGCGACGGATACCGAGGACTGCGCCAAGGTCAAGTAACGACGGTGCGTTCATCGCCAAGCCATCCTGGAAGCTCCATGGAACGACGTTGGCCCGTCGACGTGCATCGCGCGGAGCGGGCGTGAATCGGCGCGCCACTGACATCGCTGGAGACCCTCGAGGCCACGCTTAAGGCGAGGTGCCGCCGGGTCGCATCCGGGCGTTCGCCACCCGCCCCGCTCCGATCTGCGGCCGCCAGCCAGCGGCTTCACTTTGGCAAGCGACGGCTACGCGGCCATCGGAGTCTGCCCTCATTCCTCGGAATAGCGGAATACGCTCTCGAGCGGCATGCCAAACACGGCGGCGATTCGAAATGCGGCCTCAAGCGACGGCGAGTACTTTCCGAGCTCGATCGCGTTGACGGTCTGGCGAGTGACGCCGATCTTGTCGGCCAGCACCTGTTGTGTCATTTCGCCGTGCTCGAAGCGCAGCCGCCGGATCTCGTTTTGGATCTTCGGCATCTCAGGTGCTGCACCGGTATTGGATGATCTGGCAGCCTGAGCGCATCACCTCGGCTGCGACCATCAGAAAAAGCAGCGCGTTGGTATCGAAGACGATCGGCGGCTCGATCGCGCCGAAAAAACACGCGACCGCAACGCTCGTCGCGAGGCCCGAGTAGGCGATCCGGGTAGCCTTGAGCTCGATCAGTTTCTCGCGCTCGTCTCGAGGCGCTTTTGCTTCCTTCGGCGTGACCATCGCAGCCGCCACCGTCAACACGACCTGCACGACCACCAGCGCAATTATCGTCTCGAGAAGGCCGCTGAACCGAATTGCCCCGCCGTGGGTTCGGACGTGAACAATCCACCAGAAGTAGAAGCCGCAGATGACCGACGTTGAGAGTGGAGTGGCCCCCCATCCAACCGGACAGGCCGCGGGTTGAAAGCTGCGGATGAACTCACGAGGTGACTTCAGACGCAGGCCTTTGTGCGGATGGTTCTCGTTGTAGTCCTCGAACCACTGCGGTAACTGGGTCAAGACGGTTTGAGCGTCGGGACGATCGTGAACGTACACATAATCGCGCTTGAACGTTTTTACGAAAGCCTCGGCCATGCCGTTCGACTGTGGGCTGCGCACCGGCGTGAAGCACGGAACCAGACCCAAGTGGATGGCAAAGTCGATCGTCTCGTTAGCCCGGTAGCAGCTGCCATTGTCC